>NZ_AP022671.1:2700416-3000833 GCF_011405515.1 Nitrospira sp. KM1 | reverse complement strand
CGGGCCGGCGCTGGAACACCATTCCATTTTCCCCAGGCGGACGAACGTCCAGCTTGCCGTTCCCACTGGTCCGAAGAAACTCTTCATCCTCATCTGGGAGCGCGGCGCGGGTGAAACCCAAGCCTCTGGGTCCTCATCCTGTGCGGCAGCGAGTGCCGCCGTTCGCCTGGGACTGGTCAAGAGCCCGGTCCGCGTCGACATGCCTGGAGGCTCGCTCAATATCGACGTCGCGCCGGATTTCGATCTGACCATGACCGGACCGGTCGCCGAGGTCGCCCGCGGTACGCTGAGCGCCTCATTCCTGCGGGCATTGCGATAGTCCCTCTCCAATTCCTCTTCTCTTCCGTTCCCGGGGGCAATCGTCCCCACTTCCTGGTATCCTGACGGATGGCCGGTGAATCCATGACGAAAGACCTTCTGCAATCCAAGCTCGCACATGTGCCGGATCGACCCGGCGTCTATCTTTTTCGAAATGCCGCCGGTGAGCCGTTGTATATCGGGAAAGCAGCCGTCTTGTCCGATCGGGTCCGATCGTATTTTCAGAAAGGCACAGATCACTCGGCGAAAACATCGCTGATGGTCGGGCAGGTCGCCGATCTGGAAACGATGGTGACACGATCCGAACTGGAAGCGCTTATCCTCGAAAGTAATCTGGTGAAGCGCCACCGGCCGCGGTTCAATGTGGTGCTGCGGGACGACAAGCAATATCCCTATCTGCGGCTGCCGGTAAAAGATAACTTCCCACGCCTGTCGATCGTTCGTCGGGTCCAGAAAGACGGTGCCCTGTATTATGGACCCTACACACCGGCCGGAGCATTGCGCGAAACGCTGAAGGTCATCAAGAGAGCATTTCCACTGGCAACATGTACCATCGATATCGACGGCCATGCCGAACGAGCATGCATTGAATTCGAGATCAAGCGCTGCATGGCTCCCTGCACCGGCCAACAGTCCAAAGCCGACTACCATGCCATCGTCAAGCAGGTCAGAAATTTCCTCGAGGGGAAGGATCGGGAGCTCGTCGAGGATCTGCGGAGCCGGATGGAAGCGCATGCCGGTCGCGAGGAATTCGAAGAGGCAGCCCGCCTGCGCGACCGTTTGTTCAAGATCGAGCGCACGCTCGAAAAACAGCGGATCACACAGGTTGTCTCGGCCGATCAGGACGTCATCGGCATCGCCCGGCAGGGGACGGCGGTCGATCTCCAATTGCTGTTCGTCCGCGGCGGGTTGCTGATCGGACGCAAAGATTTCTTCTGGCCTGAGTCGGCGGATGCGGCGGACGAAGAACTGGTCCGTTCAGCCATCGAGCAGTTCTATAATAAGGACGGCCAGCCTCCCCGAGAATTACTCGTGCCTGTGGAGATCCCCGATGCGGAGCTGATCGCCCGCTGGCTCACGGAGAAGCGCGGCGAAACGGTCCGTCTCATCGCTCCCGAGCGGGGCGTCAAACACCAGCTGGTGCTTCTTGCCGAGGAGAATGCCGCAGCGGCGGCGGCCGAGCATTTGCGCGACGAAGAGCTCGATCGTCAGGCCGGAGCCGAACTCAAACGGCTCCTGCATCTCGAAGCCCCGCCGCTCCGAATAGAAGGCTTCGACATTTCGAACACGATGGGAAACCAGTCGGTCGCCTCCATGGTTGTCTGGGAGCAGGGCCGGATGAAGAAATCCGATTATCGCCGCTTCAAAATCGTCACGGTCACCGGAGCCAACGATTTTGCCAGCATGCGTGAAGTGGTGAGCCGCCGGTATGGGACCGTCGAGGATCTGGCGCTGCCGGATCTCGTGCTCATCGATGGGGGTCTCGGCCAGCTCGCTGCGGCCATGGAAGGACTGAAGCAGGCCGGTAAACCGCATCTGCCGATTCTCGGTCTGGCGAAGGCCCGCGGGGATAAAGACGAGCGGGTCTTTTTGGCAGGCAGAAAAAATCCTATTCTTCTCAAGCCTCAGTCACCGGCCACGCACCTGCTTCAACGGATTCGAGACGAAGCCCACCGGTTTGCGATCACGTTTCATCGCAAGCTGCGTGGGAAGACCCTCGTATCCTCCCGTCTGGATCAAATTATCGGCGTAGGCTCGATTACACGGACCAAGCTGTTGAAGCACTTTCAGAGCGTAGAGGATATCACTCGTGCAAGCGACGACGCATTGCGTCAGGCAGGGTTGGATGAAAGAACATTGCGGGAACTTCGCCGCAGCCTGGCATCCTAGAATCTTCCGACCTATACCGCCTCCTGACCTACCGTGCTCTTTCAAGGAAGTCAATCAAGCCGAAGGATTTCTCAGCTGCTTCCGTGGAATACTTGGCAACGAATCCCCCACGTTCGCCCGTTCTCAATATCTCATCTGCAGACTGACGGTTCCCAAATGGATGAACGCATTGTACCGTCCGTTGACGGTAGGATTGTTATTTCCGGTCACGGTACGCGACTCGTAGATCCATTCCTGATACGCGACATCAAGGCCGACCGCCTTCGGCCACAGCGCTGATTCGCCCGAGCAAGGGACGACTCCGAAAAAATGGCCGGCACCTTTGCACAGCAATCCGGCGCCAAGCGAAATCGTGTGAGCCGTCAAGGACAGAATGGCCGGATTGAACGTCGCGTCCGGAACGGGATTTTTCGTATACGTGTAGCCCGTCCGCATCGTCACTTCCCAAGAGGTCAGCCACGAGGGGTCACGCCATCTGTATTCGGTCCCGACCGATACGACCGGAACGGTCTTCCATTGTTGGGGTTGAGGAATCGTCGTGCCGTTGGAAAGGTGGACGTCGAGATTCCGCATGGATTTCCACCCGACGAAGTCTACATCCAGTTCCAGCTTCCATTCTCGCTCGGTGGTCCTGACGGGCCAGATGGCCATCGCCCCAGTGAAGATTTGCGGGAGGACCATAGTGGTCGATGCATCGGCAATTTTCCCACCATTCACCAGTAGGGAGCCGTTCAATGGAACCGATGCCTGACTGTGGTACACCAGCCCGATGGAAGCCACCGCCCTGCCTTCGGGATTTCGCAAAGGCGTATACAATGCGCTCGCTACAAATCCGGCGCCTGTCCCTTTGCCGGAGAACTCGAGCGAGGCCCCTGCCGGCACACCGAGTCCGCCAGGCCAAATCTGACGCTGCTCTGCATGGCCCTCTCCCAGAAAACCGGCGAACGTATAGATATCGGCGCCGATGCCGAACGACAGATCTTCGTTCAATTTGTATGCAAGCGTTGGCTTGATATCGATCATCGGCAGCGCTGCCGAGGTTACCGCGGTGTTGAATGGGCCATCGACGGGATATCTGGTGCTGAGACCATATGGAGACGTCAATCCGAGCCCCACGGTAAAGGCAGAAAGAGTTTTGGCACCGAGAGATCCGAGATTGGCACTGAAGTACGTATGACTCGGTGGAGGAAATACGACACTACCTCCGAAATCTCCGCGTGTATCCACACCACCCGGGCTGTTGTATTTGACTGACCCGCCGAGAAGGACCGTTCCGAACATCGCCTGCATGCCCTCGACCTGTGTGAGCCCTGCAGGATTGTAGTGAATCGCGGATGGATCATCCGCCTGAGCGCTGAACGCATTGCCTTGGCCGGCTGCGGACGCGCTTTGCGGTTGAAACCGTAGGGCCTGGCCGGATGCAGGATGCGGATGAATCAACACCAATAACAGCAGGCCCGCCTGCCAGCCGCGACCATTCACCCTCAACCCCTCCCGATCCGGTTGTGGGATTCTGAGAATGCCGGCTGGAGGTACATGGATCGGCTGTTCACGACAAGGGCCAAACAGCCCTATCAATAGGGCTGTTTGGTCTATTTCGAATAACCCTATGTCAATTGTTGATATTGCAAGCAGTCTACCCTACACTGTGGCCGATTTGCTGTTCAGAACAGGGTCACCATTATTTACCCGGGAGTCTGCCAATGAGTGAGCCCCTCGGACAGGAATATCTGGTTTCTGATAGTGCGCTTTCCGGAGAGTTTCCTTTCATCCAGAGGGGAGGAAACTGGACATCACACCCGAACGCGCACAGTATCGCCAGACATAGGCCCTGGTCGAATTCGATCGGTCCCATCGAGGAACGTCGTCCGTTTCCTGCCGACCTGTTCTCCGGCCTGTCCAAGCGTGAAACGCAAAACATCGCTGAAGTTCTTCATCACGCGTTGGATGCCTCTACGGGTGACGACGTCTATCATCTTTTGCAACTCATTCAACAGGCCGTCGACTGTCCCCGCGTCATCGGCGGAGTCGCACAACTGACGGCAAAAGGACACTTCAAGGAATTCAACAGTGTCTTGAACGTCAGCTATTCGAACGACTGGTTGTACAGCTACGGCAAGAACGGATATGCCGCGGTTGATCCCGTGCTCCAGTCTTTTTTAACCTCGTGTGAAACCCAAGTGTGGACTCAGACCTATTCGGGAAAGAGTTCTGCAAGACAGATGGAATTCATCGAGGAAGCCCGGTCCTATGGGTTGACGCACGGACTGACCACCGGCATGCGGGAACGTACCGGCAGATATGCGACGTTCTTCTCATTTGCCGGGGGGGACGCGGCAAGTACGATCCGGTACAAGAGCCTGTTGGAATATCTCATCCCCTATCTTCACAGGATTATGATCGCGAACATCAATACTCCCGTTTCGAACAGGGTCAAAGGTCTTTCCCCGCGGGAAATGACGGTGCTGATGTGGATGAAACAGGGAAAAACAAATTGGGAAATTTCCCGTATCATCGGCGTTAGCGAGCGGACGGTCCGTTTTCATGTGGAGAGCATCTTCATGAAATTGGACGTCAATTCGAGGACTCAGGCTGTCGCGTTTGCCATCGAAAACGGCTTGTTAGCGGACGAATAGTCCATTCGTCGTCCGGACCACCTGAGATCAGGCCACAGCCAGTCCTTTCTCCGTCTCCAGCCTTCCTTTGACACGAGCCCACCGGCTCCGCGGCATGCGAGTCTCGGTATAGTTGTCCCTAGCATCCTTCGCCACAAATCCGCTCTTTTCAAACACCGTCGATCCATCCACGATATCAATCCAGTTATAGAAGGCAGGGTTCTCGACCGGACACACTTCACGGAAACGCTGCCAATCGAGCACGGCAGCAATGGACAGCGCTTCAGCCGGAGGAATGCAGACGGCCTGACTGATCGCCTCACAGGAAAATCCCATTCCTCGCAGGACCCTGAGAAACCGCTTTTCAACCACCATGTAGAGAAAGCGCACGTCGTTCTGAATCGACCATTGGTATACCCCTTTAAAAAGAACCTGCATGAACCGTATTGAGAGTCCGCGGTCGGATAATGTCGGGTCGATCGCCAGCCTGGTAATTTCGACCGTATCCCGCTCCCTTCTGATCTCACTTCCGGGAGCCAGGCAGGAACGAAATTCGCTCTCGAGCATGAACGGATAAGGCGGAGCCACCATCCGGAATACCCCTCGCAGTTGTGCCCCGTCAAACAGCCCTACTGAGGTGGCAAAGGAATCATACGTATCTATTTCAAGTCGGTCTTGATTACATCCGACCCATTTGAGACGCTCGGCAAATACCTGGTGACGCAGATGAAACGATGCTTTTAGTTCGTCTTCGTCCGTCAAAGTCTTGACGAGCAATTCGTCCTCCATGAACTCGATCGGCCGGATTTCCTGCATAACCTGCATAGGAACCTCCTGTTTTTTGACAATTGCCAGCATTTAGGCACCACATGACCAAAATGCCCGGCAATCGTCACCTGGCGTGTACGCCAGGTGACGGGGACGGAGGGAATCCCGTAAACATCAGTACGCGCGCCATACGACGCGCGGGGACGGAACTATCCAGGGCTTTCAGAAAAATCGCCCGAACCGAGAGGAGACGAGACCAACCGTGACAATACGACGTGGATTTCAGGTCATTGACGGATACAAAAAGCGCAACCAGAAGTCTGGAGAATACCTGCCTTTACAGGAAGACGGCCAGCGATCATGGGCGACGAACCCCGTCAATCAACTGCTCCATGAAGGAGAGGGACTTACCACCGCTCTCAAGGCCACCGAGGAACGATTGACGTCATTGCTTTATGACAGGGAGTTGATTCGCCGCGATCTTCACGACGTCGTGCTTCAATCCCTCTATGCAATCGGCCTGGGAATCGAAACATCACGCCGGCAGCAATCATCAGTCTCACAAAATGTCAATAGCATGGGGGATTTCGTCGTTGAACAGTTGAATACCCTGATTCATGAAGTCCGAGGTATGGTCCGCATGCTCGAATCGGGAACTGTTCAAGAATTCGACCTCTCATCGGAACTGCAAACGTTGATCAGCACCTACCGCCAGGCGGCCCGAATTCAGATTGTCGATGACATTCACGCGGAGGCTATGACGCTTTTAACGCTCGAAGAGAAACAGGAAATTTTGAAAATCGTCCGAGAGGCGGTCAGCAACTGCGTCCGGCATGCCAAAGCCTCCCGCATCACCTTGTCACTCCATACCAAAGGGAACAAGGTGCGTCTTCATATTCTGGACGACGGAATCGGGTTTCCGCAGGATCGGGTCGGTACAAAAGGCTACGGTTTGGCCAATATGGTCGCGCGCGCGAAGAAACTGGGCGGACATCTGTCCGTGCGGTCTGAGGCCGGGGGCGGAACCAGCGTACTCGCGGAGTTTACCTTGGAACCGATGGTCGCCTCTGTATGAAACCAGCCCATACGAGAATCGTCATCGTCGATGATCACGAAGTCGTACGCCACGGTTTGCGCTCCCTCCTCGGTCTGGAAGAGGACTTCAAGATCGTCGGAGAAGCAGGCAGCGTCGCGGAAGCCGTGGCCGTCGTTGCACGGGTGAAGCCGCAGGTGGTGCTCCTCGACGTGAAGCTCCCGGATGCCTCGGGTTTGGATACCTGCCGCCAATTGTTGGCTGTGCTCCCTCAGGTACGCATCCTGGTCCTGACCAGTTACGCGGAAGATTCGACTGTGGTCTCCGCCGTTCGAAGCGGCGCGCACGGGTACGTGCTGAAAGACGTCCGAACGGACGACCTCGTGAGGGCCATTCGCGCGGTGGCCGAAGGCCGCGGATATCTGGATCCCAGGATCACGCAACGAGCCCTGCATTGGATTCGTATGCAACCGGGGCAGGAACATCCCTCGGCTCCCCGTACCCCCCTGTCTCCCCAGGAACGGCTCATCATTCCATTGCTCGCCGAAGGCAAAACCAATAAAGAGATCGCCGCGCAACTTAATTTGAGTGATAAGACGGTTAAAAACTACCTCGCCAATATTTTTGAGAAGCTCAACGTCAAGCGCAGGACAGAAGCCGTCGCCTGGTTCGTCCGAGAGAGCCAGTCCACCTATCCGGGAAGCCCACACTGACTTCCCCGGCATACCCGTCTTGTCGGACCGTCGCCTGAAGTGCATTTGAGTCCTCCTCCGCTTCCACCTAGCAATTACAAGGCACCCGGCTCTATGCTAACGGGCTGAACGTCCCTTTCGACCTTCATTCGCGTCCGCTGTGTGTCTTGAGGGTCGGAGGTTTGCAGCGGGGCACGTACATGCTGAAGCGTCCGCTTTCGACATCTTCTCCCTCGTCTGTCGAGATCGAATCCCTCAAGACCCAACTGGTACGCCTTCGACAGCTTTTCGATCATGCCACCCGTGCGAATGCGCGAAGCAATGGACCCGCGGCGCCGTTCTCCGAGGCACACGGCACTGAGAACAGCCTCCTGACGGAAGTCCGAACGATCGTCGAGACCATGCAGCGCACCGTCGATGATCTGGAGCATGCACTTCGCAAGCGGGAGAGGACGGAGGAGGCCCTCAGGGAGAGCGAGCAGCAGTTTCAGTTTCTTTACGACAACAACCCCTCGATGTATTTCATTCTGTCTCCCGACGGCATCGTCCTGTCCGTCAACACCTATGGCGCCGAACAGCTCGGATATCGTCGAGACGAGCTGGTCAGGAAATCAGTACTGACCGTGTTTGAATCGGGCGATCATGAGACGATCCACCGCCAATTGAAGACGTGCTCCTCGCATCCAGGCGACACATTCGAATGGGAGATCCGGAAGGTCAGGAAGAACGGCAGCCGGCTGTGGGTCCACGAGCGCGCCCGCGCGGCAGTCGATCCCCACCGAGGATTGGTCATCATGGTCGTCTGTGAAAATGTCACGGAGCACCGGCACACCACCCAACTGCTTTCCACGCTGGTGCGGGAATCTCCGCTTCCCCTCGTGAGTCTGGATGAGAATGCCCGGATCACGACCTGGAACCAGGCCGCGACGCGTCTCTTCGGTTGGACAGAGGAGGAGGTCCTGGGGCGCGAACTGCCGTATATTCCCAATGGCGAGGAAGCCGCGGCCTCTGTGCTCTGGGAGCAGGGGCTCCTGGGGGACATCACCGGCCCGATCGAACTCCGGCGGTGTCGCAAAGACGGATCCATACTGGATCTGTTGTTGTGGCCGGTCTTCGTACCGGCCGAATCGGGGCGATCATCCACCGCTGTCGGTCTGTATGTGGACCAATCCGACCTGAAGCGGGCGGAGGCCGCCCAAGTGAAAAGTGAAGCCCGGCTCCGGTCGTTCCTCGACGCTCTCGATGACCTTGCATTTGAATTCGACGAGACCGGGACCTATCTCAATGTGTGGACGAAGAATGAAGCCATGCTGGCCCTGCCGAGACGGGACATTATCGGCAAAGCCCTGACGGATGTCTTTGGCGTAGAACAGGGTGGAGCGCATCTGGAAGTGATCCGACAGGTGCTGGACACCGGCGAGACCCGAGCGATCGAATATGATTTGGCGATCAGCGGGTATCGTCACTATTTTTCCGCTGTCTTGAGCCGCATCCCCGCAGCGGGGCTCGTCAAAGCCACTGTCGCCTGTGTCGTCCGTGACATCACGGCCCGGAAGGAGGTCGAGGAGGCGTTACGAACCAGCGAGGAACGCTTCAGCAAGGCCTTCCGCATGAGTCCGCATCCGATCATCGTGACCGAACTGGACACGGGACGGTGCGTGGAAATCAACGAGGCCTCGCTGCGCCTGTTCGGGTACCGCCGCGACGAAGTGGTTGGGCAGACGACCCTCAATCTCGGTCTCTGGCCTACGTTGTCCAGCCGAGCGGACTTCCTGAAGCGGCTGGTCGCAGCGGGATCGCTGCGCAATCAAGAGATGGACTTTTATACGAAGGAACGTTCGTTGCGGCGTTGCCTGGTTTCGTCCGAATTGATCGAGCTCAACGGCGTGAAATGTGTCGTGACAGTCGGGTCCGACATTACCGAGCAAAAACGGGCTGAGGAGGCGTTGCGGGTCAGCGAGGCCCGTCTGCAGCGGTTTGTGGAGGAGGCCCCCGTGGGACTCGTCATCCTGGACAATAAGCAACGCCTGCTTTCGGCCAACCGAGCATTCTGCGACCTCACCGGATATCCGGAATCGGAGGTCGTCGGACACAGCTATCATCTGTATATCCATCCCGACGACCTCCCGAAAAACGTGGCTCTGACGGACGAGTTGTATCATGGCATGCGGTCCGAGTATGCCTTGGAAAAGCGCTATATCAAGAAAACCGGGGAAACTATCTGGGTATCGGTCCGCGCCACCGGAGTGGACATGCCCAACCATCCTGGCCCCCTGCTCTTGGCGGTCGTCCAGGACATCACGGAACGGAAACAGGCATCGGAATCGCGGGAACGGCTCAGTCAAGACCTCCACGACAATATCCTGCAGTCGCTCTATGCAGTGGGCATGCAACTGGAAGCCGGGAAACTCGTGGCCGGACAATCGATTCGCCGGTCCAAGACCTACATGACTCAGGCGATCGACCAACTCAATCAATTGGTGACGGATGTGCGAACGTTCATCGCCCTCCTGAAGCAGGGACCGAGCCCTTCGATGAATTTCCGGCAAGCCCTGCGCCAAATCGTGGATTCATTTTCTTCCAACGACCGGAAAGCGGCGGACCTCGCCGTGGAAGACCGCGTCATCGAAGCGATTTCTCCGGTGCAGGCGGAACAATTGTTGAACATCGCCAGGGAGGCGCTGAGCAACAGCGTCCGGCACGGACAGGCGGCGAACCGGCAAGTTTCCCTTCGCCGCGAATCGAACTCCGTGGTGATGCAGATCTCCGACGACGGCATCGGATTCGACCCCAAACGGAAGCGCATCCATGGACACGGATTGATGAACATCGCGGCCCGCGCGAAGAACATCCGCGCGCGGCTGGTGCTCGAAAGTGCACCGGGTCGTGGCACTTGTATCACCGTCGAACTGCCAGGAGTTGAATAACATGGACGCTCAAAAATCAAAAGTCATACGGCTGCTCATCGTGGACGATCATGAGGTCGTCCGGATCGGACTGGGGGCGGTGCTCGGTCTCACGCCAGGCATCAAAGTGGTGGGACAGGCGGCCGGAAAGGAGGAGGCGAGGACCATGAGCCTTCGTCTGAAACCGGATGTGGTGCTGCTTGATATCCGTTTGCCGGACGGAAGCGGCGTCGAGGCCGCGAGAGAAATCCTCTCGTCGTGTCCCGGGACAAAGGTGTTGTTCCTGACCAGTTTCGCCGACGATCATACCGTGCTCGAGGCCATCCTCTCCGGTGCACACGGCTATGTACTGAAGGATATCGCGTCCGATGCGCTCATCCGCGCCATCAGAACCGTGGCCTGCGGTCAGCCGTTGGTGGACCCGCGACTTACCAAGTACGGCGTGCAGTGGCTCAAGCAGTCTTCCGCGTCGGGAGGGCCGTCGAAACGGCCGTTGCTCTCCCCGCAGGAGCAACGCCTGCTGCCGCTCGTGGCGGACGGCATGACGAACAAGGAAATCGCCGGACAGCTGAATCTAAGTGAAAAAACCGTAAAAAATTATCTGGCCAATATCTATTCCAAGCTTCAGATCGGACGCCGCTCCCAGGTGGCCGCGCTGTACGCGGGAAGCTTCAAGGCTCCTTCATCGCGCGCCGATGTGACATAACTGCCGGCTCGACGACAGCGCATCATTGCTGCCTCCGTCGCTCGCGATGACCCGGTCCATTCGGACGCAATTGACACGACGATGGCCTGCCTCTAGGATACGCCCGCAACGAATCGTGCCAGTCCTTCGTTGCGCCTACTCAACACGCACCACCGCCAAGGAGATGTGATGTCCGACGGCCATCTAGAACAGGATGACATTCGCAGCGCGCGTTATCTCAAGGATCATCCCGTCGAGCACGCCTTCGAAATCGTCGTGTTCGCCAGCCGCTGGATCCAGGCTCCTCTGTACGGAGGGTTGATCGTCGCAGAAACGCTGTACGCGTACAAATTTCTGGGCGAACTCTGGGAAATGATCACGCACATCCATCGGCTGGAAGAAACGACGTTCATGCTCGGCGTCCTCGGCCTGATCGATATCACCATGGTCGCCAATCTCCTGACTATGGTCGTGATCGGAGGCTACGCCACGTTCGTCAGCAAACTGGATCTCGACGGCCATCCCGATAGACCGGACTGGTTGAGCCACGTGGACCCCGGCACGATCAAGGTCAAACTGGCGGCTTCCCTGATTGGGATCTCCAGCATTCACCTGCTGAAGGCCTTTGTCAACGTGGCCAATGAGGATCCCGAACACATCAAATGGAAGATTTTCATTCATATGACGTTTCTCGGGTCGGCCATTCTCCTGGCCTGGACGGATAAGATCATGCAAAAGGACAAAAAACATTAGTCCGCACGGTCCGGTCGAGCAGCCGATCAGAGGTCGAGTCGTTTTACGGACATTACCTGCGAGGGCATGGACAACAACCAGTGTGGATGGGATGACGCACATGCCTCTCTTTCGCGGCTTGCTTCCTTTGACCGGCCTCCTGTGCCTGACCTCTTGCACATCTTCCGTGCTCGATCTTCGGCAGAACTTGGATCTCCATCGAGCGTCATTTCGCGAAAAGCTCGCTGGAGATGACCGCGCGATCCAACAATACGTC
The DNA here is from genome assembly GCF_011405515.1 of Nitrospira sp. KM1. Taxonomy (NCBI): domain Bacteria; kingdom Pseudomonadati; phylum Nitrospirota; class Nitrospiria; order Nitrospirales; family Nitrospiraceae; genus Nitrospira; species Nitrospira sp. KM1. Next base: position 2,988,917 of record NZ_AP022671.1, on the reverse strand, counting down.
GCCTGTGTGGCGCCGCCGAAGAAACAGACCTCTGAGGCGCAGGAAACCGTCGATCCCGTCGCAAAGCTGGTGAAGCATCTGCTGAACCGGCAACCACAGGAAGCCGACGGCCTGAACGGCCTGCAGACCATCGTGTTCGAGTTGGAGGAATCACCCAACCGGCGGCTCGATGTGAGCCTCCTCCGGAAAGTGGTTGCCGCCATCAATCGCTGGCACGCCCACTTGGACTTCGACGAAGATGATCTGGAGCGCGATGTGTCGCGCTTTACCCTGTTGCTGTCCGCCTATAACAAGGCGTATTTCGGGAACATTGCCGCCCAGCTTCACGCATCGGCGAACAAGTCCGCCATGTCGGGCGGGTTCGTCGATCGCAACGGCAACATATTCATGTTTCCAGGTCTCTCCCACGACCTTTCTACATCCGACCGTCCCTTGCGCAGCGTTGCGAAGGCGGTGACGTCGCAGGGTATCACCGCGGATCTGACCAGGATTTTTCTCGAGGCCTTCTTCGACGCAGCGTTCCAAGTTCCAGCGGTGAGCGGAGCCACCGCTCTGCAGATATCGTGGCCGCCGGACATTCCGCCGTATCCGGAATTCAGCGCCGATCATCCGCCCATCCCGCTGGACGCCCTGGCTCGAGTGACGCGCGACGCCTTGCGAGCAGAAGCCGCCGTGACGGCAGAGGTGGGAAAAGTCGTCCGTGGGGCCGGAGTCTTCGGAACAGGAAACGAAACCCTGGCGGCTTCCCTGGAAGCTGCAGGAGGCATCATTGCGCGGAAACTTATCGAGCACGAAGGGTTCTGCTACTTCCGGGTGAAACAGACCCGGCGGCCGATGGCGCACCGCGGGCTCATTCGGGAATCTGCCGGCTGAATCGATTGCGGCACGCCGCATTCATTATGGGAGATGGAGCTATGAACGACTCGCCTGTTGTTATCGGTGCGCTGCTGTGTCTCACGCTCACCGGTTGCTTCGCGAAGATCCACGACCTGCCCGCTCAACCAAAAGATGCCGCCGCGCTGTTCGCGCCATTGGAGGATCAAGAACTGCTCGTCGGGCTGGCGGTGTCCGGGGGTGGGAGCCGTGCGGCGACGTTCGCCGCCGGCGCGTTGGAAGCTCTGGCGGAAACCTCAGTCCAGCAAGGCGCCGCGCGGCGGAGCGTACTGGAGACCGTGAGCTATATGTCCAGCGTGTCGGGTGGGAGCCTTGCCACGGCATACTATATCGCGAACAAGCCGCCGAGGGCTGAACCGATGCTGACAGGGGAAGGACTGTCCCCTCGATATCGTGAGTTTTTCTCCGGCTACAAGACGGCCATGCAGACCAATTTTCAGGAGCGCGGAGTCGTTCGGCAGTTGGCGTACTTCCGTGCCTTCAACCCGACCAAACTGGCCTATTCCCTTTCCGAGGTATGGGATGCGCAATTCCTGCACGACATGACATTCGCCCAGGTCTACGAAAGGGAACACCGTGGAGATATCCCGCGAGTCATCCTGAACGGAACGGTGTATAACTCCGGCCGGCGCTTTGCCTTTACCACGCTGCCCGCCGCAGACTTCGATTACGATTTCATCGACATTCTGATCGATGAATTGAAGAAACCGGACCGGCCCGTGCCCGTCACTCCGGAAGGCATGGCCATCATTCAGAAGGGACTCGACAAGGCCAGCCGGCAGTTTCTGCCACTCACGTTCGAACGTGTAGGAGCCGACTACAGAAATCTCCGGCTGTCGCTCGCCGTGGCGACATCGGCGTCCTTTCCGCCAGTCGTCGGGCCGGTGACCTACCGCATTGAAGGATCCCCGACCTATATGCACATCGGGGACGGGGGGCTGTTCGATAATCTCGGGACAGAATCGCTGACCACCCTCTTTCTCAAGAAGATCCCGCAGGGTTCCACCAAGCGCGGGCTCATCATCGTTATCGACACGTCTTTTCCCTTCGATGCGGGAGGCCCGGAGCTGGATGGCAACGACAAGGGATTTCAGGTATTCCGTGAGGATCCGTCGCGCATCGTGGGGATCATGGAAGAACGAGCCAATACCTATCAGACGCTACTCTGGCACAGCTTGAGGACGCAGGGAGTGGTGTTGCCGGATTTTGCTCATTTGCGGATCGTGGTCTTGAAACACGTCGATGCCGAATGGACCGGGTATCAAGATCTGCCGGAGAGCTGTCGCAAAGACTTTTCAACGGATGTGACGCCGAAGCAGATTCAGCAGGCAGTCAGTGTGATCCCGACCTTGTTCAAAATTAAGACCCCTTGTCATGGCGATTTACTCCTCAAAGCCGCCCGCAAGGTGGTAGAGCAGTACCGTCATCGCATCGTGGGCTTTCTCGAAGCGAAATGATCGCAGGCGCACATGGCTGCTGATTCTCACGAACACGGCCCCTTTGACCTTTCCCATGTCCTCGAAGAGGAGTACACCGCCATCCATGGTCCGCTGGCTTCCCCCAGGCCGGCGGCGTCCGAAGCCGACCGTCTCGCCGCGATCTATTCCCGCATTCATACGTTGACCCGCCCGCGCATGGCGCTCTGTCTCTCCGGGGGCGGCATACGCAGCGCGACGTTCGCATTGGGCGTCATGCAGGGATTGGCCCGTCTCAAGGTTCTGGAACGATTCGATTACCTGTCTACGGTCTCGGGAGGGGGATACATCGGGAGTTGGCTGTCGGCGTGGATCCGCAATCACCGGCGCGGACTCGCAGGCGTCGCCGATGAATTGCGCTTCGAACCGAAGCCTGACTGCATCGAGCCTCTGCCGATCGCTTACCTTCGCGCCTACAGTAACTACTTGACTCCTCGTTTGGGCTTGCTGTCCGCTGACTCGTGGACTCTCGTCGGCACCTATCTGAGAAACTTGATTCTAAATTGGCTGGTCTTCATCCCGTTTCTTCTTGCCTTCCTGGCTTGGCCTCTGCTCTACCGATCGGTCCTTCGCATCCCCCATTCAGATGCCATTGCTGGAACCGCCGCCACATTGGGAAGCCTGCTCCTATTGATCAATCTGGTGTATCTGCATGTTTGCAGGCCGAGCCTGCACAAGCTGCGTTCAGCCCCTATCTGGAAACAGATCGAAGGACAGCCGGCCTTTCTAGCGCTGTGCCTCACTCCCCTCGTTGTGGGCGCGGTGTGTCTAGCCCTGGCATGGCACTGGTATCTCCAATCGGGCCGCACGCTCGATCACATGACGCTCTACGGGCTGTCTACCCCGGTGACATTGGCGGCGGGAGCCGCGATCATGCACACCGTCGCCTGGGTGATCGCCGCCTTGATTCTCAGACGACCGTGGAACGATATGTGGCGGTACCTGGAACTCTTGACGATCGCCCTCAGCGGGTTACTCGGCGGCGCCTTGCTGTGGCTCGCGCTGATGAAGGCGGAACCGCTCTACGACGTGCCTCAGTTCGAAAATTGGTACACCTGCGTGGCCGTGCCGGCCTTTCTGTCGCTGTTTCTCCTCGCCGCCGCTCTCTTCATCGGTATCTCGAGCCGTGCGACCGGCGATGACGACCGGGAATGGTGGGGCCGTTCAGGATCCTGGGCGTTGATTGCAACAGCCACCTGGTCCGGCATTTCCGGCATCGCGATTTTTGGGCCGCACATCCTGTCCTATATTCCAGGATGGCTCACGTCGGCTGGAGGCATCACGGGACTGTTGACCATCCTCTTCGGATTCGGTTCAAAAACCGCGGTACGGCGCGACGACGAGCGGCCGAGTTGGTGGGCGAGGATCGGGGTCCAGAGTTATCTGCTTCTGCTGGCCCCGCTGACGGTGGTGCTGGTGCTCATGCTGCTCGCATGGGCCAATTCCGTCATCTTGGATAACGCCTCGTCAAATACGGTGGGGCAGTTCATGACCGGGATGGGGCTCTTTGCCATCCTGATGTCGTTTTACATCAACATCAACAAATTTTCCCTTCATGCCATGTACCGCAATCGCCTCATCCGTGCGTATCTCGGGGCATCGCGAGGACGGGATCGTGAACCCAACGCCTTCACCGGTTTCGATTCGCACGATAACTTCCAAATGGCGGAGCTGGCGCCTGCAGGCAAGCCGGTTCAGAAACCGTTCCACGTCGTCAACATCGCCTTGAACCTCGTCCACGGGAGCAATCTCGCCTGGCAGCAAAGAAAGGCGCAGTCGTTCACGGTCAGTCCTCTGCACTCCGGGAGCGGGAATATGACGCCGGGCTACCGTCCGACGCGAGAATATGGAAAGAATCCGGCCGTCAATCAAGCCATCACGATCGGAACCGCGCTGGCCATCTCGGGAGCCGCCGCAAGCCCGAACATGGGCTACCACTCTTCTCCTGCCGTCACGCTGCTGTTGACGCTGTTCAACATCCGGCTGGGATGGTGGCTGGGAAATCCGGGGGAGGCCGGCCGGACGGCCTACAAGAGATCCTGTCCGGAGTTCGCCGTCGGCCCCCTCCTGTCGGAGGCATTCGGCTTCACCAATAACGAGCGGCGATATGTCTATCTCTCCGACGGCGGCCACTTCGAGAACCTCGCGCTCTATGAAATGGTCCGCAGGCGCTGCCACATCATCGTCGTCAGCGATGCCGGCTGCGATCAATTGTCGAGATTCTCCGATCTGGGGAACGCGATTCGAAAGATCCGCATCGATTTGGGGATCGAAATCGAAATGGACGTGAGCAAACTGCGCCGGCAGAACTCATCGCCCTTCAGCGAGCGTCACCATGCGATCGGCAGGATCCGTTACGATCTGGTGGATCCAGGAGCGCCGAGCGGCCTCCTATTGTATCTCAAGCCTTCACTGAGCGGGCAGGAACCGACCGACATCCTCGATTATGCGGCCAGCCATCCGGCATTTCCGCACGAATCGACGGCGGACCAGTTTTTCGACGAATCGCAATTCGAATCGTACCGGAAGCTCGGCTCACACATCGTCGATGAGGTGTTTCGCAACGTGAAGACCGACCCTGACCAGCCGGCCGATCGGCTCTTCGAGACCCTGCGCGCGCAGGCTCAAGGGTGAGGTCGGCGCAGAAAGGGAAGACGGTCATTCATAGGCTGCGGTCATCAATCCTTGTCCATCTTCCCAGTAGGGGACCCAGACCAGGGCGACGAGCTTGACCGCAATGTTGGTTTTGTTCGGCCGGATCGACACCACGTCGAGTTTCTCACCGAGCGGATCGGTCGCGGCTGAGAGGGCTTCCCGTTCGGATTCGAATTGCCTCTCCAACTCGGACAGTTGTTGCCGCAACGCGGTGACAGTCTCCTGTGCCTGGCTGACGTCCTGCGCCTCCTTCAACACGCGGCCCGCTCCACGGATGGCGGTCGTCGCGCGGCCGATGTTGGTTGCGCTCAACGTTTTTCGTCCCAGGAAAGCGCCGAGGATGGAGGCTCCGACCGAAACTGCGGCCTGCAACTGGCTCGATCGCGACTCCGCCTGTTGACGTTCCTGCATCTGCTCGGCTCGGCGGATACGCTCCTGCAATGAGGCGATTTTCGGAGCATACTTACGCCTCAGCGACTCGGCGGCCTCATCACGGTGCTCGCGGCCGGCTTGCTGCAATCGCACGCGGAAATCCCGCTCGGACTCTCCCGGCTTGGACGCCGCGCCGGTACTTGGGCTTTTGAGCACCGCTATGCCTTGTGTACGGAACAACCAGGCACCGAACTCTTTGTTCCATCCGGCATAGCTTTTCGCTTTTGCTCCCGCAGAAGGGAGTGGAAGAAATCGGGCGGTCTCGTCCGGAACGGATTCCAAATCAGTCACGGAAACGTTGAGGGCCGACGCCTGATCCCAGTCGACCGTCACGGCGCCGTCTCCGAACTCGGCCAGCCGCGTCACTTCCCTCACGTCGTCTACTTCGCTTTTGGCATCGACGAACCTGAGCCGACCGCTTCCCATGACCATCGGCCGATAGACCAGCCCGGCATTGTTCGGGCGCGAGCCTCTGACCGGGACGACAAACTGAGGCACGTCAGGCGCAACGGAAGGGCGAGCGCCACCCTGCTCACGAAGCGCCACCTTGCCCGACGATGACGGCAGAGCGGCGTCAGACCGTTGGAGGTCCATGAGCTGCTTGATTTGCGCGCGAGTGAGCGGGCCGCGCAAATACGAGAGACACCACCGGGATTCAAACACGACGGGTTCGTCTTCGTGCACATTGTTCATCAGAAAAATACGATTCCCCAAGCCGGCCAGCAGACTCTCCATGCGGGCTCTGTCAAACTTCATTCCCGCTCCCGAGGATGCGCCTTCCAACCCTTCGAGGACGCGTGCCTTGTCCCGCTCCGTTTGCAAACGGCCGATGAACCAGGTCCCCGTATTGGCCAACCCTTTGTAGTCGAGATCGACCGGGTTTTGCGTGGCCAGCACGACGCCAAGCCCGAACGCCCGTGCCTGCTTCAGTAACGTGAGCAACGGCAATTTCGACGGTGGATTCCTCACCGGCGGAAAATATCCGAATATTTCGTCCATGTAGAGCAGGGCCCGAAGACTTGTCGTCCCGGATTGCGCCCGCATCCACCCGATCATTTGACTCAGAAGCAGCGTAACAAAAAACATCCGTTCCGCATCGCTGAGGTGTGCGATCGAAAAGATCGCCATTCTGGGCTTTCCTGCAGGACTGTACAGCAGCTGCTGGATATCCAGTGCCTCTCCTTCCATCCACGCCTGAAATCCCGGCGAGGCAAGGAGATTGTTCATCTTCATCGCCAATGCAAACCGTTCCTTGGCGGGGAAGAAGGCATCCAGGTCCATCACTCCGACGGTGTTCACCGGGGGTGTTTGAATAGCCCGGACCAGAGCCGCAAGATCGAGATCCTGTTGTTGCCTCCAGAAATGATCCAGAATCGTTGATAGGAGAATGTGCTCGCGGCTCCGTATCGGATCGGCTTCGACTCCGAGCAGGCCCAAGAGACCCGTCGTCGTAGTCATGATTCGTTCCCGCAGGACCTCGGCATCGCTCAGGACGTCGCCCGGCGGCGCCGCAAAGGATTTCAAAATCGAAACCGGCAACCCCGCCTGGCTTCCCGGCGTATAGATGGCGAACTCGGCGGCATCCCGCAAGCGACGGATGCGTGCGCCGTCCTGGTTCCACGCGGCCAGACCGCTCGCCCACAATTCTGCCTGAGCTTTGGCATAATCAGCAGTGGACAAGCCCTTCTTTTTTGCATCGTCCTCATTGATCCAGGGCTGAAAGTCTTCACCTTTGAGATCGGGGAAGGTAAGCAGAAGATTCCCAAGGTCGCCTTTGGGATCAATGATGATGGCCGGAATACCGTCGATAGCCGCTTCTTCGAGCAGAGATAAGCAGAGGCCGGTCTTTCCACTTCCGGTCATACCAACGCACACCGCGTGGGTGACCAGATCTTTTGAGTCGTAGAGGAACCATCCCGGTTTTGGCTGTTTAGCCTCAGGATCGTACGGGCGGCCCAGATATAATACGCCGAGTTTTTCGAAATCCTGCGTCGAGGGAGCGGACATCGTTTCGGCTATCTGTTTTGTCCCGCCCTGTTTGGGCCCGACGGAAGGCTTCTTTTTCGGCGGCATACGAACTCCTTGGAAGCAGGTGAAAACCGGCATGAACGCCGCCATTCTAGTAATTCCCCCCAGGCCCTGCAAGGTCCGCAGCAAGCCGTCAGAACATGCGAGGAATTGTTGAGAGGATCAGCGAGCCGATCAGGCTGCCGAGTGAGAACCGGACGCCGCGTCGTGAGACGCGCGGCGCCTTTCAGCCGGAGATGATGCATCGCCGTTCGAATTCATATTCAGCCGTCTGCGGAGGATCGCATCCAACGAAGTACAGCCGTCTCCTGAACGGATCAGACCTTTGAAGGTTTCGGCCTTGCTACGATATTCAGGATCAGTGAGAAGGTCGTGAAGGATGGGAGCCAGATCCTGCACGGCTGCCTCGCGTGGCCGGACATATGCGCCGGTCCCGGCCCGTGCGGCATATTCCATCATCAGGAACTGATCCAGGTTGCTCGGGATTCCCAGGACGGGAATCCCGGCGGTCAACGCCTGATAGACAGTCGCGCTGCCGCCGTTGCAAATAATGAGTGCCGAACGTTCCGCCGCTTCCAGACCGGGAACAAACGGCGACAGAAACACGTGATCGGGGATGCTAGACGGAGCGGGTTTCCCCGCCGTCGAGACCATTCCGCAGAGGCCGAGAACCTCAAGGGTCTCCAAGACCGTATTGAGAAGGTCATGAGGACCGGTCGATCCCAAACTCACATAGACGATCGGCCGGTCTTTTGAAATCCCTTTCCACCAAGACGGCCGCGTGGGCGGGGACCAGAGCACCGGCCCGATATAGTGATGGTGCGCCGGACAGTCGAACGTGGGAACGAGTTTGGGGAGGTCGGCATAGAGGGTCTCGTCCGCATCGGTAAACACGTGCGGCAACGTATAATCCAGAGAGGGCAAACCGTATTCTCGTCTCACGTTGTTCAAAGCCCACGATTGCTGCACAAAGATCAATGGCCGGATCAGGTCGAAGCACCATTGCCCCGCGCGCACTCCCAATCGATCGGTCATCGTCAGCTCGGGAACGACGTATCGCGATGGAGCATAGGGACTCCAATGGGCATTGGTGACGGTCAAATAGGGAATCCGTACTACACGGGCGCTGACCGACAGCGACAAGCGGAAGTCACCCACGACCGCATGGGGATTCAGATCAGCCAGGAGGCGCAACTCTTCCGACACATAGGCTCGGAGTTCATCGGACGAGTAGAGCGGGCTTCCGGTGCGCAGCCGCTCTTGAAACTGCTCCGATGTAATGGACCGGATATGGTGGAGAGTTGGATGGAGTGATCCAAACAGCGGGAGGTATCTTGGATCACAGGCCATATGCAGGTCGTACAGTTCCGGATCAAGAGTCCGTGCCAGGGCGACTGTCCGTGCGACGTGCGCCAGACTGACGGATTCGGCGACGAACAGGATCCGGCGGCGAAAAGATGACCCGTGGGCTCGCCTCGAGACGGACGGAGCTGTAGGTGAGAGCGTCGCTTCCTCGATTCGATCCTCAGGAGGTCTCGATATCTCCCTGCGGCGCCCGAGCAGTTTGCGGGTTACCATGCGCGTGATGCGGCTGACGTCGCGGACCTGCCGGAAATGGCTGCGCCGAAGATGCCGCCCGTATTCCACCGATATCGGTACCGAATGGATGGGGACACCGTGGCGACCCGCTTCGATCAGGATTTCGCTTTCGAACACGAAGCCGGCTGTCCGATCACAGCGGGCTCCCAACACACGCAAGACGTCAGCCGGATATATGCGGAATCCCGATTGACTGTCTCGAACGGCTCGTCCACCCGCCGATGAGATCCAAAAGTCCGCCAGACGATTGGCAAGGTAACGGACAAGCGGGATTTTTCCGGCGTGGTGCCGCCGTGACCCCAATATGATCGCGCCGGAGTTTCGCCGGTGCATCGCAATCAGTGCAGGAATGTCCTGCGGATTGTGCTGTCCGTCTCCGTCCAGGGTGATGATCGCATCCGCTTCGAGCGCGATCGCATGCTGCGCACCCCGCCAAAGGGCCGCGGCTTTGCCCAAATTACCCGGTTGGCGAAGAATGGTGACGGGAAGGCCGCGCAGCCGATCCGCCGTGTCATCCGATGAACCATCATCCACCACAACCACACGCGGGACGTATTCAAGCGCGCCTGCGGCAATGCGATGGATGGTGGAAGCCTCGTTGTACGCGGGGATCACGGCGGCGACACCGTCCGACGATCGATTCATGCCATCGCTCCATTGATGGAAATAATCTGACCGGAGACGTATGCGGCGGCCTCCGACGCCAGGTAGGCTACGAGGCTGGCGACCTCGAAAGGAGCGCCGGCCCGCTTCATCGGGACGAGACGGGCGACGGCCTCCGGCGTGAAGAGTTCCTCCGTGCCGAGAGTGGCAATAACTCCCGGGGCCACGGCATTCACCGTAATGCCACGGGATGCCAGCTCCACGGCCAGCGCCTTCGTCGCGCCATGGAGCCCCGCCTTCGCGGCGGCATAGTTGACCTGTCCCCGATTCCCGATCAACCCGCTGATCGAAGTAATGTTCACGATGCGGCCCCAGCGGCTTTGAATCATCGGAAGCAGCAAGGGTTGCGTGACATGGAAGAATCCGTTCAGGGAAACGTCGATCACGGACCTCCATTGTTCAACGGTCATCCCGGCCATCACGGCGTCGTGATACATGCCGGCGTTATTGACCAGCACTTGAATGGTGCCGGTCGTCTTGAGACCTTCCAATACCCGCGACGTCTCCTCTGCATTCGTCACATCGAAACACACAGCCTCGGCAGCGCCTCCTTTGGCCCGAATGGCTTCCACCACGGCTCGAGCGCGCTCGGCACGCTGATAGCCGTGCACGATGACCTCGAACCCCGCGGCCGCGAGTTCGTGACAGATCGCCGAGCCGATCTCGCCGCTTCCACCTGTGACGAGAGCACGTTTGCTCATCGTTCGTCACCTCCTTGATTCACGGGCTTCCGTTCAACCGATGCATTCACCAATACGACCGTCAGCCGACCCGTGAGCAGCGGCCGCTCACGGTACTGAATCGCCACGTCGTAGATGTTCCCCCGATCGAATCGCAACACAGCCTGCGCACGAATCGTCAAAGGGCCGTCAACGTTATCCAGATGCGAGACGGTAGCAATCACATCGCGCGCCGCCGCCAACAGTCCGATTCCCGATCGGCCACCGGGCGACGCCTGCGTCAGGAACGCATGAGCGGCAATCGCCTGAGCGCCGTACTCGATGGCGCAGAGCGCACGCAATCCGCTGCCGTCCCTGAGCGGATTATCGAGGCGGCGATGACTCGTCGCAAGACACACGATATGTTCGTCATCCCATGTTTCCACCGAATCGAGCAGGCACATGCTTCCCTGGTGCGGAATGAGGTCCGCAATGTTGGGTGACGACGATTTCATGACGGCACCACCGGCTGGCAAGACACGGTCACGCTGTTATTGTCGAGATAGTCGAGAACCACGGTTTCCGTCGAGCGGCAGGCCAGCGTCCGCAGCAACGGCAAACAGCGAGCGGCGGGGTTACGGTACAGGCCGGCCGGCAATCCCGCCGGATCAGACGTGGCCGGCTCGCGGGCGCCGATCTGAATCTGCCATTGCATCAACGCGCCCCTGCCGGCATCGGGCGTCATCAGAATGGCGACGGAGAACGCGTGCTCGATAGGCCGAAGGGCATACAGGGGAAAGGGAAACGGGAGATCCGACGCGATCAGCATGACCGGCCGATGATCGACGCACGTTTGAGCGGCGGCTTCCAGGAGGCCGGCGACAAACGAGCCGTCGAAGGCGCAGAGACTTGTCGATCCCAGCCGTGACCCGATGGCGATACTCCAGTAGCCGGCCGGGGCGTTGTACACCGAATTGTGAAACGAAGTCGGCGAAATCTCCTTCTCGCGCGTCGTCAATGCCTCACAGATCTGATGCGTGATATACCCGTCGCCGTCCGAAGACGCAAACACCGTCGCCGTCTCGTTGCCCGTAATCTCGCTGCCCCGCAAGGCTTCCTCGGCGGCGGCAATGGCCAATCTGACCGCGTCGCTGCTGCGGCGGCGCTCCGTCGCCGGCAAGATGCTCGGGACAACCCGAGGCGTATCGCCGAACCGGTAGGGAGCGGAGCCGGTCAGAATCGGTTGCGTCGAGACCCAGCCGTTCAATCCAGGCCCCATGAGCCCCACACTTTGCACATAGAGCTGCATCAGCCCGTCCTTCCAAAAATGAGGCTGCAGTTGTTGCCGCCGAACCCGAAGGAGTTGCTCATGGCAAACCGTACCGGTCGCCGTTCGCTTTGGAGGAGAATCCGACTGCGAAAATCCGGGTCGAGTTGCCGCGTATGAATGATTCCCGGCAGCAGCCCATACCGAAGGCAGAAGATCGTCAGAATCGCTTCCACGATGCCTGCCGCGCCCAGGGTATGGCCGGTTCCGCCCTTGGTCGAACTGCACGGCGTCCGTTTGCCGAACGTCCGTTCGATCGCTTGATCTTCAGCGCGATCATTGGCCTGTGTGCCGGTGCCATGCATATTGACGTAGTCGATGTCCCTCGGCGTCAAGCCGGCGCACTGCAAAGCCTGTTGCATTGCCGCGGCCGCACCCGTTCCTTCCGGGTGAGGTGTCGACATATGATAGGCATCGGTGCTTTCTCCGTATCCCAGGAACACAATGTCGCCGTCGGCCTCATGAGTCCGTTCCAGTAATGCGAATCCTGCCGCCTCTCCGATGGACAAACCGTTGCGATGCACATCGCAGGGTCGGCACGGCATGTCGGAAAGCAGTCCGAGCGATGAAAACCCGTACAGCGTCATGAGGCACAGACTGTCGACCCCGCCCGTGACGACGGCGTCGCACAACCCGGCCTCGATCCAGCGGGACGCACTGGCAAATACCTTGGCGCTGGACGAACAGGCCGTCGAGACGGACGCGGCCGGGCCGTTCAGACACAAGTGGCGCCGGGCGACGTCGCTGACCGAAAAGACGTTTTGGGTGCACCGGTAGCGTAACGTGGGCGGCAGATTTCCATTCCGTGAACCTCGCTGGCGGTAGGCCATCTCTGTTTCGAGAATCCCGGAGGTGGTCGTTCCGACCAGCACACCGATGCGATCCGCGCCGTATTTTGTACGCGCTCGTGCGACGGCCTGTTCGAATCCGTCTTGCCGCAAGGCGATGACCGCCAGCCGGTTGTTGCGACAATCGAAGTCAGCCAGGTTTCCTTCGAGCGGTTCTTTCTCCAGTCCGTCGACTCGCCCGATCCAGGTGTCGATGGCGGCGTCCTCAAAATCGTTGGGCCGCAGTCCGTGCCGGTTTTGATACAGCCCGTCCCAGGTCGCGGCGAGACCGCGACCGAGAGGATTGACCGTCGTCATCGCAGTGACGGTGAGGGAATTCATCGGATGGTCTCCCGTCTCTGGACGAGCGCCGCGGACAACATCATGGAGAAGAATGCACCCAGGCTCACCGTGAGCCCAATGGCATGGAGCACCGCCGTATGTGAGAACGCCAGCGCACCGAATGCCGACAGGGTGGAGAGGATGCAGACGGTCAGGGACAGAAGGTTGCGCCGGCGCTCGGCTTCATCCGTGAATCGTCTGTCGAAAAACAGCGCATAGTTCAGCCCGATCCCGATCACCAGCAAGAGCGACACGAGATGGAACAGTGACAGCCGTTCACCGGCCACCGTGAGAATCGTCACGACAAAGATGACGGCCACGACGGGCGGCACCAGCACACGTCCCACACGACCGGGATTCCGGAGGCCCCACCATAGAACGGCGGTGATGGCCAGGAAACCGGCGGCTGTAAACCGAAGGGATTCCCGGCGATACCCATCGACCAATCGTTCGGCTTCACCCTTGAGATCGAGAAACCTCGCACCGGACAGACCGGATTGAGCAAGCCGGTCCGCGACCGCCGTGCTTGAAGACACGCCGCGGAGCGGCGCCAGCCCTATCCAGCCGTCCTTGCCGGAAAGTAGCAGTGCTCTGAGTTTTATGGAAAAGGCCGATTCCCGCAGATCGTCGCTCTCGAGCAACTTCCCAGCGCGTGCTTGTTCGACATCCCGTAAGAACGGCTCGAAGAGGCCGGAGCGGAACGACAACCCGTCACGCGCACGGGTGAGCGCGGCGGCAAGCTGTGCTCGGTCAGGAAGCGCCGCCAGTCGCCGGCTCTGGGTTTCTCGAGACGGGAGATACCGGCTGGGAAGATCGTAGCCGGTCAACAATCCGTCCTGCGTCATTCGGTGCAGCACCAGGGCAAGATGTTCACTCGTCGTGAGAACCTGTTCCTGATCGGGGCCTCGCACCACGACGACATAACGGACGTCCGGTGCCCCGAGTTCAGCGCGCAATTGCGCATCCAAGTCTTTGGCCGACTGCGAGACAGGACTGAGATTGGCGAGATCATGATCCCAAATGCTCTGATGTTTGACCGTCAGCAACCCCATGGCGCCAAAACACAGCACCCAGATAACCCAGGAGGCGGAACGCAGGTCCGCCAACGGTCTGGTCCAGTTCAGCGGAAGAATTTCGCGGGCGGAACTTTTCATGGGTTGCGGTGAGAGGGCAGGCAGTACCCACCGGGTCACGAGACCTGCAACCGATACACCCACGGCCGACAGAACGCCTAGTTGTGACAGGCCCGTGAAACTCGAGAGCAACATCGTCAGCGCGCCGAAGACGGTCGTCAGCACGGCCAGCCTCAAGGTCGGCCACACACGAGAGAGCGTTTCTTGAAACCGTTCACCGGTCATGACCTGCGTGAACAGATATGCCGGATAATCGACGGCTTCGCCGATCAGCGTCGCACCAAATCCAAGCGTAATGCCGTGGACCGAGCCGAAGACAATCTGAACCGCCGCGACGCCGGCAAGAAGACCGCTGAGCACCGGGAGCAGACTCAGTAAAACGGGCGAAACGGAACGATATATCGTGAGCAGCAATCCGACGACGAGCGTGCCGGCCACGGCCGAGAGTCTCCATGAATCCCGTTCGATCGTGGCTCGCGAGTCCACGGCAAAGACGCCGGGTCCGCTGATAAGCAGACGAACACTTTCCGGCAGCCCCAGAGAAGCGAATGCCTTCCGAACCGCCGTCAATGCGGATCCCTGCTGATCGAGATCGAAGCCTGCCGCCCGCGTTTCCGCGATAAGTTGCGCGCGGGAACCATCCCGTGAGAACCAGACTCCGTGCAGCACCGAGGGGCCGTCCCCCATGGACAACTCGGACAGAATGTGTGCGAGCTCGCCCGTTGGATCGGCTGGCAACAGCGCTTTCGTCACGGCCCCGGCAGGAGAACCGAGCAATTCCATTTGACGCTCAAGGGAAGCACGCAAGGCGGGCGCGGTAAAATGATCGGCGGCGACGGCCGAACTCAGGACATACCGATGTCGCATGAGGACGTCGCGTTCGATCTTGAGTTTGGCCGGATCACCGTTGTGCACATAGCCAAACAGGTTGCTGGTTTGAATCGCTTCCGTGAGCCGGCCGCTGGCCTCCGCCAAAGTTTCAGGATCCGCACCCTCGATGGCAATCAGTAACAGGCGGGCCGCCACTCCATCCCGCAATTGCGCGATCAGAAGTTCCTGGGCAGGAATGGCCGAGCCGGATAATAATGCCGCCAAATCGGTGGTCACTGTCATTCGAGTCACCACGGCGCCGCACGCGAGAAGGAAGACGACCCAGAGGATGAGGGCGGGCCGAAAGGCGGCACTCACGACACGTGTCCCTGGATCAGCATGACCGATCGGTCCCCGCCTGTTTCCTGAATCTCCACGCTGACCAAACGGTTGCCGTGTCCACTCAGTCTGACGCTGGAGAGATACTCCGCAGCCTGCCGGTCCAACGGCCGCAAGATCAGAATCCAACTGTCCCGGGTTCCTTGCAGATCGATGTAATAGAAACGGCCGAGCGTGGTGAGATCGCCGGCGAGACTTGCACGGATCGCTTCCACGAATGACCAGATCAGCGGATGACTTCTCACGTTCACCCGTTTGGTGCCCTCGCGATTGGCCAGCGTGAGTTGATCGCCATGCACGACGACATGTTCGTCATAAGGAGCCAGAACATGTTTTTCGACCCGATCCGGCCGGACATAGGATAATGTCCCTTTCAAGACGAGAGGACGAGTCAAGACCCCCACGATCTTGGTCTCCGTAAAGCTTTCCTGACGGGACGTCACTTGCGCCATAAGCTCCATCAGCTGAGGCACGTTCCACGGCGGCGAGTCCGTCTCACCGAATACGTCCGTCGGCGACCAGCAAAGGAGACTCAGGATGAAGATGTGCAGACTGTGTTTCATGAGGTAATCCATGGAAGTTAAACCAGTTGTAGGGATACAACCGACAATGGTGTTCGAGTCTGCCGACATACCGTTCGAGCCAAGGACGAAGGTCGTCGGACGACCTGGGACGGACCGCCGGCATCGCCTCGCTCAATAGCTCGAAGCGTCCGGTATAGCGACGCCCGCCTTCGTACAGTCCGAAGAACAAAATAACGGGAGCCCGCAACAACGCGGCGAGCAATAATGGCCCCTCGGGAAATCGAGTCGGCTGCCCCAGAAAGGTGCAGACCATCGCCCGGTCGCCGCGAAAGATCCGATCTCCCAAAATTCCAACCAGCTCGCCGAGATCCAGCCGCTCCTTGACCATCAGCATCGTATCCGGCGTACCGGGTGAAATGATGCGAGGCCGGATGGCAGGATTGAGATTGTGGAGGACCGCGTTCAAATTCGGAGTCGCGCCTTCGTGCATGACCATACTGATCGGCAGCTGCCGTTCGAACAGACCGTGGGCCCTCAACATTTCGAAGCTGCCCAGATGCGAGCCCAGTAGAATGCATCCACGCTTCTGTTCGAGATACGGTTCGAGGATCTCCTCCCCTTCGATCCGCACCTCGAAATGCCGGTGCTTTCCCGACAGCAGATACACTCGGTCATGTATCGTGGACGCGAAGGTGTGAAAATGTCGGAACACATCCATCGAACCCACCCGGCGTCGCAGCACCTTTTCGAGATACTCTTTGGAGATGCGGCGCGTCCCTCCGGAAAACACCGTAAAATAGAGGCAGATCGGATATAGAAATACTCGTGACAGGCCGCGTCCCAGCCGCAGCGTGATCCACGTCAGGCACAGGATCAAACGGCGACTGCCTCGTTCTCGTTGATCGAGCCAGAGACTGTTCACGGTACGTCGCCTCCGGACGAGGGCGACTCCGGTGTGAGGATACCCGTCACAATGCATGTGATCCCACTCTTCACGGTAAAACATGTCTTCTCGTTCGAATGATCAATGGTGATGGTAAATCGTTGACCGGGCAGTAACGGGGACAGAAATTTCGCCGAAGGCATCCTGAACGCGTCCGACATTCCGCTACAATACGGCTCGACCGCCCGCAACACCTCGTTCAGAATCACCACGCCCGGCACGATGGGATGGTCAGGGAAATGCCCGGTTAGAGATGCGTGAGCAGGGTCGATGCAGCACGGCAGTTCGATATGCATGGATCAGCCTCGAACAGAGGGGCACGATTTGAGTCGATTCGCAAATGCTTCCAATCGTTCACGCGGCAGCTTCCCGGTAGTGTTCCGTGGCAACGCATCGACCAGGTATAACGGGCGGGGCAGGAACACCGGATCGATGCGCTTCCGCAGTTCGCCAAGAATGCGTGACCGGGATATCCCCGGAGCCACGATGAAGGCGCTCAACCGGCCCGTTCCCGTTCGGCCTTGATCCGGCCAAAAAAATGTTCCGTCCACAACTCCTGAAATACGGGTCAGCGCGTTATTCAAGGCTGCCAACGAGGCCCGCTTGCCTGCTACCTTGACCAGATCGTAGCTCGAACCCAACAGATCCAACGTCCGATCATCTCCGACGACGATTCGATCCGTGAGTTTGAGCGCAGTTCCGACATGACCGCCGCTGACCCATGTCTCTTCGCCGTTCTGTCGGATGTTCAAGCCATCACAGAGCTGCCACCACTTGCCGTCGACTGTCCGGCGGGAAGCGATGATGCCGCCTTCTGTGCAGCCATAGATTTCATAGACAGGAGCCGACCACGATCGTTCGACGTCCTGCGCTAGTGACGCCGTCAGCGGCATGGTGGCCGAAATGATGCCTTCGAGCCCCGTGAGCACCGCTCCCTGGCCCATGTACGCACGCAGGTGGACCGGGGTCGTCATCAGCCAGACAGGAAGATCGATCTGCTCGATATCGGCCATGATGTCCGCCGGGAGGATCGGCATACCGGCATGAATGCCCCATCCGCATTGCAGCGGAAGCATGATGGTCGTCTCCAGCCCATACATATGCTGGGCCGGTACGGTGCCGACTGCGATGCTCGCCTTTTTCCGGCCAAGATCGAATTGGCGACGCAGCGCATGCGCGCCTTGGATGAGACTGCCCCATCGTTTGGCATGGGCTTGAGGACATCCGCTGCTCCCGGATGTAAACACGATGGCGGCCAGCTGATGAATAGAAATCAATGGGTTATGAGGCGCCGGAGCGACCCTCTGGACATCTTCAGGGAATGCGAACGTGGAAAGCCCAGACGGAACATCCGCATGATCGGCCAGCACATAAACGTCCTCGTACTCATGCGAGAGTTGTTGCAACGGCTCGGCCGCCCGGCAGGTCGGCAGGAGGCTGATCTGTCTTCTCACCAGAGCCGCGCCGAAACCGACGGCAAAGTAATAGCGATCGTTGCAGAGATTGATCACATGCCGTTTTGACGGCAGGCGCGCAGCCAGTCGCCAGACTGCGCTCAAAAAGTGGCGGACCGTCACCGTCGTGCCTTTGCGCCATGCGAATGGAGCATCGAGTTCAGCGTATCGAACCAGTGGACTGATCCATGGCGAGGCGGTCACGCAGCCGCCGATTTCCGATGACTCGAACGTCGCGGCGGACCTGTGCGTGCTCACGGACATCATCGGACCCTATGCCGGTCGATGTGTGCCGCCAATGCGTGCAGCGAGCCGAAGGCGGCGCGGTCTCCCGACCGGAGATCGACACCGTATTTCCTGGATACCGCCAAAGCGATTTCCAGCAGATCGATGGAGTCAAGTCCCAGTCCTTCTCCAAACAATGGAGCTGAAGGGTCGATCTCCGTCGGTGCAACTTCCAGTTTCAGTGTGTCGACGATCAGACCGGCCATTTCTATTTCCAC
Source organism: Nitrospira sp. KM1 (assembly GCF_011405515.1). Classification (NCBI taxonomy): domain Bacteria; kingdom Pseudomonadati; phylum Nitrospirota; class Nitrospiria; order Nitrospirales; family Nitrospiraceae; genus Nitrospira; species Nitrospira sp. KM1. The sequence continues at coordinate 2,970,250 of NZ_AP022671.1, read as the reverse complement.
CGCCTGCGCCCCTTCGGATTTATCTACCGGTATTGACATGGATCACCCTGTGGTCACACACATTCCGGAATGGAATGTCGGTACGGGATTGTGAACTGCACACTGCAGGGCGCCGTCCAGCACGTCACTTGGTTGGTCAAAAAACGGTTTGGTATGGAGCGGCAGACCCAGCCGTTCGGCTTCATCAATCAGCAAGGAAAGATATTCGGCAAGATTGTCAGCGGTATAGGCATTCGTGTCATGGAATGTCACCACCACCGGCCGAGTCTCCTCGCGATCTCGCCTGGCCACGTGTCGGGATTCATTCCGGACGCGATTTAATTGTGATCGAAAGTTCCAACGCCGGAAGACATGTGCTCCCCAATTTATTCCGTCATACGCTTTGACATCCGATAGCAGCATGTGCAGGTCATGACGCCCGTAACATTCCAAAGATCGGGCGTTGTACCGCCAATAGGGCGGCCGGACCAACAGCGGCGATCGATGCATGATCGCCGCGAGATCCTTCTTGCCGTTCTCCAATGATCGTTCTAATTCCATCCGGGACAAACTGGTATGACTAATGTGTCCTGTCGCGGTTCCAGTATGGAGGCCGAGGACGTGACCTTCCTGATGTTCTTGTTTCAAGATCACACGACCGGCTGCCGACCCTCCACCTTCCGGGTGTCTGGTCTGGACGAAGAAGACGGCTTTAATTTCGTCCTGCACGGAATTGACCGCGAGTGTCTGCAGGACCCTGGACGTACAATGATGAGGGCCATCGTCGAACGTAAGGAGGAAGCGGACTTTGAGGCCCGAAGCCGGTTCATAGCTCTCACCGGTTCCGTCAGCGCTCTTCGGCGTAGAGGCATCGGTGAACACGATCGCATTCTCCTATTTGTTAAAGCGGCTGTTTTTCGACAGATCCGTGCTCCGCCCGAGTCTGAACGACTTTGCCGGTGCAGACATATGTATTGCTGTAAATCCAGGCGATCGGTCCGGATGTTTCTTGGTGCTGCATGTCCACGAGCCGTACTTTCACATTCAATTGTTTGGCATCTTCCTTCAGACCCTCAATGCATCCCTGCGGAGAACGACCGCTCGAAACAACTTTCTCGATTTCGTCGGTGTCGAAATTCGGGATCGTGTAATGCGGTCCGCAGCCTCCGACCGTCAGTGCCAATGCCATCAACATCCGCACTCTCATAAAGTCCTCCTTATCATTCTGCCGTTTTCGACCATGTTAAAGATGAATGTTCCGTCTAAACTCCGTCCGCCACCCCGCACCAGCGATCGCCTCTTCCACCCGTCACAGATGAAACGACTCTCACAACAACATCATCATATGACGACGATAGGTTGTGCTCATCCGAAAGGGCTCCGTATGGGAGGGGGAGGGGTCAACCTAACCCCTCCGTGGGAGAGTCGGGTTGATCAGTTGGGACCGCAGGCGATCTTGAGTGATTCAATGTCATTGGCCATGTCGAGCTTCCCCAAGTTGGGAACCCGTTGACCCGGTGCAAACGCCAATTCCGTCCCTTTGAAATCTTTGTCTTCATAGGCACGGACATTCGCATTCGATCCTACAATGACGCTTTCGATGTCATTGCTCCAATCTTTTCCTGCCACATTCTTCAAAGTCGCATATTCCTTCGGACCCTGCAGCTTCACATGAGGATCGTCCATATCGAAGTTGTCGTCTTCAAAAATCTCGATGTAGCAGTTCTTATCGACTACCTGCATTTCCAGATCCGCTCCAAAGGCGGAATAGGAACCAGCCAGTGCCACTGCCGCAACCAACAATCCAATCCTTCCGGACTTCGTCTGTATCATACGTCCTCCATTGAAGATGCCCAGGGGGTTGTGACCCCAGCCACAGCTCCCTGAGCAGTAGGTTTATCTCAAAATCCCCAGAAACCACAGGATGATTAACAGACTTGCCGGAACACCGAGCAGCCACAAGATTACGCCTTTGCCCATCGGTCCCATGTCATCCTCCAATCTGTCATCCAATAGGTGTTTACGGCGTGACGAGCGAGGTCGGAAGTACACTGTTCAACGCCGTAACCATCTTCACATGCGCGGTCGCGTCCTCTTGCAGATCCGCGGGGAACAACCATGCGTGATGCTCTTGAAGCAGTTTGCCGAACTGTGCCTGCCGGGATTCTGGAACGCCATACAAGACGGCGAGGGACGTGAGATACTGTCCGCTGCCCGAGGCTGCCTCTTGCCGTAAATTCTCATAGGACACCCCGGCAAAAAGCTTGATCTGTTGATCCCGCTCGACCATGCCGTCTGCTGTAAACATGGATTCAGGACTCGTGCTGGAAAAGAATTTCACGGTCGAATCGACCGTGGCCTTGGTGGTGTTGCATGCCGTGATGCTGAGAGCCAGACAGACAACCCCGCACGCGACCAATGCTCTGTACCCGCTTCGTGTACTCATGATGATGCTCTCCTTCACTATGGAATGAACTCGATGGTTATATGTCCATCGCCAGCAATCGAGGTCTAGAGCAAACAGCAGGCCTGATTATCAGTACGCGCTGTATCAAGCGTGCTGACGCATGTTTTATGGATCTAGCGCTGAAGATCTCTCCCGGTTCCATATGGACTCCCTGTGGAATAACCTGTCCACGGGGGACAAAGTGCGCAGATTCAACCGGCTTATTGAAGGCAAGACTTGTGACTGCTGATTAAAGAGTGTTCAGAACGAGAGAAGAGAAAATCGGTGGAGTGGCTAGGAGACCCGTCCTTACGATCTGTGGCGCTGAGGAAGAGAAGTCCGCTGGCTATCGACTTTTCTCCTTAGGCGGCACCGCTACATCGATGACTTCATCGTCCTCATCAATCATGACCGTCACGGCATCTCCTTTTTTCATGGTTGCCAGTTTCTCTTGCACCAATGGTCGCACATGATAGGACTGTTGCCCGCGATCTTGCGTCTTGATGGTAATGCGATCTTGGGAAAGCGGTTCGATGATGGTGCCGTCGATCCGCGGATAGGAACCTTTCAAAGGTGACTTCTGCTCCGGCAGTCTGCGTGCCTGATCCACGGCCTGCGGATTCGCGAACGTGGCATCGACAATCTTATTGGTTTCGTCGAGAAGAAAGACCCCCTGCACTCCCACCGGAATCGATGCGAGTTTGCTTCTCGATGCGGGTCGAATCTCAAAACTGTCTTCACGTCCCTCCGTCGTCTTGATGACGACGCGGTCATGACCGACAGGAAGGTGTTGGGCGATGCTTCCACGGAGCACGCTGTGCCCTCCGCTCCGTTCACCCGCGAGATGATAGTCGACGACGAGATTCTGCTCATTGAGTGTCAGGATCAGCTCATCTCCTGGTTGAACGGTAAATCGCTTTTCCTCGGAAGGCTTGACCGGGACGAAACGGGGCTGCAATTCACCGATGTCGACTTTGATTTGCTCGGACGCGACGGCCGTCACTGTTCCGACGACAAGCCTGTCTCCTGAGAGCAATTGAGGCTGTTCACCCAGACGTTGATAATGTTCTTCGAGTAACGCGCTCCGAAATGAGACAGCCGGTTTGTCCACGCGTGCTGGAGGAGGCGCCGCATGTTGGCACGCCGCCCCCAGCAACGGCCCGCAGATGATGAGGCTTCTCAGCAGGACTTGCACTCAGTGGGCTCCTTCCAGCTGTTGGCTCACGGCTCACGTGTGCTGCGCCGCGTGGTGTGCGGGAGAGCTGATCAACCGTTGATTGACCGTTCCCCAGTTGACATTGCTGAAGAACGCGTCAATGTACTCGCCGCGCTCAGATGGCTTGTAATCCAGGATAAAGGCGTGCTCCCAGGCATCCATGACAAGGAGCGGGACAAAACCCGTGACGTTCCCCACTTCATGCAGGGTAATCCAATGATTGGCCAGTTGTCCCATGGTTGGATGGAGATAACACACCGCCCACCCGACCCCTCGCATTTTGCCGACTCCGACAAAATCCGCTTTCCATAATTCGAACGATCCGAAACTGTCCTCAGCCGCCTCTCGAAACGGGGAATGGTCGGGCGATCGATCGGACCCCCCCCGCATGAGGTTATCGAAGTAGTATTCGTGAAGCACCATACCATTCGACTCAAACCCCATCCTACGTTTGAGCTCGGAATAGGCCGGCATCTCCTCCTGATCCACCTTTCCGTCCTTGAGAAAATCCCTCAAGAGCTGCATCAGCCGATTCGTTTCCTTGACGTACCCCTCGTAAAGTTTGAAATGGGTATCCAACGTCCGATCGGAAATCCCCCGCAGTCCATGCAGATCAAATGATCTGGCAGTATAGGTTCCTGTTTGTTTCATAGATTTCTCTCCGTTCTGGAGCTATGGTTGCACCTGCAGATTATTGACAACTTGCGTGACCCCGCTCACGTCCCGTGCAATCTGTTCCGCGCGGACTTTATGACCGGAAGAAGGCACGACGCCGTTCAAATAGACGGTGCCCTCCGTCGTATCGACATGGACTCGCGCGAGATTGGCAATGCGATCCGTCGTCAGACGTTCCTTGACCGTGGCCGTAATCAATGGGTCATTCTGGATCAGACCGGAAGAAGGCACAATTCCGGTCGCGGGAGGCACGGGGGGCACTTGGAGGTTGTTCACGACCTGGCGTACGCCAGGGATTTCACGCGAGAGCGTCTCTGCCCGGAATTTATGATCGGGAGACGGCACGGATCCGTTCAAACTGACGATACCCTGCTGGGTATCAACGGCGATTTGAGAAGCGTTGATTTGACGGTCGTTCATCAGACGGCCTTTGATCGACGATGTAATGACCGCGTCGTCAATGACCGGCCGCACTTGAAGCTGATTGACGATCAACCAGTTCACCGCGGGTGAGGCTAGCACCGTATTCCTGGCGATCTGTTCCGCCCGGGCCTTTTCGTCCGATGTTGGAACAACACCACTGAGATAGACGTGACCGTCCTGGGTGTCGACTCCGACCTTCGTCAGATCTATCTTTTCCTCCGCAAACTTATTCTTGATGGCGGCATTCATTCTGGCATCAGCCGACTGGCTTGAACTCCAATGACTCGAGCCTCCCTGGCAACCTCCCAGGAAACCCAATAGGGTAAGGACGCAGGCTGCATTGATCATGGTCGTCTTCATGACATTTCTCCTTTGATTAGTCTAAATTTTCGGTTTTGGCGGCCCATTTCTCGGCGTTTCATCGACCGAGTATTCCGTTCCTTTATCGTGAGCTGACTCTTGGCGCCCGACAGGAGGGGTGGGCACAACCACAATGTCCATCGGTTTGGTTGTCGGCGTTCCTGCAATTATCCGAACAAAATTCCTTTCCCGGTTGCGCCTCGCACGAACAAGATGGATGAGCACATTTTTTCATCAGTTCACCTTCAGAAGTGGAAATTCAATCCGACGGTCACCATGTGGCCGTTGTCGTTGAAACTTTTATCTTTGATGTTTTGATTGGTCGAATCGATAGTCTCCAACCAGACATACCGATAGGTCGAATCGATTGAAAATCGTGTGTTCAGCATCCACTGAACGCCACCTCCCGCGTGTGCCCCGAACCGGTTCTGCGTATCGCTGGCGCCATTTGGATTGTTGACGTTCGTGTAATACCAGCCGCCCCCGCCGAGCAAGAAGGGGCTGATGCGTTTGCCGGGAAGCAGATAGATCAGTGCTGACACTTGAACCGGATAGGTTCGTGTAAATGTGTCTCCGTATTTCTTTTCCCGATAATCGACCGACCCTTCTATGGCAAATATCTGACCAAGATGCAGGCGCGCCTGAGCTCCGCCATACCATTTCGGGCTCGCCCCCGGAGGATCAAAATAGGTCGCGCGACCACCTAACGATACAAGACCTTTTTCCACGTCATCAAAAACATAATTCTCGGCTTGCGTTGCGGAAGGCATTCCCAGCCCTCCCGCCAAGCCACCTCCGATCAAAACAGTGGCGATACCGACCCTTACCTTGGTGACCACGTTGGATCGGACGACGCGGCGAGCGAACCTGGATAAAACGGATTGCCTCTTCATGATGGCTCTCTCCATGAGCGTATGCCGGGGCCTCGAAAAGCCCCGGCATCACCCGAACTATTTGTCGATCTTCACTTGCATGGTTTGCGCATCGACATAGACCATCCGGGTCTTATCGCCATTGTCGATGATCTCGACTTTATACACAGTTCGTCCCTCTTCCCTCCCGATCTGAGCTTCCACGGCCTTTCCAGGCATTGCAGCCACGGCGGCCTGCACGGCTTTGTCGAGAGTCACGGAAGCGCCTTTTGACAACTCCTTGTTACTCTCGAAGAGCGCCCAGGACGGAGACGTTAGCAAGGCTGTCATGACAACGGCTGCGGCAAACTGTTTCATATGTATCCCCCTATCGGTGTAACGCCATGCGCTCGCAATTCCTTTGTTATCAGCTCAGATCTTTCCTTGTGATCCGGCCGCATGCTGCTTTTCGTACCATTGATCGGCCCAACGGCTGACCTCGTCCTTTTTGTCGCCATATCGTTCTTGCATTGCGCCAGTGAACTTGTCGTAATCTCCTTCGATTTTCATCAAATCATCGTCGGTAAACTTCCCCCATTGCCTCTTCAGCTCACCCTTGAATTGTTTCCACTGCCCTTTGAATTGATCGCTGTTCATAGTTCCTCCTCATGACTTTGGTGATTGGGTCAGACTCCGGGTCTGTTTGCATCCAACATGATTTGCTCCGCGATGCGTAGCAATCCTTGGAAGAAACGCATACATCACGCATGAGCTAGCAAGCAGCGGACCAGCTCTGTGAAAGACTGGTTTGCTCGGCGGAAGGATTCGGAATTACAGCAGAACTTCGATATAGCCGAACGGCACGAGGCGTCGAAACCAATTAGAAGGCTTCTGGAATTTCAGCGCTCGAGGAATAGGTTGTCCTATAAGAAGAGAAATGCAGTTCATTAGAGTGCATACGATTTCACGATGCTATCGCAGCGTATCCACGCAGATGGCGAACCTGCAGACATTATTTCCGAAAAAGACAGTGTGTCCTAGTAGTGTTTCTTAGGTCCAGGCTGGGGAAGCGGGGGAAGGAGCCAAACGCTGGAGACATCGTGTATGTGAGTCAGCCTGCCAAGACTTCTTTCAGGACCTGTCCAGTGTATGAGCGTTTCATTTTTGAAACTTCTTCGGGAGATCCTTCGGCCACGATATGGCCGCCTCGATCGCCCCCTTCCGGACCCAGATCGATAATCCAATCCGCATTCTTGATCACGTCGAGATTGTGCTCTATGACCAGCACCGTATTGCCGGACTCGACGAGCCTGTCCAATACGTCGAGGAGCCGCTGGACATCGGCAAAGTGCAGACCCGTCGTCGGCTCGTCCAGGATATACATTGTCCTCCCCGTGGCCCGCTTCGACAGCTCGCGCGATAATTTCACCCGCTGCGCTTCTCCGCCGGACAGGGTCGTGGCCGATTGTCCAAGTTTCACATAGTGAAGACCGACGTCATGGAGTGTCTGAAGTTTCGATTTGATCAACGGGATGTGTTCGAAAAATTCCAGCCCTTCGTCCACCGTCATGTTGAGGACATCGGCGATGCTTTTCCCTTTGTGCAGAATTTCCAGCGTCTCCCGGTTGTATCGCTGTCCTTTGCAAACCTCGCAGGTGACATAGACGTCCGGAAGGAAATGCATCTCGATCTTGATCAGGCCGTCGCCCTGGCAAGCCTCGCATCGTCCGCCCTTGACATTGAAACTATAGCGGCCGGGCTTATATCCGCGCACTCGCGACTCCGGCAAGTTGGAATACAAGTCCCGGATATAGCCGAACAGCCCGGTATAGGTGGCCGGATTCGAACGGGGTGTGCGTCCGATCGGAGATTGATCGATGTCGATGACTTTGTCGAGGGCATCGGCTCCCTTCAACTCTTTGCATCCGTCAATCTTTGGTTTCCTGCTGTAGAGAAGTTGGGATAGCGAATGAAATAGAACTTCCAGCACCAAGGTGCTCTTTCCCGAACCGGACACACCGGTCACACAGGTCAGCAATCCCAGCGGAATTTTCGCGGTCACTCCCTTTAAATTATGTTTGGATGCCCCTACGACGGAGAGCCACGCTTTGGGAAGTCTCTCCCGCTTCGGGACAGCCACCATTTCTACGCCGCGCAGATACCGGCCGGTCAGGGACTGTGGATCCTTCATGATTTCTTTCGGCGTGCCCTGCGCAATCAGCCGGCCGCCATGGGCGCCAGCGCCGGGTCCCATATCCATAATATGATCCGCCGCCATCATGGTTTCGGCATCATGTTCGACGACGACCACGGTGTTGCCCAGGTCACGCAGCCGCAGGAGGGTCTGAAGTAGGCGCCGATTGTCGCGCTGGTGCAGCCCGATGGAAGGTTCATCGAGAATGTAGAGCACGCCGACGAGGCCGGATCCAATCTGTGTCGCGAGCCGAATGCGTTGTCCTTCTCCCCCCGAGAGCGTGGCCGCTGCCCGGTCCAGCGTCAGGTAGTCCAATCCGACATTGACGAGAAACGCGAGACGCTCGCGAATCTCCTTCAGAATACGATGCGCGATGATCATTTCCCGCTCGGTAAACTTGAGAGCCGAAAAGAACTCCGATGCCACACGGACCGAAAGCCGGGTGACTTCCGCGATGGACTTCCGGGCAACCTTGACCGACAGACTCTCCGGCCTGAGCCGCGCACCGTGGCACACCTCGCAGGGCTCCAGGAGCGTCAGGTCTTCGTCTTCCGGGCAACCGGGCGTGACGGCATAGCCGATCCCATCGCAAGCCGGGCAGGCTCCGTGAGGGCTGTTGAACGAGAAGATTCGAGGCGTGACTTCGGGATAACTGACGCCGCAGCGGATACAGGCCAGTCGTTCGCTGTAGAGTGCCATCGCCTGGTCATCGGTCAGCACGCCGACCAATCCGCCGGACAGCTTCAGCGAGGTTTCGACCGAATCCGCCAGACGGCGCAGCATGGCATCGCCGGATTTCATCACCAACCGGTCCACGACGATCTCGATGGTATGTTTCTTCTGTTTATCGAGCGTGATGTCGTCGCCGAGATCGACGATGACGTTGTCGATGCGGGCCCGAACATAACCGGCTTTACGCATTTCGAGCAGTTCTTTGCGGTATTCCCCTTTGCGGCCCCTCACGATCGGCGCGAGAATCTGAAATTTCATCCCGTCCGGCAATGCCGCGATGGCGTCAACCATTTGCTGGACGGTCTGCGCCGTGATCTCTTCTCCGCACTGGAAACATGTCGGCTTTCCGACCCGGGCAAACAACAGGCGCAGATAGTCATAAATCTCCGTCACCGTTCCAACGGTCGACCGGGGATTGTGGCTCGTACTCTTCTGTTCGATCGAAATGGCGGGCGAAAGCCCCTCGATGGAATCAACATCAGGCTTTCCCATTTGCTCGAGAAACTGGCGGGCATAAGCTGACAACGACTCGACGTACCGGCGTTGCCCCTCGGCATAGATCGTGTCGAAGGCCAGCGACGACTTCCCTGAACCGCTCAGCCCGGTGATGACCACCAGCTTGTCGCGCGGGATTTCCACGTCGATGTTCTTGAGGTTGTGCTCTCGGGCGCCCTTGATGATGATGGAATGGCTCATGGGGTGGGGGATTATATCATGTAGAAAAATAGGATTGAGAGGTTCGGTATCAGGAGTCTGGCCAGGCGCAGCACGCGCTCACACATCCATCGACGCGCCGTTTTTCCTCAGCCACTCCCTTCGCTCTCGATAGCTGGGCATGACTTTATCCACCTCGTTCCAGAATGACTCGGTGTGAATCATCCTTGTAGCGTTCCTTGATCATGATAGCCGAATCGCTTTGCAGGACCTCTGATATGCGATATGCATGGCCCGCCTCATGCGGGAGAATCGGGTTCAATGCTATTGGCACAATTTGCAAATCCATGGAATTGAAAATATTGCCTGGAAACTAGGTTCAGGAAACAAGTGTTTTACAGCTGTCAGTATGCAAATTCCGCTAGGCGTAAGCCGGCCAGAAAATCAGTCCTTGACAGGCGCTCCCACCTTCACGTGCACGCGACCGGTCGGAAGGTCGTGCATGAGACCCCTGCATTTGTTGGCGGGGTTGTCCAAATGCCCGCCGTTCTAAATCAATACGGCAGGTGCACCTGCGGTATCGATCCAGTATCAGTCTCTGTTCCTCAATCCTGGGAACAGGGAGCTGAAGATTACGGAGTGTCGAGGACTGGATGGCTTCCATCACAGCCTCTTGAGATATAGCGAACAAACCACCGTGCATGATTGAGTTGCCAACACCCCCAGGTCGGGCGAAAAACGATTATTATCAAGGTCATCGTCCAGACATGCTTTGTACTCGGACGCATCCATAATTCCCGTACAAATCGCCGCAAGCGCGGAGCAGGAAGCTGGAAGCTGGTTGAGAGTAAGTTTCGTCATGTGCGGCGAAGTCCAGCCACTAACCCCGAGTGAGGCAATGGGAATGCCGCCCAACCGGCAACAGGTCTGTTGTCGGCTTGACACCGCCTCGAAGCAGGTGCTACCACGCTGAGCATGTTATCTGTGGAGGAGTCCGTGACGCAGACCCAGCGCCAGGGCGACGCGGAAGCCCGCACCATTTCGACCTGGTCGGGAGAGGCCCGTGAGCAGGCGGTACAGCGGATGTTCACGGCGATCGCCGGGGTTTATGATCTGAACAATACGCTGCTGAGCTTTGGGTTACACTATCGCTGGAAAAAAATCACCGCCTCGTTGGTCCCGCGAGCCGAACAGGGAACGGCTCTCGATGTCGGAGCCGGCACTGCCGATCTTGCTCTACTTGTCGAACCTCTCATGGGAAACGCCGGGCGAGTTATCGCCTCAGATTTGAACCACGCGATGCTCGTGGAAGGGCTCAGGAAGATTCAAAGCAAACAACTGGATGACAAAATCACCTGCATGCAGGCGAACGCCGAGCATCTGGGCTTTGCCGACGGGACATTCGATGCCGTCACAACCGGATTCTGCATGCGCAACGTCGGGAATCTCGCCCAGGCCGTGGGCGAAATCCGGCGTGTCATGAAGCCGGGCGGCACGTTCGTGTGCCTGGAATTCTCCAAGCCGGTGTTTGGTTGGCTACGAACTCTCTATGATTGGTATTCGTTTACATTGCTTCCCTGGATCGGCACCAAGGTTGCCCGCGACAGAACCGGCGTCTATGAATACCTTCCGGCGTCCATCCGCACATTCCCCGATCAGGAACGGCTCTGCCAGGTCTTGCGCGACGCGGGCTTCCGGCAGGTATCATATAGAAATTTAACAGGCGGCATTGTTGCCATTCACGTGGCAATCAAATAAAGTGCTGGGTCCTGAATGCTGAATCCTAAGCGAGCATTAAATGAAGAAAATTGAGCGATTTGAGGATTGGTTGCCTGGCAGAAGGCACGAATTTGCTGTGTTTCTCGTGGCGCGACATTCAAATCTTCTCGCCGCACGAAGGCGATTCGTCTCTTGAGCATGCATTCAACTTCTACTTTGCGAGCAACCCTCTCAAACGCATCGTCGCATCGATCGAAGGCGTCAAACAACTTTACCGGTATTACCGCCACATCTATACGATCCTCTCGTATCCTTGGCATATCGGAAGGAGTTTGCCAAATCCCAGATCATGATCGGAGGCGGCGCCTTCACCGCCTTTGCGGATCAGTTGATCGACAAGTTGCCGGAAGGCACCATCGGGCTCTTGGGCGAGGGTGAAGACGCCATCCTGAAGCTGATCGAGGGACGATCGATCGAAGATGAACGTTACATCATTAAGGAAAGCGGGCGGATCCGGAAGGGGCAACAGGGCTCGCCGGCCCTCCTCGATGCGCTGACAGTCGACCTTCCCTATCTCAATCTTCCCGCAATACGGGGCCTACCGAGACGAAGCGATCGGCGTGCAGACCAAGCGCGGCTGTCCCTATGACTGCGCCTTCTGTCTTTATCCTTATATAGAGGGCAAACGAGTCCGGTATCGCCCCCCCGGCATGGTAGTCAAAGATATTGCGCAACATTACCATCAATGGGGCGCCAGGCGGTTCTGGTTCACGGACGCGCAGTTTATTACAGGGAAGGAAGCATACCCTCAATGCACGGAGATCTTAGAGCGGATTCTCAGCGAGAAATTGGAAATTGAATGGTCGGGATATATCCAGACGTCCTTGATCACCCCTGACCTGGCCAAGTTGATGGTCCGCTCGGGAGTGGGAGACCTGGAGGTGGCGATCACATCGGGTTCCCAGGAGGTCCTGAACAATCTGTACATGGGCTTCAAACTCGAACGGCTCTATGACGGATGCCGCTATCTTGCCGAGGCCGGCTTTAAGGGCAAGGTCATCCTGAACGACTCGCTGAATAGTCCCAAAGAGACGGAAGAGACACTGCTGCAGAGCGTCGAGGCTTATAAGATGGTTGCATCCATCTTGGGCGAAGAACGGGTGTTTCCGCTGATGTTCTTCCTCGGAATCCAGCCGAACACCGATCTCGAACAACGTTTGCTGGAAGAAGGGTACCTGTCGGCCGGCTATAACCCGCTGATGCTGACGCCCAACAGCATCAGAAAACTGCTCTATAATCCTGCACCGTTGAACAAAATTATCGCGAAGGCATGCCTCAAGGCCTGGGAACAAAAAAGTGGAAGCCGTGATCCCAGGAAATGGACCGGTTCGCTATCCCAGACCTCGCAGGAGGGCGGCACGTACGCCGACGCCAACTTGCTCGTGGCATCGAAGGGAATTCCGGACGGGACACGCTCCTCTCCCTGGAAGAATCCTGCGGTCCAAAAAACCTCGCCTCTCGGCCTCGCATTCAGAGGGAAAATCCCTCACGACCTCCTCGCCCTAACAAGTCCTTTCTACCCCCTGAATACCTTGCAATCCCGAGACGGCCGGTGCTATCATGCCGTTTCTTTTACAGAGGCGGCCATCGTCAACCATTTGGTTTTTTTGGCAATTATGACGATTCTCGCCGTCTGTGAGGGTGCCTGGAGGAGACATCTCAATGTACAAGACTATCTATATTCCGGTCGATAACTCCGACCATTCCAACACGGCGGTGGACGTCGGCGTTCACATGGCCAAGATGTTCGGAGCCAAGATCGTCGGCAGCCATGTCTACGCGGCCAAGATGCACGACAAGCGATTCAAGCAGATGGAGGCCGGACTTCCGGAAGAGTATCACGACGAGAAAGAGCTCGACCGCCAGCGCCAGATCCATGATTCCTTGATTACCAGAGGACTTCAGATCATCACCGATTCCTATCTGGACTACGTCGATAAGAAATGCAACGAGGCCAACCTACCGATTGAGCGCCGGTCGCTCGAGGGCCGTAATTGGAAGGTCCTGGCGGAAGATATCAATACGAATGGCTACGACCTGGTCATCATGGGCGCATTGGGGGTGGGAGCCGTCAAAGACAGTGTGATTGGCAGCAATACCGAGCGTGTGATCCGCCGCATCCGCAATTCGGACATGTTGATCATTAAGAATATCCAGCCCATGACGTCCGGTAAGATCGTCGTGGCGGTGGATGGCAGCCCCTATTCATTCGGCGGCCTGATGACCGGTTTGGCCTTGGGCAAAGCGTTGAATATGCCCGTTGAGGCGATTTCCGCATTCGACCCCTATTTTCACTATGCCGCTTTCCATAGCATCTCAGGTGTCTTGAATGAAGAGGCCGGTAAAGTATTCCGGTTCAAGGAACAAGAAAAGCTGCACGAAGAGATCATCGACAGCGGCTTGGCGAAAATTTATCAATCGCACCTGGACATCTCCCGCGAAATCGCACAGGCGGAACAAACCGACATCAAGACGACCTTGCTCGACGGCAAGGCCTTTGAAAAGATTATTCAATACGTTCGGAAAGATATTCCTGCGCTCCTCATCGTTGGCCGCATCGGCGTCCATAGCGACGAGGACATGGATATCGGCAGCAACACTGAAAATCTCCTACGGAGCGCACCCTGTAACGTCCTGGTCTCCAACCGAAAGTACGTGCCTCCGATCGATACCCAGGCGGAATACACGATCGCCTGGACCGAAGAGGCCCTCCATCGGATGGAAAAAATTCCTGTCTTCGCACGAGGAGTCGCCAAGACCGCCATTCACCGGTATGCAATCGAAAAGGGTCACACGATCATCAGCAACACGGTCGTGGATTCCGCGGTCGGCCATATCCTTCCCAAGGGTGCGATGGATGCCATGCGCGCACTCGGTGGAAATCTGGATGCTGCCGGAATCGATCGGGACAAGATGCAGGCGGATGATTCGGTGGCGAAAGACCTCATGGGCTCCACGTTGAGCGGCATGATGACCCAGGTCGTCGAAGACAAACCGAAAAATTCCGAGGTCACGCAGGCCTATCTTGACCGGATGAATCAGAACTATTTCGTATGCGACGGATGCGGATACATTGGCAAGGGCGATACACCGGTCAAATGTCCGGTTTGCGGAGCCGAAGGAGCCAGGTTCAAGCAGGTCGACAAGAGCATCTTTGAAGCCGCGGCCAAATCGGAAGGCGCCGTCGAAACCGACGTGGCCTACGACGATGTGCCGATGCAATGGACCAAAGACGCGAAGGAAGCCATCCGTGCGGTTCCAGCCGGGTTCCAACGACGGCGCGCCAAAGCCAAGATCGAGAAAAGCGCCCGCAAATTAGGCATGACGACGATTACTCTCGAATACGCCGCGCCGATGATCCAAGAGGCGGCTTCGGAGGATTACCAACCGATTTTTGCGAACAAAGGTGCCGGCATCTCGGCTGACGCGGCAGCCAAATTGGACGCGGTGAACGGAACGGCGTCGAATGGACATCCCCCTGCCGATTCAGTCCCCTATACCTGGACCGCCGATGCCCAAGCGCGACTTGAGCGCGCGCCGGATGGATTTATGCGTGATTGCACCAAAGCGTTGATCGTCAAGCATGCGGATAAGATCGGAACGACGCACATCACGCTGGAAGTTGCGAACGAAGGCATCGAGCAGGCGAAAGGGTACATGGAGGAGGCCATGAAAACCGGCAACCTCAAGGACATGATTGCCAACCTGACCGGAAAGGCCAAAGCATAGTTCTGAGTGCGGCGTCGGATCGGAGCCACCTCCGATTTCTTCATACGCCACTCTCAGCACTCAGGACTGACTATGGGAAAGTCGCTCCCGATTCTCAATATTCCATCTCTGACGGCAGGGCTGGGCTCGTTTCAGCAGCAGGTTACACAGTTCTTCACCCCTACGCCTGCCGGCGTCGGTCCGTATGATGGACGCACCGTCGATGACTTCAAACCCTATCTCGTCGCACTGAATCTCACCAAGCGCTGCAATCTCAAGTGCGATCATTGCTATCTCGACGCGACGACCAAGGCGGCCGGAGGGGACGATGAGCTTTCGACCGACGAGTGCTTCCGCCTGATCGATCAAATTGCAGCCGTGAATAAGGGATGTCTGATCGTGATCACCGGTGGAGAACCTCTGGTGCGCCCGGACATCCTGGATATCGCCCGCCATGCCGTCTCTCTCGGCTTCATGGTGGTGTTCGGGACCAATGGCATGCTCATCGACGACCACATGGCCCGCACGCTTGTAGACATCGGTGTCATGGGCGTAGGAATCAGCATCGATTCCCTGGACGCCGCCAAGCACAATTCGTTTCGCGGGGTGCCCGGCGCGTGGGAAGCAGCCGTGGCCGGCATCGAGGCGAGTAAGCGCAATGGATTGCAGTTCCAAATCCATTTCAGCGCCCAGCCGATGAATTATCAAGAATTGCCGGCTGTCGTCGAATGGGCCCATACACTCGGTGCCCGCGTGCTCAACGTCTTCTTCATGGTCTGTACGGGACGGGGGGAAGAGTTGACCGATATCACCCCGGCGCAATACGAAGAAGTGCTCGGGTACCTGGTGAACTGCCAGGACAACTACCAAGGCATGCTGGTCCGTGCCCGTTGCGCACCTCATTTCAAACGCCTGGCCTACGAAAAAGATCCGAATTCTCCGATCACCAAAGCGACCGGTTACATGGGCGGCGGATGCCTGGCCGGAACGAACTATGCCCGTGTGACCCCGAACGGCGAATTGACACCCTGCCCCTACATGCCGCTGTCAGCCGGCAACGTCCGGGAGAAGAGTTTCGCGGATCTCTGGGAGCAATCGGACATATTCAATTCCTTCCGATATCCTCAGCTGAAAGGCAAATGCGGAGACTGCGAATACACGGATATCTGCGGCGGGTGCCGCGCCAGGCCGTATGTCGACCATGGGGACTGGCTGGACGAAGACCAGTGGTGCCTGTATACCCCCAAGGGCGGGGAAAAGATCAAGGTCGCGTTCAATGTCCAGGAAGAGACCGAGGTCAACTGGGACGAAGCATCGGCCTTACGCTTGAGCCGGATTCCCTATTTCCTACGGGCCATGGTCAAGAAGGGCGTCGAAAAACATGCGCGCGAACACCACATCGGGCTCATTACCGTCGAGTTGATGGAAGAACTCCGCAAAAAGCGGTTCGGGAATGACGCTCCGGTCTTCAAACCTTCGTCCCACGCCTGAACGCTGACTCGACCCATTGGTGTTTCCATGTACCAGCCCGGCACACAACAGTTTACTTTCGACCAAGAAGGCTGACTCAGGTGGACGCTGCACAATCAATCGCGACCGACCTCAATACGCTCATCCCTATTGTCAATCATTGGTTCCACCTGTTGTCGGCGGTCATTTGGATCGGAGGATTGGCGTTTCTGGTGATGGCGGTCACTCCGGGCCTTCAAAAGAGCGTCGCGAAGGAACACATCAAACCCATTACCGATGTGTTCTATCAGCACTACAAGAAGGTCGCCGGCATCCTCCTGGTTGTGCTCCTGTTTACCGGTGGGATCAATCTGCATTATGTCAACCAGGTGCTGACCTCTCAGACGGGAACGAGCATCCAACACCATGCGAAATACCTCACTGTGTTTTTCATCAAGCTCTTCCTCGTCCTGTGCCTTCTCACCCTGTTTCTCTACACCGTCATCTTCAAGTCGGATGATGAGGACGACGAAACGGAAGCCTACGAGGCCGTTCCGTTCCAACGTGCGGCACTTTGGATGGGGTTCTTCATCATCCTGTGCGCCGCAGCCATGAAACATCTACATCAGTAACCCCCGCAGTAACCCGGCCACCCAGTCTACACCTGCTAAACCCTGTATCCGTCTAGCTTTTTCTTCGTATTCATTCGGATACGTCTTTCGCCATTCCATTTTTGATCACAAATTCATTTGAGCCATTGGAGATGAAAAATCATATACAGATCAGACCGTTGTCGCCCTGTTGTTTAGAAAAACACGGTTTCTAGGTCGTGGTACGAGGGTTGCTGAGGCGACTCAACGTGACCATATCGTCCCTCCAACCTCATCCGGTTTCCACTTGCAGGTATTGTACGTTTGGCGCGGCCCGGCGTCGATGGACCCTCACTGAAGCGGCCCCACAACTGTGCCGCTGGTGTGGCGACCTCTGGATAGTGCCCATCTGGAGCGATCCCACCGCCACGGACCTGCGCCACATGGCCGCGTTTGCCCGTCCTCTGGGCACGCGGCCTTTCTTTTGGTCGGCATGTCAGTTGATCCCATCCACAAGCCGGGTTGTCGGAACGATCGCCCGGCATAGCTCGAAAGGAATGCCATGGCCATTCAAGAGGTAATACAGAATTCTGAACCACGTCTCATTCCCATTAACGGAGGGGCTCCTGCTACAACGGGAAACTCCAGGCAGCCGCTCTGCAGAAAGGTCCGGCTGACCGTGAACCTGCCCACCGACTTGGTGGAACAGATGCGCGACGCCGTGTATTGGACGCCGGGTTTAACCCTCGCCTGGGTGATCGCTCGTGCCATGCGGGAATCTCTCGCCGACCTGCATGCCACCAACCGCGGTCCATTTCCAAGACGAGCAAAGCCCTTGCGTGCCGGGCGGCCTCGCCTCACCGGTCAATCAATGCAAGTCCACCAGCGCGCGTCCGCTCCCGACTCCCAACAAGGGGCAGAGCCATTGCCGCAGATCCATGCCATGAGAATTCCGAATAACCATTCGAGCGGAAATCGCACGTGAATCGATGATGCGCGAAACCGGTCAGTGCGTCCGGCGAGGAGAAGCGGCGCGCTTGAATACACCGCGAAGACCGAAGTAGGCAAACGAGTCTTTGAGGTTGGAGTAGAAGCGCTTGATCGGCCCCATTTCGGGATTGGTGACGTATTCCATTGTCAGGGCAATGCGTTCCTCTCCTTCGCCGAGTGGAGTTACGGCATGCCACAGCTTGTCGCCGTTGAAAACGACCATATCGCCAGGCTTGGTAGTCAATTCGAGTTTTTTCGACGGCGTGGTCGGATGATCTTTGAACAGCTCGCAGACCAGTTTGCAATGCGTCGATCGATCCACGAGACCCATCAGAATAGTGTACCGAGCCCCTTTGTAATAGGACGTATCGTAGTGGAATCCGATATGATCTCCGGGTTCAGTATAGTAGTAGAGCGCGCATGAGTGCGGGTCATGGTCCGGACATAGCATCAACTTGACCCCCGTCAGACGGCTCAGGAAATCCCTGAACGCCTCGGACCGATAGAGATCGAGAAACACCGGGGCCTTTTCCATGACCGTGTAGTAGCTGACGCTTCCGCCTTTCTTATGGCCGGGGATATAATTACGGTTCAGGCTCCCTTTCACACCCTGCGCCTCAGGAACCAAGAGGGTTTCAACGATCGAGTGATCGAGGAATTGCGGGATGAAGAGAAACTCGTTTTGATCCCAATATTCCCGATTGAGACGATCAAAGTCCAAGCCGGCCACCGCCTGCTCTACTGCGTCCCTGACAGAATGTTGCGCGGCCATATCGATCATGCGCACTCCAAACTCTTCGACCCTTTCTCTACCTTCGGCAGGGCCTCTATGGCTGACTTAACACAGGCGCCTTGACGATTTCCACATCGGCAGGAAAATTCGGCTCGAACAGATCATCGCCGATCCCAATGTTGGCTTGCAGAGAGGAGAATTCGAAATTCGACACGTTGCCGCTGACTTCGTGAAGCGAAACGGTCCGTATGTAGTAGGTTTTCGGGAACACTTCGACGACGATTTTTTGCAGATTCCGCTGTGCCTCGCCTTCATGAATCTTGGGCACCAAGGTCAGGAGAGGGATGCCTCCGATGCCGCGTCCCTTCCCCGGCGTGGGCTCCACGGTAAACGACTCGTCGAGCTTGGCAGCTCCCTGTAAGAGTTCGAGCGGCGCTTTCGACGCGGCCATTTGCGTCAATTTTCCGACCAAGACCTGCTTGTGTTCCGGGACGTAGACCTTCACATCTTCCTTGTTGACATAGATATCCTCCGTCGCAGGGTCCAGATAGTTCCATCGCAAGCGGCCCGGCTTCTTCACGTACACTTTGCCGGATGAAGTAATGGGACGCTCAAACCCTTCGATCAAGGTTTTTTGCGTAAAGTCGGCTTGCAAATCCTTGGTCTTCTCATACCGGGCCTGTAGCCGTTTTACCACTTCCCGGACTTCCTTCCGGGCCTGCTCGTCGACTGATTCTTCAGTCGCCGCCAAGCCGATTCCTGTGATAAGCCCTGCGACCAACCATGCGCACCATAGCACCTTCAGCGTATCGATCATCCCTGTGCCTCTCCTACCGGCCCCCGCCTTCCGATAACTTCCCGGCGTCCGTCGCGCCCGGCGGCGCCAACAAGTCCATCCGCCTCCATCTGCTCAATCATCCTGGCAGCTCTCGGATACCCGACACGCAGCCGGCGTTGGATCAATGATGCGGAAGCCTGTCCGGTGGACAGGACCAGGTCCTTGGCCTGTTCATACACTTCGTCCTGGGCCTCTTCCTCTTTGGCTTCTTCCTGTTTCAACGACTGGAGTTCGGGATTGTAACTTGGAAGGGCCTGCTCTTTGACGAATTCAACGACGTGGCGGACGTCGTCGTCAGAGACAAAGGAACCATGCAGGCGCATCAACCGGCCTGTGCCGGATGCCAGGTACAGCATATCTCCCCGTCCCAACAAGGCTTCCGCCCCGTTGGCATCCAGGATCGTGCGCGAATCGGTCTTCGAGGAAACCTGAAAGGCGATCCGTGCGGGGAAGTTTGCCTTGATCAGCCCGGTCAAGACGTCGACCGACGGACGCTGTGTGGCCAGAACCAAATGAATTCCCGACGCGCGAGCCATCTGGGCCAGCCGTGCAATCTTATCTTCGACGTCCTTGGGCGCTACCATCATCAAATCGGCTAATTCGTCGATCATGACCACGATGTATGGAAGCGGCTCCGGCGGTGTAGGCGGCGGAGCAAACGATCCCGGATTTCCTTCAGGGATGCTGCTCTCACCGGCCGATAATCTGGCCTCTTCCGACAAGAACTGTATGGGTAGCTCTGGTTGGTCCAGCTTGGCTTCTGCACCTTGATCACCGGCAACCCCCTGGGCACCCGCCACCTTCCGGTTGTACGAATCGATGTTGCGGACGCCGGCTTCAGCCAGAAGCTTATAGCGCCGTTCCATCTCTTGGACGACCCAACTCAACCCTCGCGCCGCGGACTTCGGATCGGTAATGACCGGGCGCAACAGGTGCGGAATCCCATCGTAGGTTTGAAATTCCAGCATCTTTGGATCGATCAGCAGCAGCTTGACTTCATTCGGCCTGGCCGACAGCAGGATGCTGATGAGCATGGTATTGAGCCCGACGCTCTTCCCTGCTCCGGTGGCCCCGGCCACGAGTAGATGCGGCATTGTCTTCAAATCGGCGGTGACAGGCGCACCGAAAATGTCCTTCCCCAGCGCCAGCGTCAATTTGGAACGGGCGCGCGTGAACGCTTCGCTCATGACGACTTCCTTCATCGAGACCATTTCGCGCTGCGCATTGGGCACTTCAATGCCGACCACGGACTTCCCGGGAATCGGCGCCACGATTCTGAGGCTGATGGCTTTCATCGCCAGAGCCAGGTCATCGGCGAGGTTGACGATGCGCGCGACTTTCGTGCCGGGGGCAGGCTCGAATTCATACATCGTCACGACAGGGCCGGGCCGGACTTCGGTGACTTTTCCCTCGATGCCGAAACTCATCAATGCCCTGGAAAGGATCTCGGACTGCAGGGTCAATTCGGCATCGCTGATGCGCGAAACGGTACCCGAGGACTCGCTCAAGAGCTCCCTGGGATCTGGCAGACGATAATGCCCGGCAATAGGTTGTTCAGGCACATGAACGGGTTCGCTTTCGACCTCCGCAATTTCTCGTGCAGACTCCTTGACCGCTTTCACATCCAGGGCCGGCAATGGCTGCAGTGGGGGCTGGATGAGGGGCGGTTCGGGCATCAATGGTTCGTCCGATTCCGGAAGCACCTCCTCGATCACCGAACGTATCGTTTTCGTCGTCTTGAGTTTTTTGACCTTGGCAGCGTCCTTGGACGATTCGGTCCTGCCACGTTCAGGGATAAGAGCATACCCCGCCTCCAGGATTCTTCTCCCCCATGCCGACACTCTCAGCATCAGCTGTGCCAGCGACCACGGCGTGGTAAACAGCAATGCCACGAGCAACCCGGCAAGAATTAGAATATGCGCCCCCGTGCTGGCGAAATACTCGCGCAGACCGTTGGCCAGCGCTTGACCGAAGAGTCCTCCCGCCTGCCCACGGTAGACCATTCCGCTCGAGATGGTAGGGACGGCGGTGACCTCCAGGTGAAGCAATCCGCTCAGAAACAGCAATGCGACCAGCGAAGCCGCCGCATTTCTCAGCCGGATCGACAAGTCGCTTTGAGTGAAACACCGCGCCCCCATCAGGCCGAGAAGGAGCGGAAACAGATATGCGGCACCTCCGATCAACGAGAACAGCACCGACGAGAACACGGCACCCACCGAACCGATGAGGTTATGGGTCGGAGGAGAAATCGTCGTGCCGGCCGTGGCAATAACCTTGGGTTCACCGGGGACAAACGATAACAGACTCAACAGGGTAAGCAGACTCAGTGCGATGAGGATGACGCCGATGACTTCACGCTGGATATGGGAGGGGGGAGCAGGGGCGCGGCGGGCGTCGCCCCGCTTACTCGAACTGGTAACGCCCATGGAGCGGATGCTAACACAGGAATGAGGCCATTACAAACGACTGTCCTGTCTTCACATGCGCCGGACCGGACAGGATCACGCAGTCGTCGACGCGACGACAGATCTCCCGCTCGCCCAGATAGATTGAGAAACGAATTTTTTCTTGCGAGAGAGATCCACGCGAATATGATGATGCTGGTGCTCAAGCCTCTCACGTGTTTGGAGCTTGAGCCCGGTATGGCTACCACCGTACAGGCACGTGGCGAGTCTCCGTCTCATGAGCGCAGACGATATGAGCGAGCGACGGAAACATTCGAGAAGCGCATTACCGCCCGGTTCGCTCTTGTCCTTTTCGCCCGTGACGATGCCTCAGGGATCGACTCAAAACCTCGAAGGAGAAGGCGTCATCCTCGATCTCTCGCCGGGAGGCTGCCGCGTCAGCAGCGACCAGGCCGTCATGATCGGCCACCCGTACAGTCTGATCATCCAGCTCCCCTATTATCCTGCTCCGGTCCAGGTGGAGTCGGCGATTGCCCGTTGGATCTCCAATCAATCATTCGGCGTGATGTTCATCGCGATGCATCAGGAGCAGGAACGCCACCTCTGTGAATTCCTGGAATACCTCCGCTCGGACGCCGCCTGAACCATCTGTGGCCGCATACCACTCGTCGTCAATTGGTTTCTCGGAACTGCCCCGTCAAAGCTATGAAGTCCGACACAGACAGCGTTTCCGCACGCGCATTGAGCGGAAATCCCAGACGGTTCAATACATCCGTCGCCCTTGAGACGAGGTAGCCTTCATCGCGGAGCGAATTGATCAACGTTTTTCTTCGGTGAGCAAAGGCGGCCTTCACGAGAAGACGAAACTCGCGCTCCGCTTCGGCTGTCAAGCCGCTCCGTTCTCTGACCAGTAATCGGACGACTGCTGAGCCGACTTCCGGTCTCGGCCGAAAACATTGGGCGGATACCCGAAACGATTTATGGATGTCGGCCGCATACTGCGCCATGACCGACAGGACGCCGTACTCAGACCCGCCGGGTTTTGCCACAAGGCGGTCCACGACTTCTTCCTGCAGCATCAGAACAAGTCTCGGGAAGCGCCTGCGGGCGTCAAGCAAGCGAAACAGAAGAGGTGTGGAAACATAATATGGAAGATTCGCGACGACAATCGTACCGACCGGAAGCTGATCCAGCGGGTAGGATAATGCGTCGGCGCAGATGAATTCGACGTTCGGCCATTTCGCCTGTCGATTTTCAAGCATCTGACAGAGCAGCGGATCGATCTCAACGGCCACCACTCGCCCTGCCGCCGCCGACAGAGCCTCTGTCAGAATCCCGCGCCCCGGCCCGACTTCCAATACCGTACTGTCTTGACCGATGTCAGCCGCGGCGACGATCTTTCGAACAATATTGTGGTCGATGAGAAAGTTTTGACCGAGCCGTTTGTTGGCGGGAGGAAAATCCGACGGGAGCACCCATCAGCCTCCGCCTGGCGAGCCGCCGGTCTGGGACAGTGTTTTTGACAACTTCAGGAGCGGGGTGCGAAAGCATTCGACCAGATCCGTAAATTCTTCCACCATGTCGTTGGTAAAGGATGGGCCGGGTTGGATACGCGCGAAGTCCTGCCCTATTTGAGCCCCTGCAGATTGGGTCAGCAAGGCCGCCGTTTTGGTCTTCCACTTTGTGACGCGTTCAGTGCCGGAGACGATATTGAGCGTGCCCATGGTCTCCTCAACGATACCCTCCAATTCCTTGAGTTGTTGTTGAATGACGGTGATTGCCTCGCCAGATTCTTGTGCCATATGCGCGCATCCTTTCTATCCTCTCGTGACGTGTCGGCGTTTTGATGCCAATGCGGCTGCAAGCGTGACCGCCTCGATCAGGCTGCCGGGATCCGCCACGCCTTTTCCCACAATGTCGAAGGCCGTGCCATGATCAACCGACGTGCGAATGATCGGAAGCCCGACGGTGAGGTTGACGCACGAACCGAACGCCACGAGCTTCAGCGGGATCAACCCTTGATCGTGATACAGCGCGACCACCCCGTCGTACTCTCCTCGCGCGGCCTTTCCAAACAGTGTGTCCGCGGGCAACGGATCACTGGCCAGAATCCCCCGACGTTGGGCCGCCTTCGAAGCCGGGAGCACCAGCCGCGACTCCTCGTCGCCAAACAAGCCATGTTCCCCCGCATGGGGATTGAGCGCGGCGACGCCGATGCGTGGTTTCTTGATTCCAAACAACCGCGTCAGCGCAAGGTGAGCGAGCCTGATCGCTTTTCCAATGTTCTCTCTCGTCAGCAACCGGGGAAGGTCTCTGATCGCGACATGCGTCGTGGCGAACATGATTTTTAACGGCCCTCCCAGGATCATCATCCCGGATTCCCGTGCCCGGGTAAGATCGGCCAACAGCTCGGTATGACCAGGGAAATGACAGCCGGCCATGTTGATGGCTTCTTTGTTGATCGGGGCGGTAACCATCCCGTCGATATAACCGGATTGAGCCAAGGTTACCGCCTTCCGGATATAGGCGACGGATGCCGCGCCGGTTTCCGCGGCGGCAGTTCCCGGTTTGAAACGCATCAACGGACGATCCAACGGATCCAGAACCGCGATGACGTCTCGACCTCCTCCGTCTTCTTGGTGATCTTTGACATGGATCACCCGCATCTTTAATTTTAGTTTTTGGACGGTCCGTTGCATCACGGAAGCCGACCCGATAACTAATGGAATGGGAAGGCTCTTGAGCTTGTCCGTCATCAACGCTTTGGCAATGACCTCTGGTCCAATCCCTGCCGGATCCCCCATCGTAATGCCCAGCCGTGGACGTGGACGCCCATGCATGTGCTTTTTTTTAATTGCCATATAAGTACAGCGCGTACCCGATATACAGAATTGCGCCCGTGGTCATTAACCAAGGGGTCCACTTTCCGCCGAGGATCGCCTGGAGGAGAAGACTGCTGGACGCGATGACCGCCAGCACTATGGTGATCAAGGCGGATGGAGCTAATGACCATTCCGTGCCGATCAGGCCGACGGACACGGGGATCGTCCCTTGAAACACCATCGCGCCGGTCACATTTCCGACCGCGAGGCGATCCTTCTTATGATACAGCCAGAGAAAACTATTGGACATCTCGGGCAATTCCGTGGCAAGCGGCGCGATCAGCAACGCGAGGATCAGAGGAGAAATCATGAGAAATGCGGCCATCGATTCGGCGGCATGGACGAACAAATGAGCTCCGACAGCCAGCCCGCCTAACCCCGCCGCAACTTGGAGCGCAATCAGCCCATAAGGTGGGACCGACCACCGGCGCCCGAAAAACAAAGGCCCCAGGTCCGTCGGTTCCCCTCCTTCATCGTCATCCGAACTGGCAAATTTCAATTTCACATAGTACAGATACAGCCCGACCAATCCCACAGCCGCCGCCAGATGCAGCGGTTGTGAGGACAGATATGCGCAGGCGAGTGCGACCAAATACGCGACCGCGAAGATCGAAAGATCGACGGCGACGTCCTTATAGTTCAGACGAAACGAAGCCGTCCGCTTTCCCAACCCGGCATAGATCATGAGAAGAATGGCCAGTATCGGAATGACCAGCGTACTGAGCATGAAGGGCGCCCCGAGAATGGCGCCGAGACCGACTTCCGTCTCCTCACGGCTCCCGCCAATAAAAATGGCGACGATCGGAATCGACGTTTCCGGCAACGTGGTTCCGATTGCGGCAAGTACACTCCCGACGGCCCCATCCGATAACTTGAGTCGTTTGCCCAACCATTCGATGCCGTTGGTAAACAAGGCACAGGCCCCGAGTGTGACGACAACCGAGGCCACGAACATCACCCCATAGAGCAGAAGGGTCACGCGTGAACCTTTCCGCTCCGGCGAAAACTCGCATAGGAAGCCGCCGCTTCTTCCATCACGACTTTCACCGGACGGCCGGTGCGTACGGCGATCCGTTTGCAGTCGGCATATTCGGGCACACCCTTGGCCGTTCCACGATCGACTGTTCCAATCTTGACCCGGACGGTGCCACCGCGAATCGGCACCGATACAAATCGGCGAGGCAGAATCTGTCTGGCGACCGGCTGAACCCGCACTCCCAATGCCGTAGTATCGGAAAAGACAATGTCCAGCATCCGTTCGACATGCTCCTGTCCGGCAAGACAGGTCAACACGATACCCGGTCGCCCGCGCTTCATGATGACGGGTGTGAGCGTGACGTCCAACGCTCCCCGGTCGAACAGCCGTTCGACGATGTGCTCGTAGATTTGCGGATTGAGGTCATCGAGATTCGTCTCGATCGACACGACCATGTCGTGCAGCCGACCTCGTTGGAGCGACTCCCGGGCCAAGAGCACACGCAGCACATTCGGCCATCCCTCGGGCTCCGCATCGCCGGCACCGTATCCCACGGCGGAAGGAATGATGGGCGGCATCGCGCCAAATTCGGTCGTCAGTGTACGCAACAGCGCGATGCCCGTAGGCGTCGCCAGTTCCCTGGCAGGGCCGGCGCTGTAGATCGGGATGCCCCTGGAGAGGTCGGCAACCGCCGGTCCCGGCACCGGCAGGGTACCGTGAGCGGATTGAAGCGTCCCGCTACCTACGTTGACAGCGGAGGACGTCACACGAGTCACATCCAGCGCCTCGCAGCCAATGAGGGCCCCGACAATATCGACGAAGGAGTCCAACACCGACACCTCATGAAAATGCACATGGGCCTTCGGGACACGGTGAGCATGACCTTCGGATTCTGCCAGGCGATCGAATACCACTCGGCTCTGTTGCTTCACGCGTTCGGACAACCGGCTGCGGGAAAGAATTTTGTGGATGCTCCGTAGCGACAGCGGCGACCGCATCGCAGAAGTGATCTGCACATTGACCTTCGTGGCGTGCAGGGCCTCCCGATGCACTCTTCGCTTGGTAAGGCGAAATCCCGACACCCCCAAACGCTTCAAGCCGCCGACCAAGTCGCGAAACGGCATGCCCACGTCAACCAGCGCCCCTAGCGTCATGTCGCCGCTGATGCCGGAAAAGCAGTCGAAATGGAGATGCGTTCCCACCGACACTCCTTCACTCTGTTTGAGATAAACCGCGCCATCTTACAGAAGGTCCGATCTAACGGCAACGAGTGTCCTCTTACGTTGACAGGCATCCAGCGCTGTGCTATCCCCCTATCAACGAGTGACATTGAGCGCGCTGCTTCATCGAACGTTCACATTCACGGCTGCGGATGTTGTTTCCAGGATCGTCGAACTCAAGCCGGTCTCTCGCTCACAGGTTACGCTCTCCACGTATTGCGGCGGTCATGCTGACTCTGCTGGCTCTGGGTGTGGCGCCAGATGAACAGTTGGCAGGGGCCAAGCAACAGAAGGCCCCGCGTCCGGAGCCGGATCTCAAGATCCTGGAACTCAAGGTCACTCCGACGCCGTTTCACGTCTCTCAAGGTCCGTTGGAATTTTCCGCGGTCATCCAACTACCGAAAGACCTGACCGAAGCGACCCTCCTGGAAGTCTCTTCATTTCTGACGTCGCCGTCCCGCACGTCGATCCGTTTCCTCTCAACTCGTCAGCCTGTGCTTGTCGAACCGGCGCCGAACGGAACCCGAGAGCATCCTCATCTTCCTGTCATCCTTTCATGGGACGGCATGGACCACAAGAAAACGCCCGCGGCGCCAGGTTTGTACCAGTATGAATTGAGGGCGAAACTTCTCGCCAACGGCGAGAAGGGCCCGAGGACCTTGATGGTCTCGTGGCCTAAGCGCGGAACGGTGGAGTTGAAGTAGGCTTCATGGGCGCCCGGATCTTTGGAACCCAGTCTTCCGTTGCGGGAGTCATCGTACCGTGCCGCTACCGGCTTTCATCTGATTAATGCGATGGGCCAGGCACCCGCCCCCGAATCCGTTGTCGATGTTCATGACACCGACGCCGGCGGCGCATGAATTCAGCATCGTCAGCAGGGCGGCCAACCCCCCGAAGCTGGCGCCATAGCCTCGGCTGGTCGGTACCGCAATGACCGGACAACTGACCAGCCCTCCCACGACGCTGGGCAGAACTCCGTCCATCCCGGCGACAACGACAATGACGTTCGCGTGAGCCAGACGGTCACGCCGTCCTAAGAGGCGGTGGATGCCGGCGACACCCACATCGTAGAGGTGTTCAACCCGGCTCCCCATGACCTCAGCCGTGACTTTCACCTCTTCCGCTACGGGAATATCCGACGTCCCGGCGGTAATGACCAACACTCGCCCAATCAGCCTCTGGCGGACATCTCTGATCGCCACGATGCGCGCATCCCGGTGGAAGACGGCTCGCCGGTCGAGGCGTTTGATCAATCTGGCAATCTGAGGCGTGGCCCTTGTCGCTAATAGCGGGCGGTGCTGTTTCCGCAGCGCTTTGGCAATCGCATGGATCTGCGTCGGGGTCTTGCCTTCGCAGAAGATGACCTCGGGGAATCCTTGACGGATGGATCGATGATGGTCGAGCGAGGCGAACCCCAAATCTTCATAGGGTAACGATCGAAGTTGGTCCACCGCCTCTGCAACGGTCAGAGCACCAACCCGCACCCGGGACAACAGCCGTTCCAATCTTTCCTGATTCATGGCAGACCCTTCTCAGGCTTGGCGACGCGTTCCATCAAATCACTGACGGCCCGTCGGCAGGACTTGCCTTCAAAGAGTACTGCATTGATCTCTTGAACGATCGGCATCTCGACTCGCGCCCGTCTGGCCATGCCCAAGGCCGCTCTGGCTGTTCGCACGCCTTCGGCCACCGCATGCATGTTACCGAGGATGGTGTCGAGTTTCTCTCCCTTGCCTAACCTCGCGCCGACCGAATGATTGCGGCTTAATGTCCCGGTGCACGTCAGGACGAGGTCGCCGACCCCGGATAGTCCGTAAAACGTTCTGGCATCGGCGCCCATGGCCGTTCCCAGACGAACCATTTCGGCGAGACCTCTCGTAATCAAGGCGGCTCGTGTGTTGAATCCGAGCTCAAGGCCGTCGACAACGCCGGCGGCCAGAGCCATGACATTCTTCAACGCTCCTCCCAGCTGCACACCGATCATGTCGCTGTCGGCATAGACACGCAATGATGATGTCATGAATGCTGCCTGAAACCGGCTGACGAGCTGGGCGTCGCCTCCGGCCAGACAGAGCGCCGTCGGCTGTCCGCGTCCGACTTCCGACGCGAAGCTCGGTCCGGATAACACCATCAACTTCCGATGGGCCGGTACCGGCAGAACGTCCTCCATCACGCGAGACATGAGCAGATACGTATCCTCTTCGACTCCTTTGGTCGCGCTGATGACGGGGATCTCGGCCTCGATGAGCGGCGCCATCCGCTGCAAAACCTGGCGAGCGACATGAGAGGGCACCACAAAGAGAATGCCCTGACAATCTTGGATCGCTTCCCCTAATGAATTCGTGACGGCCAAGGACCTCGGCAACGGAACTGCCGGAAGGTACAACCGGTTCTCACGCGTGGACCTGATGGAGTCAACCACTTCCCGCTCATACGCCCACAAATGGACCAGGAGCCCTTTTTCAGAAAGATGCTTGGCGAGCGCCGTTCCCCACGCCCCGGCTCCGACGATTGCAATGCGATTGATATCAGACATGGTTCGGAGTGATGGTGCGGGACCAGTTTACGGGTGCATCGAAGCACGGCGTGTCATCCGGCGGGCGAATTATAGAAATCCGCTCGCAGACCTGTCAATGAAGCGCCGTCCCGGCCGGGACTCATCCCGCCGAATAGACGCCGCCGCAATAGACACTTCGCCCCTCGTAGAACGGTTTGCGCACGTGACTCACAATTTCGAAATTGTCTTCGTCTCACCAGTGGTTCCCGCTAGGATGACCAGAACGAAAACATTCAGCTTGCGGAGGACCGACAATGCCTCGCCTACGGTTCGGCACATTCATTTTCGGTTTCATGTTGGCGATGGTTCTCCTGAACGATACCGTCGTTCGTGCTGAGACGTACGTCGGAGGACAAGTGGGTACGACCTTCCCGCAACCGCTAAGCGACGGCAATGTGACCCAGCATGGACTGGGCGATTTTACGATCGCCGATCAACCGCTGAAAAACTCCATCATGTTCGGGGCCAAGGTCGGGCACTACTTCTCCAGAGCAAAATGGATCGGGGTCGAATCGGGCTTGTCCTTTGCCAATCCGCACATCAAGGAAGGGGCCGTGACGCTCTCCAATAGTAGGGGATCCGCTACGGGCATCTTCCCCGGCGTACACCAGCGAATGATCATCTGGGATGTCGCGACGCTGATGGTCCGGTATCCGGGCTATCGTTTCCAGCCCTATGCCGGAATCGGTCCTGGCTTATTTTTCGGAAAGTTGAGCGGACCAGAAGCTCCTCCGGGCCAGTCTGCCACGGCGATAGGTTTGAACGTGGAGGGGGGCGCACGCTACTACATAACCCGCCGTTGGGCATTATTCGGAGAAATGCAATATCACCGGGCCAGGATGGCCTATACATCGAACGATGACAACCCCGCGGCAGATCCCTTCGGTTTTAGCGCCACCTATAGCGCGCTGACAGTCAGTTTTGGCCTGAGTTTCCACTTCTGACAGCGCCGTCGTGCGGCTGCCCGGCTGCCAAGTACGGGTCGTCAACAAATTCGTCGTTCCCATCGAGGCCGACGGCCAACGTCTTTCCACACAACCACACTCGGAGCCGTCCTCACGATCGCATCTGGAAAAACGAACGCATTTCCGTGTAGCCTCTGACATAACGCTTATGAAGATCTGTCCATCCTGTCGCGCGGACCTGCCTGAACTCTACCGCTACTGCACCCGATGCGGGCAGAGGCTGGAGTCCTATGTCGACGAACCTTCCGCAACCGTTTCTCCCGTGTCCCCCGAAGCCAAAAAAACACCTGAACCTCTCAATCTTCAGGCTCTGTATCTGATGGTGGCGGCATTGGGGCTTGCCGTGCTGTTTCCGCCATGGGAAGCGCCTTCTTCACAGACGCCGGAATTTCTCGGCCTGAGGTTTATCCTCGATCCTCCGACCCCTGACGCCATCGTCAGTCGGCTCCTGATAACGATTGAGGTCGTCACTATCGCCATCGCCGGGTTGTATGGAGCATTCCTGTTCCGCCGGCCTCCCTGAGAGCACCAGGCAAACGGCATTCATCCGATCGACACCCATTTCGTGAATGATGTAGGACGAAACTCCTGCGGCCTGAAGAATAATCTTCACTCAATGGCAGGAGAAATCAGTTCAGCGCCAGGGTGAGGCACTTGGCCGAGCCTCCGGACTTCATGAATTCGTCCAGAGTCACGGGATGCACATCGTACCCGCATGATTCCAAGCGCTTCATGGTTTCCGGACAACCGGAAGGCAATACGACATGCTTGCCCACACACACGGCGTTGCAGGCAAACTTGAGGGCTTCCGCCTCGGGGACTGCAATACGTTTGTCCAAAGGGACCCGATCGTGGATGGCCGCCTGGCCATAACGGTCGAATGCGGCAGGGTAATACAACACTTCTCCTCCGGTGAGCGGGCAAAAACAGGTATCGAGATGGTAAAACCGGCTGTCCACCAGCTCCAGTGAGATGATCTCGCGGTGAAACCATTCACTCAATACAGGGAACGAACGGATGTCCGTACGTTGCCGATACCCACCAAACCATGAGCCCGCAAGCTCCAATAGATCTCCCGCTCCCTCGAAATAGTGCTCCCGTTCCAACGTCAGGATTCGGTAGCCGTGCAGACGGAACCAGTCCTCGAAATAGGCCTCTTCCTTTTGACGTTCTGCATATCGAAAGTGACTGACGACCGCCGTACGCGCGCAGACGATACCGGCATTGGCGGTAAACACGAGATCCGGCAACCCGGAAACAGGGGTCATTCGTTCGAGCGCGGCTCCTGCCTTGTATTCGAGTACCGTCATCAATTCGTGCCATTGCTCGACAGCCTGGTCCCGATTGACCGTGTTCGACCGGCGCATCCAGGGATTGATCTCGTATTCGATGCCGAAAAAGTCAGGGGGACAAACGAGCAGACGGCTCATGAAGACCATCCCAGTTCGCGGGCAACATCACGCAGAAATGAGGCGGCGTCCATAACGAGGCCGACGGCTTGAAAACTTCCTCGATCAGCCAACTTGGTGGGAACGGCCGGATTCACATCGACGCACACGGTTGGGACCGACGCGGGGAGGAGATTGCCCGTAGCCACGGCGTGCAATGTAGACGCTACGAGCAAGGCCAAGTCGACGCCGGGAATTGCAGCTCTCATGGCA
The DNA here is from genome assembly GCF_011405515.1 of Nitrospira sp. KM1. NCBI lineage: Bacteria > Pseudomonadati > Nitrospirota > Nitrospiria > Nitrospirales > Nitrospiraceae > Nitrospira > Nitrospira sp. KM1. The sequence goes on along the minus strand of NZ_AP022671.1, from coordinate 2,937,967 downwards.
GCCTGGGCCCGGATGGAATCGGTGACCACGCCGGGAAGAGGGCCGTCGTCTCGGATTGTACCGGCCATGACCACCTCGACGCCCTGTTTCACACAGGAAGCCATGATGCCCTGCTTGATGACACCGCGTTCGACCGCCGTCCTGATACTTCCGACTGCGCGGATGCGATTGATGGTGCGCAAATGATGCTCGTGCCCGTGCGGAACGGTGCGTCCGGCGGACAAGCCGTATCCAAGTGATGTTCCATACAGGTCGGCTTCCATATCGTGAGCGGCAAGCGCATTGCCGCAGAACAGCACATGGATGAAGCCTGCGTCGATGAGCCACATGAGCGCCTCTCTACCTCCCGCATGGATGATGGCTGGTCCGCCGGCGAACAACACTTTTCTGTTCTGACCGGACTTCCCGTGCTCATCCTTCAACGACTTCATGCGCCTGGCGACATCGGCGATGATATGACCGTGGGGACGCTCGGCCGAGACCTGCGATTCCATGAAACTGAACGCATCCCGCTCCCGAGGCCGCTGTAAGGGGCTCACCCGTATCCCCGCCCTTCCGGTGACGACCAATTCACCTCGCCGAACTTCTCCCATCGGTACCGTACGAGCACGGCTCAAGTCGGCAGAAACGACGACCCCCAGATCCATTTCCACCGGTTCGACATCAACCCACCCGCCCTGCAACCTGATCTGGGTGGGTAAATGGGTCGTCGCGTAAAACTCCTCGGGAAAGACGCCGTCGGCCGGAGCCTGCTCGCAACGACAGTCACAGTCCCGTTCGATTGCCGCACCGTGCGGCTGAATCGCGCGCAGGATGTCGGCAAGGATCTTCGGCGACGGAGCTTGGATGAGGATTCTGGCGCGCGACGGCTCATCACGTGTTTTCCCAATCGACATGTCTTCGAGGTCGAAGGTCCCCCCCCATGGTGAGGATAATATCCAGTACTTTGGCGAGAATGAGTGAGTCGATGATATGACCGCGGAGAACGACCGCCTCTTGTGTGGAGACCATGACGGACCTCCCGTATTCAGTTTACCATGTGGAATACGGCGGCATGGCCGCGGCCGATACATTAGACCGGTGCAGAGCTTTTCATCAGTTCGCGTAACACGTTGGTGGCATACGCACCGGGAGGCAGGGTAAAGGTCAACGTGAGCTGTGAATCCAGCAAAGTCCAGTCCAGATCGGTCATTGCCACCCTGAGGGCTCGTCGTTCGCCTCGAAGACCGCAGCTTTTGGACGCGGTAATCAGATGCTCCGGCGCCGTACCATTCAATTCAGCGACCGCCGTTTCGCAGTCCCCTGGTTCTCCGGTCGCCCAAGAAACTCGGGAGCCGAACAGGATGCCCGTCGGACTGATCTCGAAGCGGTCCGCTCTCGGTTGTTCCTTGAGAGCATCCTCTACCGGAAAACAGGCTCCATTCTCGTGCTTCATGGCCCAATCGCCTTGAAGAACTTGATCGAGACGGCTGATCCGGCGAGCCAGGATCTGATTGAACAAATGAGATTGAAAAGAGTTCAGATACCAGAGTCTTTTCGCTTTGCTCATACTGTTCCGCCTGACGGGGTCGTTCAACAACGCTGCTCCTAGACGGAAATTGTTTCCCTCTTTCCCTTGGCGTTGGGGGCCGAAATAATTCGGGACCCCTCTGCGAGCCAACTGTTCCAACACGGCCGGAACGGCCTCCGGCGCATGAGCCGCGACATCGCGAAGAACGAGGCGGAATCGATTACCGGCATGATGCCCCGGCCGCAAACGGTTCCGATGCCGTCCCAGGACTTCTACCGAAAGGACCTGCTCATCGAGTTTAAGCCGTGAAAGCCGGTCGGGAGTCGTTCCCTGAAGAGAGACCATCTGGCTTGTCACCGCCCTCGCATCCTTCAGACCCGCCGTGCCGATCGCCTGCACTTTCATGCCGATCGAGGAAGAGATCTTCCGGATCAAGTCGGGGGTCGACAGCAGCCGCTTGGTGATCCTGACATACAGATGCTCGCCCTCTCCGCAGGGGAAATACAACGGCCGCTCGTCAACTCGAAAGTCCTCCGGCAATACCCGCGCGCGCCCGCCGATACCTTCCCATCCATCTGTCAGGTACGGTAGTGGCTCTGGAGTCATCGCTCGACCGCTCCGGATCGGCCGTCTCGTTGCCGCGTCCCATTGTGATCTTTTGGTCCGGTCATCAACCGGGTCATGTTATACTTTCCCATGCACAGGCTCCCCCTTTCAGGTCCGAATGTGGCCGCCCTCTTGCTGATAACCCTGCTCATGTCCGATCCTCGGAGCGTTCAGGCGGCAGACAACGCGGTATTCTCCCAGTTCGCCGCTCACATCATACGTCATGTCAATCGCGACAAAATCGCGTTTACGGAGGCCAGCACCTGTTTGTCCTGGTTCTACCAGGGCTTGAAGAAATCTCCCCCCGCAGTACAGGGGATCGCCTGGACTCCGGCGGCATCTACTGGCGAGCCTGGCACCGATTGCTCACGCCGCTATCCCGGCGGGATGAATGCGGCACGTGATGATTTTTCCAAGACACAGGCCATTCTTTCTGTCAGTCTCACGATCTACGAGTTTGCGCTGGTGGCCGATTCCAACGACGATCGGATCTACAGTCCGGCCGAGTTGATGGATTTGTTCCGCTCGCTCTCGCTGACAGTCGATGAAGAGGCCTCTCCTGGCTCCTCGCTTTCGACGCTGACCGAACGGATGGAACGCTGGCACCGCACACGAAATCTCGAAGAAGTGATGACCGGCATGGGCGCGCTGTATGATCGCGGGTACCGGGTGACCGTGAGCGACCGAGCGGAGTTGGACCGGGTCATGAAATGAGCAGACGCCTCGCGTCGTGGCCCGATCGAGTCCGGGCATTCATCGGTCATTGGCTCAGTGAACCCTTCTACCGGTTCTTCAGCCTCTTTCCCCACTGGGAAGTCGGTCTGTCGGCCTATGAAGTCACGGAGTTGAAACAAACTCACCCCGCATTGGCCGGGCGGCGCGCCATCCATCTGAGCGATCTTCACATCGATCGGTATCAAGCCAGACATAAACGGATCGTGCAAGCGGTGTCCGGCCTCCGCCCGGATTGGATCGTCATTACCGGAGACCTGCTGAATGTACCGGAAGGCCTTCCGCATCTCTTTCGGTTTCTGTCAGGGCTGCGCAAGATCGCGCCCGTCTTCGTGACGCTGGGCAATCATGACCATTACAGTGGGGTCGCGATCGAGACATTCGCCGATTGGGCGAACCGTCGCGACATTACGCTTCTCATCAATCAGACCACCTATGTCGAGACCGGTGCGGGCGAACTCGCGATCGTCGGTGTGGATGACCCCTCCTTGCATCGGGCCGACCTCAGTTGCCTTCCGACAAAGAGCGACCGGCGCTATACGCTCCTGCTGGCCCATGCGCCGAACATCCTGGACCAAATGGACGATAGCCACGCTGCCGATCTGATTTTGTGCGGACATAGTCACGGCGGCCAATGGAGCATTCCCGGCATTCCGACGTTTTGGCTCCCCCCGGGTTGCGGCGGGCGGATTGCGGGTCCACATGAAACATCATTTCATCGCCTGTATGTCAATCGCGGGCTCGGATGGTCGTTCCTCCCGTTTCGATGGAATTGCACGCCTGAAATCGTCGTCATCGACTGGGCATCCGAACAAGTGCAGGCCAAGGCCGCATAGGCATTACGATCCCATCCTGTCCAATGCTTCTTTCGCTCTGCTCCTGACAGTCTGGTCCCAATCATCTTTCATCACCGCCATAAGGCGTTCTCTGGTTTCAAGCGCTCGCAGCCGGCCAAGACCCAGAGCCGCGCAAGACCGGACGTAGGCATGATCGTCCTCAAGAGCCTTCACCAGCAGCGGCACCACACTACGGTCCTGCAAGACGCCCAGATGGCTGGCCGCCATTCCCCTGATGCGATGCTGTTTTTCGCCCAACGCGCGTGTGAGCGTAGTCGTAAAGAGTTCCTTCATGGCGGGAGCCACAGATTCGATGCCTTTCAATGCGTATCGATTGGTCTCGATCAGGAGAAATGCAATTTCCAACTTCTTTTCGCGTGCCTGCTCAGCCTGAAACAGTGCCAAAAGGTCGTTCCGGTTCCGCAACCTGCTTCGAGTCCGGCGAACGGCCCGAATAGAGAGAACCAGAACGGCGACGAGCGCCGCCCCCAATAATGCAATTGGAATCGCCTGATCGATCAGATATTCCTGCGTATCCAGCGACAAGCGTTTCCAGATCCAGACGGACGTAATCACAATCCCGAGCAGCAGGATGATCGCGCTGAAATTCACCTGTCCCGATTGAGACCGACGCATTAGGGTCGCATCATAGGGATGGGTGGTTTGCGTCGTCAACGGACGGCGACGGCACTTGCAAGTTGATTTTCATGCGGATTATTCTCGCGCCATGGAGCTTCCGGATCTGCAAGACGATCCCCATCTGAAGGTGGTTCGCCCATTGGTGGAAGCGTACCTCGCCTTCTGGCGGGCAGACAGCCGGCATATCCGCTCCATGCGGCTGACGCCCTCGCAGTTCGATGTCATTGCCACGCTCGGAGATACCGAAGGGTTGACGTGCTCGGAGCTTTCTCTGCGCACATTGGTCACGAAGGGAACGTTAACCGGCGTACTGGACCGGCTCGTCCGGAAAGGGCTGGTCAGAAGAGAAACCGTCCAAGTCGATCGTCGAAGCATCAAGGTCCGCCTGACCGACAAAGGTGATGCCCTGTTCAGGAAAACCTTTTCCTTACACATCCACTTCTTGCGTCCCTTCTTCGCGCAGGCCCTGACGCCCAAGGAAGCAGACATGGCGCGTGCATTGCTCCTCCGCATACGTGACAGTTTCACGAGCCGCAACGACCATTAGTTCACATGCAATTGACCATTCTAGGATCAGGGACGAATCTTCATCCCACTCGAGCCGCCGCCGGTTATTTCGTCCGAACCGACCACCATCTCTTGCTGGATTTCGGCCCGCGGACGCTGACCAATCTCTTGAAGATGGATATCGACCGCCATCGGATCACCCACATTCTGTTTTCTCATTTTCACGCCGATCATTTTTCCGATTTCATCACATTCTTTTTTGATGCTCTTATTTATACGAAGTACGGGGGGGGAAGCCGGCCCCCACTCACCGTGATCGGCCCCAAAGGCTCAAAACGCATTTTGCAAGGAATCATGAACACGTTTCCCGGTTTTTCACGCGTGCCCTTCGGTGTGACGTTTCAGGAGGTACGCGACGGCAGTTTCATGATCGGGGATACCAAGGTCTCTCCACGGACCATGACACATGTTCCCGATCTTCACTGCGTCGGATACCGGATTGAATTCCGAGGAAAGGCCATCGCCTACTCCGGGGATACGATGTACTGTGACAACCTCGTGCGGCTCTGCCAGAACGTGGATGTCGCCGTGCTGGATTGTTCCTTCCCGGCCAACAAGCCGGGCCAAGCGCATCTGCATGCCGGACAATGCGGCCAGGTGGCCAGACAGGCGGGACCCGGCCGGCTTATTTTGTCACACTTTTATCCGGTCGCGGAGGACTACGACGTGCGTGGACAAGCCGGGGAAGAGTTCGATGGGATGATTACGAAGGCCAGAGACCGCCTGACCATCAAGATATAGACCGGGGGATGTTCACGATCGTCTTACGCGAGGCTGCAGCGAAGGAAACCGCAATGCGTAGGGAGGGTGTGAGACGCATTGCCTTTCAAGCAGAGGAGCAGAGCGCCTAGGGCAATTTTCTCATACCCGGTTAGAGACCGCCTTCCCGGCTGTCACATCCAAGAATCTCGATGAACTTACCCAGGCGGGCTTTCTTCAGTGAATCATCCAGTTTGGAGTAGATGGCCAGAAGATTCTTCGTCATTCGAGAAAGAATGGCGCGGACAGGACTGTGCTGCAGATATTTTTCATCGAAACCATAGCCAGCCTCCGTCAGAAAGCGCTGGCAATTTTTCTCGGTCAGTAATGCCCCGCCGTTAAAGCAATCAACGAAGATCTTGTACCGGTCCGACTCGTACTTCACCAGGAAATGCCCGGGCATACCGATGCCGTGGATGGGAAGGTGCAACCGCCGGCCAATCAGCAAATACACGACTGATAAGCTGATGGGAATACCAGTGCGCCGGTCGATGACACGGTTGAGGTAGCTGTTCTCCACTTCATAGTAGTTCTTGGTGTTCCCCTTGAATCCCTGTTCCGTAAAGAGGTACCGATTGAACGTCTTGACCGTTTCTTCGCCGGAAGCTCGGGGACCGATGCGGTCTCGAATTTCCTGAGCCATTTCATCGAGCTGACGAATATATTGCGGCACGTCGAGCGATGGATAGGCATAGCGGGCGATCAGAAAGGCACCCTTCTCGAGGTCCATGTCCTCGTCCGGAGCCGAGGCAAGATCGACCAATTCCTGTTCGAGTTTCCCTCCTCGAATCTCCTCCAACACGGACGCAATCCGTTCCGCCATTTCCGGCTGTTCGATTTCCGCTTCTTGAAGGAGAGGAACGGCGAGAGGGCCGATGTCGATCAGTTTGTCGCTGATCGTCTGGACGATCCTCCTATCCTCATCGGCGAGGAGTCGGATGAGGGCTCTGATCTGACTTTCTGTGACGACCATGGCGAACTCCCGAAGAACTGGGTCTCACCCCATCGCTCTGCGAAAGGCCTTCGCTCCGCCATAGAGACAGATTGCGTCGAAGATGGCCATGACGACCAGCACCATTCCCACATGAGGCAGAGCCTCGGACCAGTTCGAGAGGATCAGCGGCCTCACGGCATCAATCGCCCAAGTCATGGGATTGAATTGCGCCAGAAACCCCATCCATCCCGGCATCGCCGAGAGCGGAACCAGCGCCGAACTCAAGAATATCATCGGAAGCGACAGAAAGCCGAGCACAGAAAAGAAATCGCCGTGGCTCTTCACGGAAAATGCCATAGCCATCGAAATTGCTGTGAGCCCCACGCCGAATAGCATGCCGATCAAGAGTATCACTGCAATCCCGAGTAAACCAGTAGCTGGATGAACCCCAAATAACGCCGCCACCCCAAGAATGACCAGGACTTGCAGCGAGGTAATGGTCATGACGAAAATGAACCGGCTCAAAATGACCGATGTGCGATGAATCGGGGTGGACATGAGGCGTTCCAAAAATCCGTTTTCTTTATCGAACAACAGATCGACGCCTCCTGCAAGGCCGTTGTTGAGCACCGTCATGACGACCACGCCGGCCGCCAGAAAGCTGATGTAGTTGGGAGCCTGCGTGACTTGAGCATCGGCTGCCCGCTGGAACAGGTTGCCAAAGAAGATCAACCAGAACAGCATGGGCTGGACCAGCGTGAACAGCATACTGAACTTTTCCCGGCTCAGTCGCCGGACCCATCGCATCGTGAGGGCGCTGATCTCCTGCCAATACTGTGACACAGTGACTCCTTATATACCGTTATACCGTCTGGCTCTCGGGAATCGATTCGGTAATGGCGCGGCCCGTATGGGCGATAAAGACATCATCCAGACGCGGGCGGTTGTACTGAATGAATTCGACTGGACAATTGAGTCGATTGGCGGATTCCAGGATGGCGGGCAAAGCCTTTTCCGGGGATTCGACCCGGATATCCAGCCCCTTCGGTGTCGCTCTCACAGATTTGATGGCAGGCTGGCCTCGCAACGCCGATTCCAGCGAACCCATTTGACCTGAGTCTTTCAGCGTCAGTGAGACAATATCCCCGCCTAAACCCACTTTAAGTTCAGCCGGCGATCCCATCGTCTTAATCGTTCCGCCGTCGATGATCGCGAGACGGTCACACAGCTGGTCGGCCTCGTCGAGATAGTTGGTCGTCATGACGACGGTCATGCCTCGGGCCTTCAGCATGCGCACGTAGTCCCAAATTCTCAACCGGCTCTGGACGTCCAAACCCAGGGTCGGTTCGTCGAGAAACAGGATTTTGGGATCAGGCAACAAACCGCAGGCAATATCCAGTTTTCGTTTCATCCCTCCTGAATAGGTCTTGGCCGGACGATCGGCATGAGCCTCGAGCTCCACCAGCTTGAGCAATTCGCCGATGCGCGTGGTTCCAACGTTCTTGGGAAGGTGATACAGGGCCGCCAGCAATTCCAAATGCTCGCGGCCGGTCAAAAAGCGGTCGATGGCACGCTCCTGCGGAACGTACCCGATGAGCTGCCTGACCCGGTCGGCATCCTTCACCGTATCATGCCCCAATACGGTGGCCGAGCCGGACGTCGGTATCAGAAGGGTGATCAGAGTCCGGAGCGTCGTGCTCTTTCCCGCGCCGTTCGGGCCCAGGAGTCCGAAGATCTCTCCCGCAAAGACCTGAAACGAAATGTCTGATACGGCGACGTGCTTGTCGTACGATTTTGAGAAGTGTGAAACGTCGATCGCGATCGCCCGGTCCATTATCCCCAGCCCTTCGTGCCATGATGATCGTGCATGAGGAACTGGATGAGATCGCTGAGGCGGCAAGCCTGCTGATGAAGACTGTCGGCTTCGAGCAGAAATTGTTTTTCAAGCGGCGTGCATTCGAGATAACTCGAAAGGGTATTCACCAGGACCTCGTCGGTCACGTCTTCGCGGAACCAGCTCTGCCAGCTCCGCGCTTCGTCCCGAGACCTGAGACACCGCTCCAGAAATCCGATGAGCTGCCGGCGGACGGAGCCATCCAATGTCGTATCCACCATGCGCGCTTTGATGGTGATCGTCGCCTGCCGATACGCTTTGTCGTACGACTCCTCGGCGACCTCAAACCGCTGCAACCCTTGAAGGAGAATATTCGAACGCCCGTCCGCCAGTGGCTGTACGCTGACGAGGCGCCCCACACACCCCATTCCATAAATAGGCGGGTTCCCGTAGTATCCCGGTTCCCATCCCTCTTTGAGCAGCGCCATGCCGATGCATTGTCCGGTCCTCGCAGCGTCATCGACCATTTGACGATATCGCGGCTCGAAAATATGGAGGGGAAGGTAGGTCTTCGGAAACAACACGACGTTGGGAAGAGCAAAGATCGGAATGCGCGAAGGAATGGGAAACGGGGCGCTTTTGTCGTGATCTTCAGGCCCCTGATGTTCACGTTCACGATCGACTTGCATGGCTCACGATAGCCGATGGTCGCCAAAATTGTCAACGGCGCGCTGCGTGCATGCAGCCTCGTGCAAAGCAAAGAATCACTCGATGAATACAGGCGATTTTTGACCAGCATGTGTTCTCGCGCTCCACGTAACCGCGCAGCCCGTTCGACCCTGATACAATGAAATTCGTGAGCACGCGATTCTTCCGCCCGCACAGCATCTTATGGATAATGGCGTTGCCGGTTCTCCTTGCCGCTCTCGCGGGGTCCGTTCGGGCGGCAGATCCCGCCCAGGATTTCCAGAAGGCCGAACCGGGGTATCGTTACGATTTTCCCCGTGACCACGGATCGCATGATCGCTTTCGTACCGAGTGGTGGTATTACACGGGAAATCTCGTGACGGAGGACGGCCGGGCATTTGGGTTTCAGCTCACATTTTTCCGTCGGGCTCTTCCCCCCGGTCAGATCAGGACCTTGCCTTCGCGCTGGACCGTGTCGCAGCTGTACCTGGCGCACTTCGCCGTGAGCGATTTGAAGACTGGCCAATTTTATTATGCCGAAAAAGTCAGCCGGGAGGGGTTGGGCAAGGCGGGGGCCGCCTCCGACCGTCTTCACGTCTGGATCGACCGATGGAGCGTGGACGCATCAGAGCCGCAGTCCGACCATCACCGGCTCTCCGCTTCCGATCATCGCGTTGCGATCGACCTTGACCTGCAGTCTCAAAAAGCGCCTGTCGTCCACGGGACGGGTGGCATGAGCCGAAAAGGCACGGAATCCGGGCAGTCGTCCCATTACTATTCGTTGACCAGACTCACCACGTCCGGCAGGGTGACGATTGGTCATGACACATTCCACGTAACCGGCGAGAGTTGGATGGATCATGAATTCGGCTCAGCCGACTTGGGAAACAAGCTGGTCGGGTGGGACTGGTTCAGCGTGCAATTGGCCGACCGGACCGAATTGATGCTCTATCGGTTGAGGCGGACCGACGGCTCGGCCGATCCTGTCTCCAGCGGCACCTTCATCGACCGCAATGGTCAGACCCGCCACTTGTCAATTCAGGATTTTTCTCTGGAGTCTTCCCGGCTCTGGACGAGTCCGATCAGCCAAGCGCGGTACCCGCTCACATGGAAACTCACGGTGCCCTCCCTCGACCTCTCGTTGGTGATCACTCCGAGGTCGGACCAGCAGGAGTTGAAGACCGAGCGCAGCACCCAGGTGACGTACTGGGAAGGAGCCATTACCGTTGAAGGCAGCGCAGGACGGGCGCATGCTCAGGGGCACGGCTATATGGAACTGACAGGCTATGCCGAACGCATACAGCGAAAGTTGTAAGGGATGATGGGCCGGCTCTGCTTGCCCGGACGCGCTCCGACGATGAATGCGATGCTTCACGGCCTATGCTGGTGTGCCGTACTGATCTCCTCCACCGCTTGCGTGCGGACGGAGCCGTTCAGGGATACCGACGGAGTTGTCATTCCAAACAGTATTGCGACGATGGAAATGATCTCCATCGGCGGGGTACCGCAAAGCCTATGGTTTCGCGGGGTGGATGTTGGCAACCCGGCCTTGATTCTCCTGCATGGCGGTCCGGGCACGAGCGAATCGGCGCTCTTCCGCTCATACGATAGCGCGCTTGAACATCATTTCTTGGTCGTCTATTGGGAACAGCGAGGAACGGGTCGGTCCTACCATGGCGATCTCGCTGCCGACACGATGACGATCGACCGGATCGTGAAGGATCTGGACGAAGTCGTCGAGCTGGTGCGCTCACGATTTCACGCGAGACGAGTGATTCTTCTCGGACACTCCTGGGGAACCGTACCCGGCACCATTTACGCCGCTACGCATCCGGAAAAGGTGGCTGCCTATGTGGGAGTCGGGCAGATCGCCGACATGCCTGCGGGAGAACGGCTATCCTACGAGTTTGCGCAATCGCAGGCCCGGCAGCGAAAGGACCAGAAGGCGATTCGCGAACTTGAGGAGATCGGGGCGCCGCCCCATAGCGTAAACGCTATGCTTGTCTCTCGAAAGTGGGTCGAACGTTTGGGCGGAACATTTCACGGCAATCTTTCCACAGGTGCCCTGATCTGGTCGGCCTTGATGACCGACGAAGCCAATCTGATCGACCTCGTCGATTTCGGACGAGGCAATCGATTTTCTCTCGAACATCTATGGCAGGAGTTGGCCGCGCTTCGGCTGAGCGAACGGTACGAATCATTTTCCGTCCCCATCGTTTTCATATTGGGCCGCTACGACCATGTGGTGCCGTCGGTACTGGCCGAGCGGTATTTTCATCAGTTGCGGTCACCGCGTAAGCATCTCGTGTGGTTCGAGCAATCTGCTCACAATCCGCCTTTTGAAGAGCCGGACCTCTTCGTCCAGACGCTGGTGGATCTCCTTCGGTAACTCCCTGAACGGCCGGTCTCATGAGACCGAGTTCCTTGGACTCCTGCGCGGCCGCCTCACCATCGCGCCCGGCGATGTCCCAAGGATCAATTTCCCCGCGGCATACTCCCGCATGTCGAATCCTTCCGACCGGCTTGGCGGGACAAAGAATCTTGTGATCGAATCAAATTCCTTCATCGTCGTCGGTTTCGATCCCATCGGTTTTTTGCGATTACGTCGGCGCAACCGGCTCTTGCACGTTTCATTCGACGCGCGCAAATAGTGCACCATGAAACCGGCCTTTTCCGCCCTGGCAATCGCCTTGACCCATGCTCGCTCCTTCGGTGCGTTGCCGCCGAAATCAAAGACGACGGATAGGCCTTTTCTTAGAAGGCTCCGGATATGTATTTCGATCGTTCGCCTGAACCGACCGGAAAGGACGAGATAATCTTGAAAGCTGCCGATCTGCCCTGGAAACAGTACCGAGAGCCAGACATCTTCGCTGATAAAGACCGCCTCAAGTGTTTCTGCGAGACGCTCTGCAAACGTCGTCTTACCGGACGCAAGCTTGCCGGACATCACATGTAAAACGGCTCTATGTGCCATAAGGTCCGCGTTGTTCTTAGAGTGACCCACGTCCCGTTTCGCCGGCGAGCACCGTTCGGATCAACGCGTGTTCGGCCCACTTCATATTTGCGCCACCGCTGCTATTGCCGAACGCAGCCACGCTCAGCCGGCCGACGGCTGTGTGAGGCACGATGGATGCGCAGAGACGATACCCGGGTCCTTCACCACCATAGCCATAAGCTGCCCCGTATACGCCGTCCGGATCGGCGAGGATACCCAGACCGCAGCTGGGTGTCACGACAGGGGGAACGGTGCGCGGAACGTGCACGAGGTGCAGCATCCGGTGCAGCGATCGGGAATCCATCAGGTCTCCCGCAAATAAGCTGTCCAACACCCTCGTCACATCTTCAGGGGTCGAGACCGCCACGCCCGGGGCGCACCAGCCCGGATGGTACGACGAACGAACATCCGTCTCTTCGTTGTTGATTGTCAGTTCTCGCCCATAACCTGGCATACAAGAGTGCCAGTCGTCGATCGTTTCAGCAACGAATGTATTGACGAGGCCGAGCGTCGAGACGATATGTTTGTCGACCACGCGGCGAAAACTGCTGCCGGTGGCCTTCTCGAGGATCAGCCGCAAAAGAAGATATCCGATATTGGAATAAGACCAGCCTGTGCCGGGTTCAAACAGCGGTTTCTCGCTTAGTGTGACTGTCAGGAATTGGTGATCCGACCAGGGGCTCGAGGGAGCGGATGTGACCGCCTCGTGATAGGCTCGCATGCATCCGTAGTCCCGCAATCCGCTCGTGTGTTGCAGAAGATGCGACAGTCGTATCTTACGAGAGACGGGAAGCTCAGGAAACCACGAGTACAGGGGATCGTCGACATGCAGGAGCCCGGCCGCTTCTGCGCGAAAGACGCAGATGCCGGTGAAGATCTTCGTAATGCTGTAGATTGGAAATCGGATCGGGCACGACAACCCCATGGCCGCTTTTTGGCGAGCTGCCACAGAGACCCCGCTCCACAGCAACCGCCCGTCCAAACGGATGCAAGCGGCGACGAGCGGGATATCGTATTGCAACCGCCACTCGTCCAGGGTCTGCTGAATGTGCCGCATTCTATCCCAATCGTCCGGTCATTCAGGGCTTTTCATGGCAGGCCAGACGAGAACAGCGAATGGCAAGGTATATCGCATACAGTCCATCGTATAGTTGAATATCAAATCTCAATTGCCTGTCGATTTATGCATGTCGGGACGACTATCTTATAGCAGTCTTCATCCGCACGCTTGAAGGAGATCTGCGCATGCAATTCATGCTGCTCGTCCACCATAATGAAGCGCTGTTTGACGGACTCACGGCCGACACGAAACGGGATTTGCTCGACCAGTCCATCGCGCTGACGCATCAGCTTCACGCCGCAGGGCAATACATCAGTGCCTCTCCCCTGCATCCGTCATCCTCCGCCGCCATCGTCCAGGTGCGGGACGGACAACGTATTATGACAGATGGTCCCTTCACGGAAACGCGCGAACAGCTGGCCGGATATTTTTTGATCAATGCGGCCGATATGGAGGAAGCACTTCTCATCGCGGAACGCGTCCCAGGCGCTCGTATCGGCAGCGTCGAGATCCGCCCGGTCAGGCAGGTGACAGGACTCCCGTTGTAGACGGAGCATGCCGACACCGGCCCGTGCGATAGCTCATCGATCAAAGGAGGATATGATGAGCACCCGATCCAAGAGGCAATTGAAATCTCCCGTGCGGGAAAAACGGGACCTCGGATCGTCTGGTTTGAGATTTCTGCCGACGATCCGGATCGGCCAAGAAGTTCTACGGCAAGCTGTTCGGCTGGACGATCCAGCCCTTTCCCGGCGCATCCGATTACTGGGGCATCACATCCCACCATGGCGTGGGGAATGTGGACGGTGGCATGATCGTACGCAAACATCCTGACCACCGATTACAAACTATCTCGCAGTTCTCTCCGTCGATCGCGACACGACAACAATCCGCAGCCTCGGAGGCACGATCTGCAAAAGCAAGACAGCCACTTCCCACGTAAGGTATTTCACCATTTGTCGCGAAACCGAGGGCAACGAATTCGCAATACGGAAATGAACGGGCGCGCCAGATAACCGCTCCCCGGATACAGGAGATAAGCATGAAATATATGCTGCTAATTTATGGTGACGAGCAGGCCCTTACCGAAACCGAGAGACGAGATTGCTATGCCGAATCGACACAGTTGGCCCGGCAGCTCGAGGAAGCCGGAAAATACATTTCCGCCAATCCGCTGATGCCGACTTCTATGGCAACCAGCGTCAGAGTGCGCCAAGGCAGGCAATTGGTCACCGATGGGCCCTTTGCAGAAACGCGCGAACAGCTGGGCGGGTATTTTCTCATCGAGGCCGCCGACCTTGATGAAGCCATCCATGTTGCCGCCCGCATTCCCATGGCCAAGAAAGGCACCGTTGAATTGCGACCCGTGATCGAGCTTCCCGGTCTGCCAAAAACCGGGATGTGCCAAGAGCCCGGTTGAAATCCCGTTCCCTTGATTCCCGCGCCTCGTGTGGCGGTCGGTCCAGTTGAATATGATATGCAGAGCATGAAAGGGGGTTGTCATGCTGATCCAACCTTATGTGTTTTTCGACGGTCGCTGCGAAGAGGCGGCGCAATTTTATGTGAACGCGCTGGGAGCCAAGGTCGGGGCCATGATGCGTTTCCAAGACAGTCCGGGTCCCGCGTCATGCCCATCCGGCGATGGACAGAAAATCATGCACCTGAGCGTCCGGATCGGCGAGACCGTCGTGATGGCTTCCGACGGACGATGCGGCGGGCATCCGGCTTTTGAAGGCTTCGCATTGTCATTGATGGTGCAGACTGAAGAGGAAGCCGACCATTATTTCGGTGCGTTGGCCGTGGGTGGCCGAGTCGAAGCGCCGCTAGCCAGAACTTTTTTTTCACGCCGGTTCGGCATGGTCGCGGACAAGTTCGGAGTGTCATGGATGATTGTCGCCGCGCCGTGAATAGTCACACCCCATGCCATAGGCGCGTCATCGCGGGTACAGCAGCGCAGCTGGCGCAACGGGGGACAATCCCGTATCGTACAGTGTGATCGTCCTTGCTCGCTCCCGGATGGGGCGTGTTCCTCGGACGCTCCCGCACGCTTCGGACAGAGAGATCCTGCAATTGATCAAGGAGCCAGAAACATGAGCGCGTCCAAACGACAAGCGGAACGACGATCTGGTTCAAAGCCCAGAAGAGCTTCGCGATCGACATCGGAGATAGGCGGCCGGCCGATCTGGACCGGACACATCCGCTTGTCGCTCGTGTCGGTTCCTATCCGGGTGTATCCAGCCGTCAAATCCGGCGCCAGGCTGGCATTTCATCAGGTCCACGGCCCGAGCGGCAAACGCATACGATATGAAAAGGTCGCACCGGGGCTGGGTCCCGTGGACACAGATGAAATCTTCAAGGGCTTTGAAATCACCAAGGGGCACTATGTGCTACTCAACCAGCGCGACATCGATAGCGTGAAGCTGGAGGCCAAACGGACGTTCGATCTGGCTCAATTTGTCGATCATTGCGAAATCGACCCCATCTACTTCGATCAACCCTACTATGTTGCTCCCGACGGCGAGCTGGCTGAAGATGCGTACAGGGTCCTGCGCGACGCACTGCGTCAATCCAACAAGATGGGACTGGGTCAAATCGTCATGAGGACTCGGGAATACATTGCCGCACTCAAACCTTGTGGAGACGGGCTGCTGATGGAAACCTTGCGCTTTGCCGACGAAGTGCGGTCCGCCGCTCCACTCTTTGCCTCGATCAAAGAGAACCGGTCGGACGCCGACCTCATCGATTTGGCCCGCGAGCTGATTCGGCGCAAGACAGCACCCTTCGATGCCTCGGCATTCAAAGACCGTTATACCGATGCGCTGCGCGCCTTGATTGATGCCAAAGCAAAAAAACGGCCTGCCGTGGAGGTCGACGAGGAAGAACCCGCGGAGGGGGCGAAGGTCCTTGATCTCATGGCCGCCCTCAAGAAAAGCGTCGGACAACGCGGTGGGAACGGATCCGGCAAGAAGCGCACCTCATCAACACGTCGACAACGGGCGTAACATCCGCATCCGCCTCAATCTGCTCCCGTTGCCTTGACTCACCGGACAGTCTGTGGTTAGGTCCCACCATCCGTAACCTTCTTCCTATGATCATCTCCGAATCTGGGCTCCCCCCTGTCCGACACGCACTCTGCGCGGCGTTCACCTTGCTCATTGCCCTAGCGTCAGGTGGCTGCACGAAAGAGAGCGCCGCGATCGTTTCCATCGCACTGCATCCGACCAATTCGAATATTCTGTATGTGGCGACGAACGATGCCGTCTATAAGTCACGCGACGGGGGCGCTCTGTGGGAGCGGTTTCCGAGTTTCAGCGCCAGACGCGTCACCACGGTGGCGATCGATCCTCAGCTTCCCGCCACGGTCTATGCAGGGACCATGGGGGATGCGGTGTACAAGAGTCCCGACGGCGGACAACACTGGCTGCCGCACAATGTCGGTCTCAAAGAGCACGTCTCATTCATCAATCAGTTCGTGTTTCACCCCACCGCAACTGAAAAGATTTATGCCGCGACCACTGTCGGCGCATTCTTCAGCAAGGATGCGGGCCGTGAGTGGGAGGAACGAATGAACGGCATGAAGGAGGTCCACATCGTCGTCTCGATCGCGATCGATCACAGCCATCCGAGCGTGCTGTATGCCGGCACGACAGGCGGTGTCTACCGGTCGGACGATGGGACGATGTCCTGGAAGAAGATCAATGACGGACTCATTCCCGAACGGGAGCTCATGGCCGCCATGGCACTCGGCGTCAATGCGCTGGCCATCGATCCCCTGACGCCTGAGGTGGTATATGCCGCCACGACGAAGGGACTATTTAAGACGACGACGAAAGGCTCGGTCTGGGAGCGGATCGGGCATACGCTTCCCGAGGCATTCGTCAGCAGCATCGTCATCCATCCGACTGACCCCTCACATCTGTACATCGGAGGGCCGGCGGGCGTCTGGACGAGTTCCGACGGCGGCGCCACCTGGACTGCGATCAATCAGGGATTCGCAACATTGAATATCCGCGCGCTGGCGATGGCACCCAATAACCCCCAAGTTTTGTTCGCAGGCACCAATGGCAGCGGATTATATCACTCGACCAATGCCGGCGCGTCCTGGACGGCCATGCCTCTGAAAGCGGCTGCCGCCACGAATCAGTAGTGGCCAGTGGGCGCAGCACCTCCATGCGCATACCGTCCGCTATACTCTGCCATCTGGTCTGAAAGTGACTTCCACTCTTCAGGTGTCATCAGGTCTCTCATTTTAAAACGCAAACCAAGTACTTTGGAGGCCGAGCGCATTCGCTGATTGTTGGCCTCGTCAAGGATCTTCATAAACTCCTCCGGCACCGCCTGATAACTCGAGTTGAGTTGATACAACCGACGATGAAACGCCCGTTCCTGCTCCCGCCCGGTTTTGAGTTGGGCCACAATCTCATCGGCGGCTGCCTTCACCTGTGATGCTTTTGCCGGGTCCTTCACGGTCCGATCAATCAGCTTCTCGACATCCTGCCGGCCTTTGTCCCAATAGGCATCGTGTGTTCCACCTGCCATCTTATTATGATGATGGTGTGAACAGCCTGTCAGAACCAGCAGACCCGTCAGCGCCCATGCCGCCCATCTGATGTGTGCCATCTTCCAACCCTCTCCCCGTTGCAAAATAATTACCGCCGACTGGTTGTCACTCTGAACCATCATACCGTATCATCCGTCGACCGCAGATGTCACAAGCAAACCCGCCATCATCCGATCCGATCCATGACCTTAAAGAAGAATTTCGCACGCATCTGGAAACCTTTTATGCACGGTTGAAGCTCGCGCCTCCCTATGAGAGCGTCGAGAAGGCCATCCGTGCCCTGACCAGCACAGTTCATGCGCTGCCCAAGGCCGATCAGGCCCGGCTGGCACAGGAGTCCGACTTACGATGGGAGCACTTCAGGCGGGCATTCGAAGATTCTGGGCTCAGCAAAAAACACCGCGGCATCATTGCAGGATTGGCACGGGACCGTCCGGCACTCGATCTTCCAGCCGAGTATGACCGGTTTCTCAACCTTTTCAGGTAGCCGCCGTCTTCTCCATCTCTGCCCGCAATTCTCCGTACACTCTTTCGAGCCGGCTGTTCTCCAGTCGATAAGAAATGACAACGGTCACGAGGCCGAAGGCGAAGACAAGCAGTCCAATGCCGAGGATTCCAGCTCCCATGAGCACGCCGGTGAATGAGTCGAGGCCCCCTTGCAACGCATACATCACCAGAAATGACGCCGTCCCTGCTCCGACCAGGAGAAACCAGAGCATGGTGATGAGTGCGGAAGACCACGGAATGCGTTTCACGCACAGCATATTCGTGCTCTCCTCACCGGTCGAGAGATGGATCAATCCTTTGACCGGCCATGCCGTGCGAAAACTCATGGAGAACAGATGGTACTGCGGACGGATGGCTATTTGATCCAGATCGGGGTACATGCGCGCGATCCCGTGCGGAAGGATCAATGCGCCGCCGTTATCGTCCAACCGTTTGCGGAAGCTCGGCAGGCTGACCGCGCGAATCGTACTCTGACTTTTCGCGATCCCGCAGCCGTACCGGCTGGCGTCGGGCGTCAGGCGGACGAAGTACAGCCAGTCGCCGAGAATCAATCCTAGGAACAACAGTGCGGCAAACATCCCCGCGAGAATCATGGGCGTAGCTATCCCACAGCGTTTAGAGACGAATCAAGTCCGGCATGTAAACCATTTTTATCGATTTTTGAGCAAGATGCGGGAAGATTCTGTTGACTCACCGCCAGAAGTTGGCTATTGTAGAGCTGTTTTTATTCCGGCGGGTCCCCTCGCTCCATTTCAGGCGCTCCGCCATATTTTATAGTTAGACCCCACCGAATTCGTTATCGGTTCATCCCTGCTCCTCGGGGTGGGCAGGATGCGCGATGTGTGGGTTGGAGGTGACATGGATTTACACAAAGTCGAGCGAGTGTATACGTCTTACGCCGGTGTATACGATAAAATTTTTGGGAAAGTGTTTCACGAAGGGCGCGAATCAGCTATACGAAACCTCAATGTCCAGCCCGATGAACGCATTCTCGAAGTTGGAGTCGGTACCGGTCTCGCTCTCCCCATGTATCCCCGTCATTGTCAAATCGTCGCCATCGATTTTTCGGAAGGCATGCTCGACATAGCCAAAAAGCGCACCATGGAACATCGCATGGATCACGTGACCCTGCACCGGATGGATGCCGGATCGATGGATTTCCAGGACAACAGCTTTGATACCGTCGTGGCCGCCTACGTCGTGACGGCCGTCCCCGATTACCGCAAAGTGGTCAATGAAATGATCCGAGTCTGCCGTCCTGGCGGGCGTATCATCATGCTCAATCACTTCAGCAATGGCAATAAGATGATCGCCGCCGTAGAAAAAGTCATTTCTCCTCTCACCAGGCATCTCGGGTGGAGAACCGACCTGTCGCTCAACACCGTACTGGAGGGTACGAGCCTTCACGTCGCGCGCAAGCAGAACGTGAATCCGCTGAGGTTTTGGGCGTTAGTCGAATGCGTGAATGGCAAAAACGGAAGCGGCATGGCCCACTCGAACGGTACGACGGTCTATTCGCATCCCACCACGCATGCGACGGGACATTCCAGCGAAGAAGCCTTGGCGTAACGACAGCTGACGCACCTGCACAGCGATGTGCTTCATTTATCGGCTGGTTCAGAATCAATCGCGCGCTGATATTCCAACGTTTTCCAACTCAGCCATTCGCCTCCTGGAATGATCGTGTTTCCAACCAGGCACCGGCCGGAGAAACGACGCACGAGCAGGTCGGCGGCGGTTGAGAGAATGCGATTCGCCGCTCGGTTATGTGCGCCCTCGACTTGGAGAACGACCCCGAATCCCGGCCCGTCTAGTGGACCGTACAGCATGGCGCGCACACCGCCACACTCCATTTCCTCCGCGTCTGACGTCGGCAGCAACTCCCCTTCCCATTGAATCGATGACTGGCGGCGGGCTGTTCTCGCAGTTTTTTTCCACGTGCACGGCACGCCGGCTCCGTGAAGGGCATCCAGCAGCCATTCGACGGTCGGCCAGTCGGCCATCGGGCTTTGAAACGTCCAGCGGATCGGGTGTTCCCTGGCGCGGTCTTCGAAAAACGGCATCGCCACTTCCTCAAGCGATGCTTCGTCACACACCACATATAACTCGCCTTGCGGATCAAACCAGAACCGCAATTTTCCCGCAGTCCACTCAGCCTGAACGACTTCGAGCCTCGAACAATCCGCCCCTTCTTGTTCAAAAATAGAAAAATCAGAGACGCCGATCATCGTCAGTTTTGCGACCCGCGCCATTTCGCGAATACGGTAACGGACAATGATGCTGACCGTCGTATCGGTCAGGACCTCACGCGCAGATCCTTCGTCATACAGACGGCGTTTGGACATGTGGACGTCGGTGACATACCCGCCGCGAAATCCTCCGGTATGGCCCAAGAGCCATCGGACGTCTTCGAGATCCTTGATCGGCGTGTTCATGTGTACGATTGTATCGCACCCGGCCCGTAAGGACCAGTTGAGAAACGGAAGACACCAGGGTCTCGCTTCTGCCGAAGCCGTTCGAAGTCGAATCGTACTGTGTCGCGAGCGAGTATGCCGGACGACGTGATGGCAGCGTTTCTGCCGATAGTCTCACGAACATCCTGAGTACAAATCCTTTGCATTAGGAGCCTGGAAGTTTGGCCGCCAAGACGTCCACCTTTTCAATGAAAGGGGGTTTGGCAAATAAATCCCCGGCTTTGGCCATCAACGCGGCGGCAACCTTACCAGTCAGATGCGCTTGGCGGCCTGCCTCGTTTGGAAATGCATCAAAGATTCCGAACGTGGAGGGACCGAGACGAATCCCGAACCAGGCCGTGGTGGCAGGCTCGGCTTGCACCAGCGGCAGTCCACTCAGCAGAAAGTTCTCGACCTCTTTTTCTTTTCCCGGTTTGGCTTCCAAACGGACGAACAGTGCCATGGTCACCATATCCACGCTCCTCCTTCTCTCGAAACGTTATTGTGGATTTCACAACTTGAACAATGACCCTGAAATACGATACCTCTCCCATCGCTGGTGGAGAAAGCCGGTTTTCAATATGCTCGAGCCGACGAAGATGGAACCCATGCGTTCTAACACGACATCGATTGCCCAGTTCGTGCTCGAATGCAATGGCCGCCCCCATTGTATGATCGACCTTCAATATGAGGGCGGCTCGATATCGTGAACAGCCGCACCGCACTGTTCACCCTAACCATTCTGCTGGGTTGCGGAAACCTGTCTTCCACTTTTGGCCTCGACTGGGTTCCGACTCAAGAAGAATTAATGAGGTACCGTCAGAGTTGGAACCCTCCAACGCACGGCACATCCTTCACCTCAAGCGCCGACGTATCGCGGAAGGGACAGTGGTTCGTCCGCCTCTACGTCCAAGGGCAAATCGGGACCGGGAATTTCGAGCATAATACCACCTCAAAAGCGACGGCAACCCCATTTAGTCCTGACGCTGTCATGCCGGTAGCCATCCTTTACTATGGTCTCAGCCAGCACGTCCTTACCGGCCTGAGCGTGTCGGGCATTTATTGGCATTCTGACAATACGGACCCCGATGGCCGAACATCGGCACTTGGAATTGGCACAGCCAGCCTCATCATGAAATATCGCCCGATCGTTCAGAATCCGGATTCCTGGAGACCGTCTATCTCGCTCTATAGCAAGGTATCGCTCCCAGTAAATCGTTGGGCCGGCACACCAGAGATTCCCGGCGGATTCACCCCGCTCTCCAGGGTTCCGTCAAGCCGATTTGGGTCCACCGCGATTTCGGAGGGTTTGCTGTTCCGTAAGAATCTTCAGCCGTTTCGCGTAAGCGGCAATGTGTTCTATACCTACAATGCCCCGGGATCCGGCTCAGTTCCCGGTGAAACGGTCTACGGAGGGGACCTGATCACGACGCACCTTGCGCTCGAGCACGTCGTGAACGAACAGAACGGCCTAGGTTATCTCGTCGAACTGACGACGCTCCAACAGCTCGGCACGCGGCTGGACGGCCATCCGGTTAATTCATCCACCAAGACGTTCTGGCTCTTGGGCGTCCAACCGGGCCTTGAATATACATTTTCCCGCTACGAGTCCGGCGCCAAACTGGTAGGTGCTATCGGCGTGATGTTCACCATCGCCGGCGACAACGACATGCGCGCGATCTATCCGAACATCAGCTTCAAATATTTTTTCGAACAGCCTTGATCGAGAGCCCGTTCACCACACCCGCTCAGTCGCCGGGAGCGAGCAATTCGCCGGGCTCGAGTCGCCTGGTTCCGACGATAAACCGCATAATATCCGGAACTGACTCCAACACCGTAAGCTCGACCGGTCGATGTGAACGGCTCCGTTCATGCATGCCGAGCCCACGGCTCTCAGAGCTCCACCGCGCCGCCAGCCATTCTTGATACGGCACGAACGTGGCAGCGCCGCGTTGCGCCGGCCGCCGTCTGGCGTTGCCGGTATTGATTGCCGTCACCGATATGCGGTCATGATACGCCGTGACTAATTGCTGCGTGTCAACGGTGAGGACGATCTGTGGCCGCGCACCACATGCCGCACGCTGACGGTTCAGTCTGTCAGGATCAATCCAGAAGAAAACGCGGGCATTGATCATGGCGTACCATTCTGGCGGGGACAGACCCACGAGGCATGACGCCAAGGCATCAGACGGCATGGGCCGCTGGTCGCGGATGAGAGCACCATCAGACAACACAATAGAGGTTTTCCGTTGGTGCCGTTCCAGTGCGTCTCGCCGTTCACCGGAGTATGTCGCCCGGTCGAGGAGCACGCTGGTGCTATGCAGTCCCGTTCGTCGAATTTTTGGCCAGTTTGAAGCTTCAGCGAGATGATAGATGCGGTCAGGAAGCGCGGGACGGTCAGCCTTACGGTTCGAAGGACTAATTTCCGAGGAGGGGCTTTTCATAGACGGCGCGATCATGATGTGAAAAACAGCAGAAGACGACTTGCCGAATGATTGAGTATCTTGCCACTGTCTTTCTCACAGATGCCACCGCAACAGGGACGGCCAGCTCGACCGGATATCCATATACGCCTGTACTGACGCTTGGAAATGCGATCGTACTGAGCTGGCTGCAGCCGCAATTTCAATGGCAGAACGATAACAGGACGCCAGAAGGTCAGGCTCACCTCGCGTCCCTCCATACCAGACTGGTCCAACCGTGTGGATGATTATGGCGGGCGGGAAGACGGTATGCCTGAGTCATCCTTGGCTCTCCGGTGAGGCAGCCTCCGAGCATTCGGCATTCCTTCAACAGGTCGGCCCTGCAGCGCGATGAATCGCACCGTCGACGCCACCTCCCACGAGCAACGATTCATTCGCGGCATTGACGATCGCGTCGACAGCAAGCGTCGTGATATCGGCCCACACAACGAGAAGTTCAACTGCCCTGTCGAGCGTGACGTGACTTCAACGGCTGGACAGTATTTACGACTGTGTCAACCGCCGTCTGGTTTCGTTCAAGAGATCATAGGCGGCACGATGCGCAAGTTCCCAAGGTTCGCGCGGATCTGCAGGTGATTCGGTCGCGGCTGTGTGCAGTTTGAGGAAATCGGCAATGGAGGTGCGCAGCGGTGGAGAATAGTCCAGCATCCGATAGGCCATATCCAAACGCAAACACGCATTGTTCAAGTAATAGCCCACCGTCCAGAATCCGGTTTCCCGCTCCTGCGACGAACCGATCGCGTTGTCCTTCACGACCATATACAGAAATTTTTTCGAATGGCTGGCGTTCTCCTGCCAATCCCGCGCCGTACCCGCCAAGGACGCGCCCCGCCATAGCGAAAATGCCGCACCGACAAGCAACTGCAATATGGCCCTCGGCTGGGAATCAAGCGCAGGGGTATCGGGAAATTCCTTCCACAATTCGAGCAGCAACTCTTGAATCGCTGAACGGTTGCGGACCAGCCAGTCGAGATCAGATTCCTTCAAATGATAACTCCTGCAAACTTGGTTAACCTATTAGAATGCCTTGTGGGTAATCCCTGAGAGCCAAACCTTCCCGACTCCCTTGTAACTGAAATCGACCTCGCGTACATTGATAACAACACTACGTCCTCGACCTCAGACTGAATGCGCAACTATATCTCGTTTACGTTCTGATCGGAGCAGGCACCAGCTCGCCTTATCTTATTTAAAGCACGAAGCGTAGTGTGATTTCACAGAACTGTCAATGCGCGCCGTAATCCTCCAACATGTGGAATTCGAAGGTCCCGGCGCCTTTGCAACGGCACTGCACAACCGTGGTGTCTCGCTTGAACCGTACCTGGTTCCCAAGGAGGGCCTGCCGCAAGACGCCGGCGATCTGCTCATCGTCATGGGCGGGCCGATGTCGGTCAACGATTCTGATCGTTGGATCACCGAGGAGACGGCCTTCATCCGGTCTGTGCTTCTCGCCGGCAATCCGGTCATCGGCGTCTGTCTCGGTAGTCAGTTCATGGCCAAGGCGCTCGGGGCGACCGTGAGGTCTGGAATGCAATTGGAACTCGGCATGACGACGATTACCGCCACGCCTGAGGCGTCCGACGATCCGTTCTTCAAGACCTTGCCGCGCTCGTTCGATGTCTTCGAATGGCATGGCGAAATCTATGACTTGCCGAGCCATTGCGTTACGCTGGCGCGATCATCCGTTGCGCCGCTCCAGGCATTCCGCTACGGGCTTGCTGCGTACGGGCTCCTTTTTCATATCGAAATGGAGCCAGCCGGCATTGATTCACTGTGCCGGGAATGCGCTCCGGATCTGATCAAGGCGCGCCTGACCGCGCAGGATGTGAAGGCTTCTGCACTTCCTCATCTGCCTGTCCTGCACCAGTTTGCCGATCGACTGATCGGTCATCTGAGCTCTTCACAGCGTTGATTGACAACTCAGTCCTGCTGTACTCTTGTCACTCGATTCTCATTCATTCAGCAAAGGAGCAGTGAGACCATGGCCGGTTTCCCAATCGAAGTTGCCAACCGCATTAAGACACTGCCGCCGTATCTGTTCGCCGCCATCGACAAGATGAAACAGGAGGCGATCTCCAGGGGCGTCGACATCATCAACCTCGGCATCGGTGATCCGGACCTTCCGACCCCGGGCCCAATCATCGAGAGCCTGGCCATCGCGGCCAAGAATCCCAAACATCACCAATATCCGTCCTATGAAGGCATGCTGACGTTCCGCAAGGCAGTGGCCGGCTGGTACGCACGACGGTTCAACGTGACGCTCGATCCGGGGAATGAAGTCCTGACTCTGATTGGCTCGAAGGAAGGCATCGGACATATCCATCTCGCCTTTGTCGATCCCGGCGATATCGTCCTGGTGCCGAGCCCCGGCTATCCGGTGTACCCGGTTGGGACCAGTTTTTCCGGCGGGATTTCACACATCATGCCGCTGACCAAGGCCAACGGGTTCCTGCCCGATCTCACGGCAATCCCAAAGGATGTCGCGAGGAAAGCCAAACTCATGTGGCTCAACTCGCCGAATAATCCGACCTCCGTGATCATGACGAAAGACTATTTCAAGCGCGTCGTGGAGTTCGCGCAGGAACATCAGATCATCGTCTGCCACGATGCCGCGTATTCGGAAATCTTCTACGATGGCAAACGGCCGGCCAGTTTTCTGGAAGTGGACGGGGCCAAGGATGTCGGCGTCGAATTCCACTCGCTCTCCAAGACATACAATATGACCGGCTGGCGTCTCGGATTTGCCGTCGGCAACAAAGACGTGCTGGCTGGACTCGGCAAGGTCAAGAGCAACCTGGACTCAGGAGTGTTCGAGGCCGTCCAGGCCGCAGGAATCACTGCCCTTGACCTTGACGATTCCGTGACCGATGCGCTTCGAAAGGTTTATCAGGAACGACGCGATATCCTGGTGCCGGGCTTGAAAAAGCTGGGGCTTGAAGTCGATCCTCCCCCTGCTGCGTTCTACATATGGGTCACAGTTCCGAAAGGATATAATTCCGCTTCATTTACAGCGCATCTTCTCGAAAAATCAGGCATCGTGACCACTCCGGGCAACGGATTCGGGGCGCCGGGAGAAGGCTATATCCGGATGACCGTCTGTACATCGAAGGAGCGGCTGGCCGAAGCCGTGGAGCGCATCAAGAAAGCAGGATTTTAACGGCGGAAGAACGAATGAGCCGGGAAGCAGTATTCATCGGGTTCGGGTCGAATGTCGGAAACCGCATCGACTTCTGCGACCGGGCAGTGACTCTGCTGAGCTTGCTTCCCCATTCGAGGCTCGCCGGCGTCTCGCTTCTCTATGAGTCCGAGCCGGTGTTCGACCATGCTCAACCGGGGAACGACTGGTTTCTCAATGGCGTCGTCCACATCGAGACCGATCTGACTCCGCAATCCCTGTTGACAGTCATTCGGGAGATCGAGCGCTCCCTCGGACGCGATGAGGAGAATCGCTCAGGCCCCAGGACGATGGACCTGGACATTCTCTTTTATGGAGATCGGGTGATCAACGAACCCGGACTCACCGTTCCCCACCCGCGTCTCCACCGGCGTCGCTTTGTCCTCATGCCGCTAAGCGAGTTGGAACCTTTGTTCGTTCATCCGACCATGAGACGCACGGTCAATCAACTGCTGGCGGAAGCGGACGATCCATCGGAAGTCCGTCTGCTGTTCCCCCAACCGTCGACGCGCTACGGATCCAGACCTGCCTGCAGTTCGACTGGCGATTCATGAAGATCATCCGCCTTCCGCACGCCATGAGTCGTTGGAGCGACCGTCTTCGGCGCGAGGGCGTGACGATCGGATTGGTGCCCACGATGGGCGCTCTTCATGACGGTCATCGTGCCTTGATCAAAGCGGCGCGATTGCAGTGCGACGCGCTGGTCGTCAGCATTTTTGTCAATCCTACCCAATTCAGCCCTAACGAGGATCTCTCCCGTTATCCCAGACCGATTGCCAAAGACCGTGCACTGTGTAGAGGGGAGGGCGTGGACGTCTGTTTCGAACCTGACGCCGGAGCGATGTATCCGGAAGGCTTTCAAACCATCGTCACGGTCCCGGTCGTTGCGCAACACTGGGAGGGAGCGTCGCGGCCGCATCATTTTGCCGGAGTGGCCACGGTCGTGACCAAACTGTTCAGTATCGTCAGGCCACATGTCACGCTGTTCGGGCAGAAGGATTTTCAACAAGCCGCGCTGATCAGACGTCTGATTCGTGATCTGAACCTCGGCATCGATCTCATCGTGCCCGACACGATCCGGGAACCAGACGGCCTGGCCATGAGTTCCCGCAACATCTATCTGACTCCTTTCCAACGGCGCGCAGCGCCTACATTTCATCAGGCATTGCTGATAGGCAGGACCGCGGTTGAAACCGGCCTGCGCGACAGCCGATCAATCGAACAGCGCATGCGACACGTCATTGGGCGCGAACCAACCATGTCCGTGGACTATCTCGCCATATGCGACCCGGAGACGCTTGAACCATTGACCCGCATCGAGCGGCGGGCCGTCATTTTGGGGGCCGTTCGCATCGGATCGGTCCGCTTACTGGATAACATGATGGTGGCGGTCAAGCCGCGTCGATAGGAGAAGACGTTACGCGTTCGTGGTGGGATGCTGCCCTTGGCTCACGAGAAGACCCAGTACGACTTGGCTGAGGCGCTGCTTGTCCGGATCGGTCATTTCGAGAAATTTCAGACCGACGGAAGACGAATGGACTGAACAGACCATCGCACTCTCGATCCGGATTTCTTCGAGTTCCGATGCCGGTTTCAGGACAAGTTCCAGAAACGTACCCTTGGAAAATCCCGTCATCAAGAGCGTGCAGCCATCCATGGAAATATCGGTGACGCGGTTAGCGAAGGGCAACTGCCGTTCGTCGAGGATCTGGGCCTCGATCGATGCCGTCAGGCGCTTGAACTGTCGCCGGTCGTACGCCTGCGTGATGAGTTTGCCTCCCGAAAAGAACGCGCGGAAGCGATTTGTGCAGAGCTGGCAGCGGAATGGAAACATGTTGAAACGGTTCAACATGCGCTCGACGGACCCTTCGTTCGAGGCCACCCGAACGAACGGCGTGCCGCAGTTTGGACAGTGCAGTGTCCTCATGCCTCTTGTTGCACCCTTTCAAGCTTCTCTGCCGATTCTACCACTCCTCGTCGCCGTGCCGCCTGCCCCTCCACGATCGGTTCGATCACCGCCGGCGAATAGCTGGCTGGCTTCACCCATTTCCCGTCTTCCCGTTTGTACCCTCCGATCTTGCTCATATTGGAGCGGTGGACCTCCCGGAACACGGGTTCCAGATCGATGCCAAACGACACAGCCGTGCCGTACACGACGTACAGGAGGTCCGCCATTTCCTTGGAGATGGCGGCCAGATCATCGGTCTTCATGGCTTCCTGAAGTTCTTGAAACTCCTCCTCGATCAACCGGATACGCAACGCCCGCGTGCGATCGTCGACCGCGGTGGGCACGTCGTTCACGACGATCTGAAACATGCGATGGAACGCTTCGACCATTCCTTGTGCATCAGTCATGACCCTCTCCTATTCATATTCGTGAGGCAGCGCCTTCCTCGGTACGGTTTCGATCGGAGACAGCGACGGCGTCTCCTTCTCCGACGATACCCCGAGCTCCTTAAATTTCCGCGCCGCCGGCAGAATCCGCGTCTCCAGCGAGCCGACGGCTTTATTGTACGCCACCACGCTCTTTCCCAGGGACTGCCCCACGTCGTTCAAATGTTCGGCCAGCACCGCCATCCGTTCATACAGCTCCCTGCCCAATCTTCCCGCCTCCTCCGCATGCGCCGTCAGCCGCTCTTGCCGCCAACCATACGCCACCGCCCGCAACAGCGCCATGAGTGTGGTCGGGGTCGCCAGGACCACGCCTTGTGCGAATCCGTCCTCGATCAGACTCGAGTCCTGTTCCAATGCGGCTCCTAGGAATTGCTCGCCCGGCAAAAACAGCACCACGAATTCCGGCGTCTGTTCAAATTGGCTCCAATAGGCCTTGAGACTCAGTTGATCCATCCGTGACCTGACCTGTGCCGCATGGCGTTGCAGGCCTTCAAGCCGGCGCTCCTCGTTCTCCGCTTCGTGCGCATCAAGATAGCCCGCCAGCACCGTTTTCGAATCCACAATGATCTGACGGCCGCCCGGAAGATTGACGATCATATCTGGACGGATACGCCCTTCTTCCGCAGTGACCGATCCTTGCTCCACAAAATCGCAATGCGCCACCATGCCGGCCAGTTCGGCCACCCGCCTGAGAGTAATTTCTCCCCAACGGCCACGCACCGTCGGAGAGCGCAATGCATGTACGAGATTTCCGGTCTCCTCTTGCAGCCGCTGCTGGGATTCCGCCAGTAGCTTTAAGTGTTGGTCTAAACCGCCGTAGGCGGCTTGCCGGGATTGTTCGATGTGGCGGAGCTGCTCGTCGTACCGATGCAGCGATTCCGTAAGAGGCTTGACCAATTCATCGATCGCCTGCTGTCGGCGGGCGAGATCACCCTTGGCTTCGGCCTGAAGCGTTTGAAAGGACGTCTTGGCTAGATTCAAGAAGGCTTCATTGTTGTGCTTCAGCGCTTCTCCCGATAAGGCCTGAAACGCTTCAATCAATTCGTGACGGGCTTGACTCAAGAGATTTTTCTGTTCATCCGCCTGCCGCAGTGTTTCCACGGCCTGAGTTTCGGCCACGGCACGGGCATGCGAGGCATTGGCTAGTTCCTGACGAAGCTGATCGAGCACGGCACGATCCTCGTCTCCGCGGCGACGGAATTCCTCCGTGAGCGTCTCGGCTCGCTGCGCACGCTCCGCGGATGCGAGCAATTGCGCCTGCATCCGGGCACGCACGCGAGAAGACGTGATGAAACCGGCAATGACGGCTCCGAAAAGCACGCCAGCCGCAAGGCCTATGGTAAGGGCGGTACCCTCAATCATGAGATCGTGATCCCGTCATCTTAACGATTAGAATCAGATCAATTGTAGGGTGTCGCTCGTGAAGACAGGAAATTTCGGCGAGACTACGAAAGTTTTACTCAAAGGTCAAGTACTTGAGAGTCTAGGGCCTTTAGGCTCTGCCACGGACAACGGCATCTCAGATTGAAGAATAATCTCCCCCATGCTGGCATTCACGGTGATGATGTCGCCGTCTCGAAGCCGGCTCATGATATCGCCGACATTGGCCACAGTTGGGATGCCGTATTCGCGCGCGATGATCGCCCCGTGCGACAATGTCCCTCCCATTTCGACGATCAATCCGGAGGCGATCCCAAACAGCGGCGCCATCCCTGGATCGATGACCGGTGCGACGATCACATCTCCGGGTTTGACATGAATCCAATCAGCCATGGAGCGGATCAATCTGGCCGGCCCGGTCGAGAGCCCGACACTGATGGGAAGTCCGTGAAGCACTCCGTCTCGGATACTATCATCAGCAGATGGTCCAACCGGCGACTGTTTTCCCCAGTCCCGGATCGTATCGGGAACGCTAACCGCCCACTGCCTAGCATGCTCGGATCGCCGCGAGCGCACGATAGATTTCCATTCCCGGTCGACGAACGCTGATAACGCCTCCCGTTCATCCAGCGTCAAGAAGAAGATGTCGTCAGACATCTCCAGCACGCCTCGTTCGACGAAGCGTTCGCCCAGACGAAGCAACAGCGCGCGGGCTGCCGTCGAGTACCGCATCAGGTGATGTCGGTTCTCCTCACGGAGAGAGAAAAACCGACAGAGGCGTCGGTACCACCATTGAAAGATCACTTGCCGATCCAGGCGCCAGCCGATCCTTTTCTGGATGGCCTTCAAGGCTTCTGCTCGAGTGGTTCGTTGCCGCGTGAGAATCTCCTCGGGCCGGGCAGCGGGACCGTTCAATTGAGATCGTATCACCGCCAGCACCGCATCCGGCTGATCCCTGAATCGCGGCGACATGACATCTGATTCGCCCACTCCACGATGGCCGTAATCCTCCATGTAGCGATCGAACGCCGAAAGAAAGGGATGTGCTGGAAATTGACAGCGCACGGTCCGAATGTCGCATTGCAACGTCGCGATCGTTTGCACCAGCGAGCGATCCTGCCGCGCAACATCCACGATCCCGGCCAATTGCACGATCTGATTTGCGCTGATGACCGTCCCCTGTCCCTGAAGCGCCGCATTGAAAAGCGTTCGCCAATCCGGTCCAAGCCAGGCCGGCAGCAGCACGCTGAATGTTTGAAGGCATTGGCCCACGGCCGCGGCAATACCGAACGTCACCTCGCGCGTATCGAGCCACCGTCCAAGCCGGTCGAGAGCCCTCGACAGTTCTTCGGCGGTCCATTGCCGGATTCGTTCAAGGTTGTAGTCGGAAGCCATGGCGCGCATTTCTGCAAACCACACCGGGCCCATGCGATCGACCAGTTTCATCTCTTTCCACATCAGCCACCCAGCGCGAGCATAGGCGGCCCAGCCGATCGGCTTCGTGGGCAGCGGATCGAGGACCGCTTCACCTCCGAGCTGCTCGATGTTCATGGAGGGATCGCCTCGGAGCTGGCCGATGAGGCAATGGAACAGTGAGGCGTTCAAATAGGGCCGGCCGTGAAGCACCCGCACGGCTGAGATCCCCTCGGGAACCCTGCATCCGAGCCGACGGTAATGCGACATGATGTACATGTCCATGAAATGTTCGAGAAACGAAATCCCCAATGGGCTCGGCACTTCCGGCATCGTTTCTCTAAAATTGGCCCTTGTCCATTCACAATCATCGTTGGTCGTAGCCACCGTAGGGACGATACCCGTAATAGGACGCGCTTGGAGGATCCGTAATCGCTCGGATGCGAATGCCCATTCCACATCGACGGGACAACCAAGCGCCTTCTCAATCTCCTTTGCCATTTCGGCCAGGCCGAAGAGTTGTCCTTCTGACAGCGTACCGGAACGGGCCCTTTTAGCGGTCAGCGAATCAGTATGCAGTCCGTTTTGGTCGACCGAGAGTTTTCGTGACTTCTCCGAGATCACGGCGGATCGGACCAAGACGGGCTTGCCAGC
The DNA here is from genome assembly GCF_011405515.1 of Nitrospira sp. KM1. Classification (NCBI taxonomy): domain Bacteria; kingdom Pseudomonadati; phylum Nitrospirota; class Nitrospiria; order Nitrospirales; family Nitrospiraceae; genus Nitrospira; species Nitrospira sp. KM1. The sequence goes on along the minus strand of NZ_AP022671.1, from coordinate 2,905,788 downwards.
ATCATCCACCTGTACGACATATTGATCGGGAGCCGCCCGACCGTCGACGAGCGGGGCAGCCAGTCCTGGGATTGCATTGATCAGGATGTGACGGGATCGGCCGGTGACAGGATGCATTGAATACATCACACCGGCTGCATCAGCCGCGACCATGGGCTGAATCACCACCGCCATGCCGGGTGGCCGACCTCCGGCGCCGCGAGCACGCACATACTGCAGGACTCGCTCGTCCCACAGCGACGACCAGACGTCCCGAATCGCGGCAGCAAGATCCTTCGACTGCACGCCGAGCCGAGTGCTAAACAGTCCGGCAAAGCTCGCATCGCCGGCATCCTCGACGGTAGCCGAAGACCGTACGGCCCACCCTGCTTCGCTTGTGAGGCGGTGGAAAGTCATGGCTTCACGACAGATCGCCACGATGGGACCGTAGTCCAACGCCGAAACCGCAGACCGACCTGTGCGCAGCTTAGCCAGTCGCTCCTCTCCTTCCACGCGACAAGCGTCCAGCCAGCACACATCGGCATCAAATCCGGAACGCATGAGCGCTTCGCGATGGACAAGCGTCGTCAGACACAGGGCGGGAGGAACTGGAAAGCCGGCGGCCAGTAGGCGCCCTAAGCCTGCCGCCTTACCTCCCGCCAACGCGGGATCCGTACAGTCCGTGAGCGGGAGAATCAGCGGACGGGTCATCGCCCGAATAGTACCTACAACAGCAGAAGGAGGTAAAGATCGTTCACGTTCGTTCCGGTGGCACCTGTCTTGACGAGACATTTGAGGTTGGACAACGCCGGGTAGGTGTCATTCAGCCGAAGAGCCAGATCGAGATCGACATGCAGGCGTTTTGCGCGCGCGATCGTCTCGCCCGACACGACAGCCCCGGCGGCGTCCGTCGGACCATCGGTGCCGTCGGTGCCAATCGCAGCAACCCACACATTCTTCAACCCGGCAATACCCTGCGCAGCCCCGGCAGCGAACTCCTGCGCCCGTCCTCCTGTTCCATTCCCCTTCACGGTCACGGTCGTTTCTCCTCCCGCAACGACGCAGCAGGGCCTGCGGACCGGATCATCCCGCCGTACGATTCGCTGCGCGATGGCCGCGAAGCGCGCGCCCGCCACCCGTGCCTCGCCGGTGACGGCGGGCGACTGCAAGACTGTTCTGAGGCCGGCCTCGCGCGCCACACGGGTGACGGCTGCGAGCGCGACCGCATTGCTCCCGACGATAAGATGTCTGGCACGGCGGAAGGCTCGATTACCCGCTTTGGGCGTCTCAGGCAACAGACCTTTGGCACCTTTCTCCAAATATGCCCGTACCGAGCGGGGCGTCGCGGTCCAGATACGATAGCGCTTGAGACATTCGACCGCCTGTTGATACGTCGTCGGATCGGGCACGGTTGGACCGGACGCGATCGAACTGACATCGTCGCCAAGGACGTCGGACAGGATGATCGTGACCACCGTGGCTGCGGTGGATTCGACCAAACGCCCTCCCTTGAGGCGGGAGAGATGCTTGCGAACGGTATTGATCTCACTGATCGTCGCACCGCTTCTCAGGAGCAGGTTGCTCACGCGTTGCTTGTCGGCGAGCGTGACGCCCGGCACAGGGGCCGGCATCAGGCTGGATGCCCCGCCGGACAGCAGGACGATCAGCAGATCACGTTTCGAGAGAGAGGCCGCCATGGCCAGCAGACGAAGGGCCGCGGCCTGCCCGGCGCGGTCCGGAAGGGGATGCGCGGCTTCCACGACACGAACCCGTCTTGTCGGCAAGCCGTGGCCGTATTTGACGATGACCAGCCCGCCGTCGAGTTTGGGACCGAGAATGCGCTCGATCATACGGGCCATCGTCGCCGTCGCCTTTCCGGCGCCGATAACAACGATGCGTTCGTACCGCCGGAGATCGTAACGCCGGCTGCCCACCGCCAGCCGATCGCCGTTCCGAGTAACTTCCCGCCGCACCGCAGCTCCGGCATCGACGGCCTTCAATGCCCGTCCGACCATGACTTTCAGCAACGAAGACGCCCGGGAAGCGGGCAGATGGATGGTCATGAACGTTTAACTATGGTGTCTTGTCCTGCTTGAAACAGAGGCTCGGGCAGGTTTGACGAGGGACCCTGATTTTATAGATACCACGCGGCAGTACGTCTTTCTTGAATTCAGGATTCAGCATCTTGAGTTCGAGAAAGTATGTCCCGTATTCCTCAGCGATCGAGGTGAGCGCGCGCTGAGAGTCCTTCACGTTGACCGTCACGGTCTCGGTTTCCAACGGCACGTACAAATCCTTCTTGCTGAGCCCGAGATATTTCTCCGGCTGTGAATAAATTTCTTTGGCGGCAATGATGCGTGGAACATATCGCATGGTTTCGCGCGGACCATGCATCCGCCAATAATCAGAGATCTTCTGCTCCTTGAGCAGCTTACGGACCCGGTCCTCACCGGCGTTGTAGGAGGCCATCGCAAGGAACCAATCGTTCTGCTGATACTCCTTCAAATACCGGAGATACTTGACCGCGGCTTCCGTGGACATTTCCAGATTGCGCCGATCATCGCGAATCGCATCGCTCTTGAGTTGATACCGCCTTCCCGTTGAACCGATGAATTGCCATGGGCCGGACGCCTTGGCCTTGGAATAGGCGGCCGAAATGCACTTGCTTTCCACGAGCAGCATATATTTCAGATCATCGGGAAGTCCGGCTTCAGCCAGTTGTCGTTCGGCAGGTGGGAAACACCGCCCTGTGCGCTTTGCCAGAATGATGCTTTCACCCTGATCCTCGAGAAATTGATAGAACTCGTACTCGATCCGTTCTCGCACCTGCCAGTTGTCCAATGGGACGGTCTGACCTGCAAATGTAATCTTGTCGGGTAGCCTGAAGGAGCTGAGGTAGAAATGCTCACCTTGACGTTTGATTTCGGGCAAGATGACCAGGCGTTCTTCATTGTCAGTCACCGGCTCCAGTGCATCCGGCGACGGGAGAGGCAGTTCACGTTCGGTCTCCCCGTTGAGTATCGAACGGAAGCCGGAATCCTTCAGGTCCACCGGATCGGTCGCTGGTTGCGCCGCCGTCGAGATCGGACACACCGAGGCAATGATCAGACCGGTTGACAGCATATGTCGCAGCACCCAGCTCCTCATGATGTGTGTTCCCTCCGGCGAATGAACTGGCGGACGATGCCCATGCTAACAGCTCGAACCTCATGCGGCAAGCAGGATCGGCTTTCGTCTTCGTGATAGACTGCCTTCGATGCATCCTCTGACGGTATTGAATGATCGAATCACAGCCTGCACGGCTTGTCCTCGATTGGTGCGTTACAGAAACACCGTGGCGGCGGAAAAACGGAAGCAGTATCGCGAATGGATCTATTGGGGAAAGCCGGTGCCGGGTTTTGGAGACGCCGATGCGCAATTGTATGTATTGGGACTTGCTCCCGCCGCTCACGGTGGGAACCGAACGGGAAGGGTCTTTACCGGAGATCGCAGCGGCGACTGGTTGTATGACGCGTTACATCGTCATGGATTTGCCAATCAGCCGCTCTCGCACCATAAGGATGACGGGCTGATCCTCACCAATTGCTATATCGGAGCGTCGGTCCGCTGCGCGCCTCCGGACAACAAACCTGCACCGGACGAGTTCGAAGCCTGCAGACCTTATGTGCGGGAAGAACTCCGCCTGCTGCTCAATGTGAAAGTGGTCGTAACCCTTGGCAAGGTCGCGTTCGACCAGTACTTGAAAGCTTGCCGCGAAGAGGGATGCCGGCTTCCCTCTCCACTACCGGCATTCGGGCACGCCGCCATCTACCCGCTTCCATGGAATGTGACACTGATCGGATCATATCATCCCAGCCAACAGAACACATTTACCGGCAAGCTCACGAAGCCGATGTTCGATACCATCTTCCAAGAAGCCCGTAGGCGTCTGCACGTATGACCCGAATGAGCAGACACCTGATAGGAGCAAGCGGCATCACTTCTTCTTGTTCTGGCTCTCCCAATCGGAGAGAAACTTTTTTAAGCCGATATCTGTCAGCGGATGTTTCACCATCTGTTGGAAGATCGCAAAGGGCATGGTGCAGATGTGACCACCAGCCAATGCCGCCTCGACGACATGCTGGGGATGCCGAACGCTGGCGACGAGCACATTGGTCTTGTAATCATAGTTCTTATAAATCGTCACGATCTGTCGAATCAGTTCCATGCCGTTCGAGCTGATGTCGTCGAGCCGGCCGATGAAAGGCGACACACACCAGGCTCCGGCCTTCGCAGCCAAGAGTGCCTGCGTAGGCGAGAAGCAGAGCGTGACGTTGACCCTGATGCCTTCTGACGACAGTCGCTTTGTGGCTTTGAGACCCTCAGCGATCAGGGGCACTTTCACCACGATATTCTTGTGAATTTTGGCCAACTCCTTACCCTCTTTGACCATGGCGTCGGCCTCGATGCTGACGACTTCCGCACTGATCGGACCATCCACAATGTTACAAATCTCGACTAAGACTTCGCGGAATACACGGCCCTCCTTCGCGACAAGCGAAGGATTCGTCGTCACCCCATCCAACAGCCCGAGACTCGCCGCTTCCTGAATTTCCTTCACGCTCGCTGTATCGAGATAGAATTTCATGCGTCGATCCTTTCATGTCCGGATATGACGGTTGCTGTCCACGTCCTTCGACCATTGCTTTGACCATTCTATGAAGAACGGTCTTGCATCGCAATGTCTGTCTCCCGGGTTTGACAGTCCCCAGGGTGGGGGCTACAATTCCCCCGGTATTCCCCTATCTCATCGACCTCCAGGAGAGACACAATGCGACGATTCCTTTGGGTGCTGTTTCTGATTCTGCTACTTTCGGCATGCGGGGGCAACAACCCTTATTTGGAAGCGTCTTTGAGACCGGCGGAAATGCAAGGTAAGGAGAAAGCCTGGTTTGAAAAGAATTGGGGCGCCCCGGACGGAAAGTCACCTCGATTCTTCGGAGGAGAAACCTGGACCTATTACCGTATCGCTGGCGGGAAAACAGGAGCTCCCCTCTTCAATTTCTCTCCGAATCAATGTCAAATTACCCTCAAGTTCGATAAAGAAGACAAGCTGTCGGATTACGACTACTCCGGCTGTTAGGCGGACATCTGCTTCTGAAACTTGTCCGCGCAAGTCCGACCACAGAAACAGTAGGTCTGCCCTCCCACGACTTCCGTCACAGCCGTTCCCCTAGGTACAAACGCACGGCAAACCGGATCTTGCACCATCTGATCTTTGTCGGGAGGAAGCATCCCTTGTCCTGCACGCCCCCTGAAATCCCGTATGGCGCTCCGAACTAGAAAGAAGAGGATGGTGAGGAGGATTAGTGCGAAGAGAATCCTATACATAGTAGAGGTAATGTTCGTATACCACAATCCTATGGGAGCTGTCGCTCACTGTCAAGGATGGACCAACTTGAAATGCTTTCCCGGGTACATTATCACTGCCGATAGCACATAGATCGAATGGCCTATGTCATGCCGCTCACACGGGACCTATTTCCCACGTTAGACCGTACTTCCGATGGATATGCATCCATTTATGGTGGTGCTAGAGTGGGGCCATGAAGACATGTGACAAATGCCGCGGAACAATGTACCCCGAGCGCGCAGTCGACCTTGATGCCGGACTTGCGATCATGGTGTTCGCCTGTTTGAACTGTGGTCGTCGCAAGGCTGCGGATCAGGAACCTCGCCCCCTCACAGCGAGACACTGATTCTCGTAGAGGGGCGCTTGATACCACTGGGGCCCCAAACCCTCCAGGCGAGCGACTTCTCGGAACGACCTCCTAGCTCTAACATGCAAACTTGCATGATCAACGATCCGCTCGCGGCACACGAACGCAGAATCTGAAGGGAAAACGAACGCCGGCGGACGATCTTCCCAGTCCTGCGTTACAACCCTCCAGCCGACTCATTCTGTAATCCGCTTCAGACTCAAAGATCGCACGCAGAGATTATCGCGGGCCTTCACTGTCCACGGAGGTCAACGATGCGCCTTCCTTGACCACGAGCAGGATGTTGAAAAACTCCTCCGGCTGCGTTCTCGCGGGACACTGCCGCCTCACTATCTCGGCGGCGTTCACAGGCGTGCCGTGCCTTATTCGGCACGGCGTGAACCTCAGAGGCTCAGCGTACTGCCCGGGTAAGAGCGGCTTGGGCCGCTCGGGGCGGGCGGGTGAGACCCGGGAAAACGACTGTTCCCACAGTCGGTGGGCGGGCGGTGAGAAAGGTTACGCTTCGCCTCAAGACACTGGGCGCTCACCGACTCGCGCCCGTCCGCAACCGTGGCGCTCATTATTCTTCGCGCCGCGGACCTGGCTGCGGCCTTGCCCGCGGAACGGCGCGTTGCGGGATAACGATTGCAAAGCAATCGGTGGGTGGGAGGGTGGAAATGGAATCGCCGGGGCTGGGTGGGTGAGACAATGGCCTTTTTGAACATCCTATGAGCTCTTCCGACCCGATCAGCGATCATACTCGGCTCTGTGTTTTCCGGAGTCCAAAACAGTTTTCGACAAGCCTGCGAGGAAACTGGAAAGCCTCCAGTCGTAGGTGGTGATTGAAGAGGCCAATTCATTCAGGCGCATGGACCATCACTTCAAATCCAACACATCCGTCATGTCATAAAGTCCGGGGGGCCTACCGGCCACCCACCGTGCCGCTCGCAATGCTCCCTGGGCGAAGGTATCACGGCTGCTGGCTCGATGCGTGACCTCGATGCGTTCACCCACCCCGCCGAAGAGAATGGTGTGGTCGCCGACGATGTCGCCGGCCCGAATTGTCTGGATGCCGATTTCAGATTTCTTGCGTTCGCCGATCACCCCTTTTCTTGAATAGACTCCGACTTGGTTCAAATCTCGATTGACGGCCTTGGCCAAGACCTCGGCAATCTTCAGCGCGGTGCCGCTGGGGGCGTCTTTCTTGAGCCGGTGATGAGCTTCGATGACTTCGATGTCGTAATCCTCTCCGAGCGTCTTCGCCATTTCACTGATGATCTTGCAAATGAGGTTCACCCCCACACTCATGTTCGGCGAGAAGACGCAGGGAATGCGGCCGGCCAACGTCTTCAGTTCATCCAACTCCGATGCGGAAAATCCTGTCGTACCAATGACCATAGCCCGTTGGTGTTGCGCCGCTGTGCGAAGGTTCTTCAGAGTGGCTTCGGGTACCGAGAAGTCGATGACCGCTTGGGCCTGGCCAATCACTGCCGAAAGATCGTCGGTAATCCTGATACCGCTGCGATCACAGCCGGCGACCTCACCAGCGTCCTGGCCGACCGCCGGATGTCCTTTGCCTTCAACGGCCCCGGCCAATCGAAGTTCGGCCGCTTCTTTGATGAGGGCCACGAGACGGCAGCCCATACGACCGGCCGCGCCCGCGACAATGATATTCACCATGTGTGATGAGCTTTCTGCGCAGAGCGCTAAATCAACCCGGCGTCCTTCAAGACTCGCGTGAGTTGCGCTTTGGTATCAGAACCCATCGGACAGAGCGGCAGGCGAAGTTCCGGATTGATCTTTCCCATCAGCCCCAACGCCTCTTTCACAGGGATCGGATTGGTTTCATAAAACAACGCGGCGAACACGGGACTGAGTTTGAAATGCACTGCGCGAGATTGTTCGACTCGCCCGGCGAGAAAAGCATTGACCAGTTCGGACATTTCATCAGGTACGATATTGGCCGTCACCGTGATGACGCCCTTGGCACCGACCGCCATCATCGGTAACGTCAGCGCATCGTCACCCGACAATACCGTCATCCGCTCGCCGCAGGTCTGAACGATGTCGGAGGCTTGTTGAACCGATCCGCTTCCCTCCTTGATCCCGACGATATTCTGAAGACCGCATAGTCGAGCGACTGTAGCCGGCAGCATATTGACACCGGTACGGCCGGGGATATTGTAGAGGACCTGCGGAAGGTCCACCGCTTCAGCAACGGCCTTATAATGTCGGTACAGTCCCTCCTGAGTCGGCTTATTGTAATAGGGTGTGATGAGAAGCGCCCCGTCGGCTCCGTCTTCCTTGGCGTGGCGGGTCAGCGAGATAGCCTCAGCTGTGCTATTAGACCCGGTTCCTGCGATGACCGGCACGCGCCCATTCGACACTTCAACTGCCAACTTGACGACCCGGTGATGTTCCTCATGCGTCAGGGTGGCGGATTCTCCTGTGGTTCCGCAGGGCACAATGCCATTCGTGCCGTTCTCGATCTGCCATTCGATGAGATCGGCAAACGCCTTTTCGTCCAGTTTGCCGTTCTTGAACGGGGTCACGATGGCGACTAACGATCCGGTGAACATGGGCACTCCTTCCTGATCATTTCCATTCCACGACTATCCAAGGAATGCGGGAACCGCTTCACCTCGGATCAAATCGTCATACGTTTCGCGCGCGCGGATGACATGGACTTCTCCATCCTTCACGAGCACTTCAGGCACTCGCGGCCGTGAATTATAGTTGGACGCCATGACGAATCCATACGCGCCAGCGCTCATGACCGCCAACAGATCGCCCGGCTTCATTTCCGGAAGCATGCGGTCCTTGGCAAGGAAATCTCCCGACTCACAGACGGGTCCGACGACATCGACGGTATGCCGCGCACGCTGCATGATTACCTCAGAGACGGGTCGAATGTCGTGATAGGCACTGTAGAGGCTCGGTCTGATCAAGTCGTTCATTGCAGCATCGACGATGATAAATCGTTTCGCTTCGCCGACCTTTTCGTATAGGGCTTTGGTGACAAGGATGCCGGCATTCCCCACGATGACGCGGCCGGGCTCCATGACCAACGTGATATCCAACCCTTTGAGCTGAGGCGAGATGGCATCGGCGAGATCCCGGGGCAACGGCGGTTTCTCGTCTGAATACGTAATCCCTAATCCGCCGCCGATATTGAGGTAGCGGATATTGATTCCCTGTCCTTTGAGTGCTTCGACGAGACCGAGCACCTTCTTCAGCGATTCGACAAACGGGGATACCTCGGTCAATTGTGACCCGATATGCGCATGGACACCCACCACCTCGACATGCGTAAGCGAGGCAGCCTGTTTAAATTCTTCCAACGCGCGGTCGGCTGCGATCCCGAACTTGCTTTTCTTCAAACCGGTGGAGATGTAAGGATGGGTCTTCGGATCGATGTCAGGATTGATCCGCAGTGCGATCCGAGCCTTCTTCTTCATGGAAGATGCTACGTCGTGGATCGCCTGGATCTCGGCTGGTGACTCGACATTGAACATTAGGATATCGGCGTTCAGCGCATCGCGAATCTCTTCGGCGCTTTTGCCGACGCCCGCAAAGACGATCTTCGCCGGTGGCACCCCTGCTTTGAGCGCGCGGAACAATTCTCCCCCGGACACGATATCGACACCGCTTCCCTCTTTTGCCATGAGTCTCAGGATGGCCAGATTGGAATTGGCCTTCATCGCAAACGCCATGACATGGGGGATGCTCTTGAATGCCTGGTCGTAGGCTCGGATATGCCGGATGAGGGTCGCATGACTATAGATGTAGCAAGGTGTGCCGACTTCCTTGGCGATCCGGCTGACCGGCACGTCTTCGCAATACAGTTCGCCGTGGCGATATTCAAAATTATGCATCCTGAAGGTCCTCGCTGAGCATTTCGAGGCCGGCAAGGGAAAACCCCTGGAGGGCCGTCTCAAAGGCATCCTTAAACTTTCGGTACCGTACTTTCACGTTCGGAATGGCTGCTTTGATCGCTTCCGGATCCACCAATGTCTTCAAGGCATCGGGGGTCGCGAGCTTGAGATGTTCAAAATTCACAATGATGTCCATCTTCGCTTTCTCTGCGGCCATGGTCATCCGCTTGATCAGTTCCTGAGCGTTGAGACGATCCAGCGTGCCTTCAAGATCGACAAACAGCGCTGCAAATTTGTCATGCCGCTTCACCTTGATGTTCAGCGCGAGATGTTCGACCGGAAGCGTTTTGGGATCCGAACGCTGTTTGGGCGCGTGCAATGCGCTGGGCATCAACTGATCGGTGTCGAAGACCGGCAGTTTCGCCTGAAGGTTCTTCAGCACGGACGCCAATGGGGACAGCCTTCCCCTTGGACAGCCTCGTTTGACCAGCTTGCGAAATTCCCGGTTCATCTCCCACCGTGCAATGAACCGCTGCTTCGTTCCGGACAACCGCCGCCAGATGTTGGGCAATGAATAGAATTGATGGTTCGCCCAATGGAATCCTTCTTGGAGCTGTTCAGGCGTCATACGGCTGGGATGAAACACGACATGTTTTCCGTCGTACTTTGACCAGTCCCGATCGAAGATGCGGCCGGCAGCATTGTAGCGGTCATAGAGCGCCGTGCCGGGCAGAGGGGTCAGGACATTAAAATATGCCAGCTCCACCTGGTTGTTCGTCAGGAATTCGACGGCCCGTTCAAAGACGGCTTCATCGTCATTGTCGAAGCCAAAGACGATGCCGGGATTCACCATAATGCCATAATCGTGAAACATTTTGATCTCTTGCGAAAACTTCTTCACACGATTGAATGGCTTGTTGGTTTCGTCCAGACAGTCTTCGTCGAGCGACTCCATTCCCACAAAGACGGACACACAACCGCTTTCGGCCGCCAGTTTAACCATCTCCTCATCGTCCGCCAGGAACAGCGTCGATTGGCATCCCCATTTGATCTTGAGTGGTTTCAGCGCTGCCCACAATTCCCGACAGTATGCACGGTTGCTGTTGTGCAGATCGTCGACAAACGCCACGATGCTGCCGTCCTCGATCCCAACACGAATACGGAGCCCGAGGATGAACGCCTTCCACAGCGGTTCGTCTCTGATCCGCTCGACCAGCTCGCCGCGGATCCAGCGCTGCATGTTTTGCAGCTCGGTGACGACTTCCTCAACCGGACGCCGTCTCGTCGTCTTTCCGTTAAATGGGGAGACGCTGCAAAACTCACAGTCGAAATGGCAGCCCCGCGTCGTAAAGCTGCATTGTCTGGTCATGTACGAATCCGGGCTCAGGAGCTCGACACGCGGACTCTTATACCGCTCGAGTGCAGGAAACGACGTCATCCGGTAGATGCGCTGCATCTGTCCCGCTTCGTAGTCGGCAACCAGCTGCGGCCAGAGATCTTCCGCCTCCCCGCACACGATGGCGTCGGCATAGCGTAGCGATTCGTCCGGGCAGTAGGTCGGATGCACTCCGCCCATGACGACGGTCTTCCCCCGTCGATGGAATTCCTTGGCTATTTCGTAGGCACGCGGGGCATAACACGTCATGATGGAAATCCCGACCATGTCGCACGGGTCGTCGAAATCGATATCTTGAACCGCCTCATCGACAAGCGCGACATCCCAGTGTTCCGGCGTATAGGCCGCGATCGTCGGTAAGCTGAGCTTGGGGAACCAGACCGCACGTCGCTCCGACGCGGTCAGATGGTATTGGCTGTTTCGCGGATAGGGGTCGACCAAGAGCAACCGCCGATTCGCAGTGGAACGATTGATCGGCAACCCCTGTTTGAGCGGCTGGATCAATTGCATAGTTCCTCCATGACCTCGCGTGGCGAGTGACGCATCGGGTACGTCGCTTACCGAGTGCCCACGGGATGCAATGACGGCAAATTCACGTCTTGGCCTTGAAACTCGGGGTCTGACTGAGTCGGGTCAACATCTGACACCGGAGGTTGCCGACCGTTCAATGCGTCTTGACGTTTCTGTTCTTCGATGGTGACAGCGACGCCGACATGCTCCGGTGGAATTGGAGAACCGACCACGCCGCACGCCGTAAGAGAACAGACGACGAGCGCCATTACACCCTGTCTCACGATAAGGCCCGTTCCAACTCCTTGATCCGTTGTTCGACCCGCCTGCGGGCCGTTCCGCCAACTTGTGCTTTCCGATTGATCGCCCCCTCGACCGTCAGCTGCGCGAAGACATCTTTCTGGATCCGATCGGAGAATCCCCGTAATTCCTCAAGCGACATGTCGGCCAATTCCCGTTTGCTCTCCAGCGCCGCCCGCACGACCCGTCCAGTGATCCCGTGAGCATCGCGGAACGGCACCCCACGAGTGACAAGATAATCGGCCAATTCGGTCGCCAGCAATCCGCCGCCTTCAACGGCCTGTTGGAGAACAGCATGATTGACTTTTACCCGTCGCATCAGTTCAGTCATGATTTCAAGCGCGGCCGATACTGTATCGATCGCATCGAAGACCGGCGGCTTATCCTCCTGTAAGTCACGATTATAACTTAACGGGAGACCTTTGAGAGTAGTCAGAAGATTCATCAGGTGCCCGTAGATTCTGCCGGTTCTTCCTCTGATCAGCTCCGGCACATCAGGGTTTTTCTTCTGTGGCATCATGCTGCTGCCGGTGCAAAAACCGTCCGGTAGATCGACGAACCGAAACTCCTGCGACGACCAGACGATGAGTTCTTCACTGAGACGTGACAGGTGCATCATGACGATCGAGAGGGCTGCGGCCGTCTCGATCATGAAATCTCGATCGGACACCGCATCGAGACTGTTCGCCGTCACGGCCGGAAAGTCGAGCAGCCGCGCCGTATAGCCACGGTCAATGGGATAATTCGTCCCGGCCAATGCCCCGGACCCGAGCGGCATGACATTCAGTCGTGTTCTGGCATCGCAAAGCCGACCCTTGTCACGTTCGAGCATTTCCACATAGGCCAGCAGATGGTGTGCGAACAACACCGGCTGTGCTCGCTGCAAATGGGTATATCCCGGCATGGGCACGGCACGATTGGCTTTGGCGCATGCCACCAACGCGCGCTGGAACTCCTGCACGCGGGTACGAAGGACATCGAGTTGATCCCGAAGATAGAGGCGGATATCGAGTGCCACCTGATCGTTCCGACTTCGTCCGGTGTGCAATTTGCCTCCCAATGGGCCGATGAGTTCGGTCAGACGTCGCTCGATAGCCATATGAACGTCTTCGTCCGTCGGCCTGAACCTGAACCTGCCTCGGTTGAATTCTTGCTTGATGGATTCCAGACCGCGCACGATGGTCGCCATCTCCACTGCTTTGAGGACACCGGCCTTCCGCATCGTCTTGCAATGGGCAATGCTGCCCTGAATATCTTGCGCGTATAAACGACGGTCGGTCTCCACCGACATGGTGAAGGCTTCCACGAGCCGGTGTGTCTTTTCCCGGAACCGGCCGTCCCAGGCCTTGGTGCCGGTCGATCCGGTCCGTCCGCGCTCCCTCCGCTCGATCATCGGGATGGTGCCTTTTTCCGCTGCGCCCGAATCTTCAGCCGCAACGCATTGAGACGGATGAACCCCTCCGCGTCTTTTTGATTATAGACGTCGTCTTCTTCAAACGTGGCAATGTCGAGCCGGTAGAGCGACCGATTTGATTTACGCCCTGCGAGGGTACAGCTTCCCTTATATAACTTGACCCGCGCCGTACCTGTGACGTCTTTCTGGGCCTCATCGATCACCGTTTGGATCATTTCCCGTTCCGGGCTGAACCAGTAGCCGTTGTAAATCAGATCCGCGAACCGAGGGATGAGACTGTCCCTGAAATGCAGCACTTCGCGGTCCATCGTCAAGGATTCGAGACCCCGATGGGCGACATGGAGAATGGTCCCACCGGGAGTCTCGTAGACGCCGCGCGACTTCATACCCACGTAACGGTTTTCCACAAGATCGACGCGACCGATGCCATGCGCGCCACCGAGTGTATTGAGCGTGGCCAGGAGAGTCGCCGGACTCATTTTCTTGCCGTTGACCGCGACGGGATTGCCCGCTTCATAATCAATCTCGACCTCGATCGGCTTGTCCGGTGCCCGTTCCGGTGAGACAGTCATTTGGAAAATCTCGTCAGGCGGAGACTCCCAAGGATCTTCGAGAATTCCTCCTTCGTAGCTCACGTGGAACAGATTCAAATCCATGCTGTACGGCTTGGCCTTGGTCGCCGTGACGGGAATGCCGTGACGATCCGCATATTCGATCAACTCGCGGCGCGACCGCATGGTCCACTCACGCCACGGCGCAATGATCTTCAGTCCCGGCGCCAGCGCCATGTAGGTGAGTTCAAAGCGCACCTGATCATTGCCTTTCCCGGTCGCGCCGTGGGATACGGCCTCCGCGCCCTCTTTGAGCGCGATCTCGGCCTGCCGGCGGGCTATCAATGGTCTTGCGATGGATGTGCCAAGCAGATAGCATCCTTCGTACATGGCATTCCCACGCAACATCGGAAAGACGTACTCACGAACGAACGTTTCGCGAAGATCCTCCACGTACACTCTCTTGACCCCCAACGCCCGCGCTTTGGATTTTATGGCCTTGAGATCTTCTCCCTGACCGAGATCGGCGCAGAACGCGATGACTTCCGCCTGATAGGTCTCCTGTAACCATTTCAAGATGACGGATGTATCAAGCCCCCCGGAATAGGCCAACACGACTTTTTTAATGGAGCGACTCATGATGTACGGTGTTTCCTCTCCCCTAACAGTTGGGTCAAGATGGCCTTTTGCATGTGTAACCGATTTTCCGCTTGATCGATAACGACCGATTGAGGGCCGTCCAGTACATCGGCGGTGATTTCTTCACCCCGGTGCGCCGGCAGGCAGTGCATGACGATGACATCCGGCTTCGCACGTCCCACCAGACGCATATTGACCTGATACGGCGCAAGAACTTTGAGCCGTCTGGCCTGTTCACGCTCGCGCCCCATACTGATCCAGACGTCCGCGTAAATGACATCCGCTTCTTTTACTGCCGTATGTGGATCGTGACTGAGGTCGATGGTGGCTCCGGTTTTTGCGGCTTCGAGCCGAGCGAGGTCGACGACGTGCTGATCCGGCTGATAACCGGATGGACAACCCAGGGCGACGCTCATTCCTGTTTTTGCAGCAGCTTCAATCAGGGAATTTGCGACATTGTTGCCGTCTCCGACGTACGCGATCTTGACCCCCTTTAAACGTCCTTTTTTCTCCCTGATGGTCAGCAAATCCGAAAGAGCCTGACAGGGATGGCTGAGATCGGTCAATCCGTTGATAACCGGCATTGTCGATTCACGCGCCCACTCCTGGACTGTGGCATGGTCATAGGTGCGGATGACGATGCCATCGAGATAGCGTGACAGAACTCGCGCGGTATCGGCCACGCTTTCGCCGCGCGAGAGCTGGATGTCACTCATGGGCAGAACTAAGGCATGGCCGCCCAACTGATTCATGCCAGCCTCAAACGATACTCTGGTCCGTGTGGATGGCTTTTGAAACAGCAGCCCGAGCGTTTTCCCCTGCAGGAGCTGATGAGAAATACCGCGATGCTGTTTGTCCTTCAGTCTGGCAGCGAGGGCAAGCAGGTCTTCAATCTCGCGGCGTGAGAGCGTCGCGACATCAATCAAATCCTTTTCGGAAGCGTGGCGTCGTTTCGTCGGCATGGTCAATCGGTCGCTGCACTCTCAATGGGCCGATACTTCCAATGCATGTCGATTAAACGTATGTGACAGTACGTCGAGCAATCGATCGATCTCAGGTTGCGTGATGATCAACGGTGGGACCAATCGGACGACATGGTCGCCGGTCGCATTGACGAGGATGCCACGCCGCAAGCAGTCGCTGACGATGACTTTGGCGTCCATATCAACTTCGATTCCTTGCAGGAGGCCCATACCGCGAACATCCCGTACGACATGATGTCGGTCTTTGCAATCCATAAGGCCCTTGCTCAGATACTCACCCATTCGTTTACCCTGGTCCAAGACGCACCCTTCGAGAAGAACACGAAACACCGCCAATGCCGCCGCGCAGGCCAGGGGATTGCCGCCGAACGTCGAGGCGTGCGCGCCTCGACCGAACGCCTGCGCCACAGCGTCTTTCGCAAGGCAGGCACCGATTGGCACACCCCCGCCAAGCCCCTTTGCCAATGTCATCACATCAGGTTCGACACTAAGCTGCTCATAGGCGAAAAGCGTGCCGGTGCGTCCCATGCCGGTCTGCACCTCATCAAACATCAACAGAATATCTTTCTTGGTGCAGAGCTCTCTGACGGCTGCCAAATACCGCCGATCCGCCACATGAACCCCGCCTTCTCCTTGAATCGGCTCAAGCAAGATCGCCGCGGTCTTATCGGTAACGGCCTGTTCGAGTTCCGGCAAGTTGTTCAGAGAGACATGCAAAAATCCCGGAACCAGAGGCTCATATCCCTTCTGGACCTTTTCCTGGCCTGTCGCGGTGAGCGTGGCCATGGTTCGGCCATGAAAGGAGTTGTTCATGGTAATAATTTCAAACCGACCGGGACCGTATTTGCCATACGAGTACCGGCGAGCCAGCTTGATGGCGGCTTCGTTGGCTTCCGCACCGCTGTTGCAAAAGAACACTTTGTCGGCAAAGGAATGATCCACTAGGATTTCCGCAAGTCTGACCTGGGGTTCCGTGTAGTAGAGATTCGACGCGTGAAGGACTTGCGTGGCCTGCCGCTGAATCGCCGAAACGAGATCCGCATGGCCGTGACCAAGCAGGTTCACGGCAATACCCCCGACGAAATCTATGTATTCACGGCCCTCCAAGTCGTACACCTTGGTTCCCCGGCCCCTGACTATCGAAAGGGGTTGCCTGGTATAGGTATCCATGAGGAAGCGCTCGGCGTCTTCCTTGAGCTCTTCGGTAGGCATGGCAGTCGTATCCCGTTGTAAAGAAAGGAAAGCTAGCATAGCTCCTCTATGAAATCAACCTGACCGCAAACCGAGCGACGGGTTCTTCCCGAGGTCATGTTGTTGGCCACTACTCCCGCGAGACTATTATGGTACTCTCTGGCGAATGAAGGTCTGCATGCAATGCCGACAACAGAATCAGGACGACTCGCGGTTTTGCTACCAATGCGGGACCGGGCTCTCTGACGTGCCGACAGGTCAGACTCTTGAGGAACCGACCTTCCGTGCCACAGAAGCCGATGTGGATCTTTGGCGGCGATTCATCGGTCCCAATGCGGATCGTTATCTCCAGCAGTTCAAGAAATTCGGGCCTGAGCAAAATCCGAAATTTGCACTGACGTGGAATTGGCCGGCATTCTTGTTCATTTCATTCCTCTGGTTTCTTTATCGCAAAATGTATCTCTACGCCATGGTGTATGCGATTGGGCCTATGGTCTCAGCCTATCTCACCGGTGATATGACATCGGGAATCGTATGGAGCGTCATGGCAGGGGCCACCGGCAACTATGTCTATTTCTGGCATTGCCGAGAACAGATCGGAGAGATCAAGCAAAAGGCGTGGAATAATCCTGCCGGCCAGGAGGTCGCCTTAAAGGAAACCGGAGGCGTCCAATCGTATGTTATCTGGGTAGGAGTTTTCTTTTACCTGCTCTTTGCGCTGGTCATGGCAAAAATGGTTCAGGAAGGCCCGCCGGACTTCAAACCTGGACCGTCGAAACCAGTGAAACCCGCTGCATCGACTACGACCTGACGCATCACTCTCCAATTTGCTAAATGGAGCGCTGCCACCCAATCCAGGCCTGAAACCATAAGAAGTCCTGCTCGTAGGCGGCCCCCCCTGCGTCCGTTGCCTCCTGCCGTTGTTCGAGCTGCGTGTAGGTTCTTGGCCAGTTTTTCTGCCACCAGGATTTCAGTTCATCGGGACTGTAGGGTTGCCCGAACTGGTTTAGAATGCCGGCGACTTCACAGATCGGCGCTACGAGCGGCCAGTAGCGGTCCTTGCCTAACCCCAGGCTCCGGAAGTGTTCACGGAGCAGAAAGACGACCCATAGTTCCGCACTGTGCTTCTTGTTGTGTTTAAACGGTTGGGTTTGACGGAGTGGAACCGGATCGAACGCTTTGACGATGGATGTATAGTCCGGTCCTCCGTAGGTTCCCGCCGCTTCGGCAATTCCCTCGACGACATTGGCCAACTCCAATTCAATGACCTCGGGTTGCGTGCGATGTTTGTGACCGGGCTGGTCGGACAGGGGACCGGGACTCGTCAGGAGTTCAATCAACGGCTTGAGTTCACGCAATCGACCGGCAGCCGCCCTGAGGATTTGCTCAGATTCCAGCCAGTAGTCCGGATCATTCTTGGTGAGTCGTTCTCGGCCTGGTGGCGGAAGCACGGTCGGCACCCAATACCGCATCAGCACAAAGAGAACATAATCAACTTGCACTCCCACCTGGACCATACGCTCCAATAAATCGCCTGTCTGAATGCGTCGAAAGAACGGAGTCGCCTTGTCGGTGACATGGAGACGCTCCGCCATGCGTTGCCACCAGCTTTGGACCACGAGCCAATCGATGTCGTGCGGAGGAACGGGGTTCATGAAATTGAGCGTCTTCGTTGGAAGAAAGTTGGCGGGAATGGTACTGCCAGCGGTCATCGAAAGCAACGCTTGACTTGAGCCTCTGATCCAGTATTCTCTCCGCATACAGGAAGGGCGGCGGATGCCGAAGGAGGGGGTATCGATGGCTCGTCTGGTTTTACTCCGTCATGGACAGTCGCAGTGGAACTTGGAAAACCGTTTCACCGGTTGGGTCGATGTGCCGCTATCGCCCAAAGGCGTTCAGGAGGCAAAACAGGCCGGTGAAAAGCTGCGAGGATTTTCGTTCAATCGTGCGTTCACTTCTGTCTTGAAGAGAGCCAATGACACGCTCCAACTCGCGCTGGAGACGATTGGCCAATCAACCATTCCCATAGAAAAAGATAGGGCCCTGAATGAACGGATGTACGGCGATCTGCAAGGACTGGATAAGGCGGAAACGGCCAAGAAGTTTGGTGACGAACAAGTCAAGATTTGGCGACGAAGCTACGACGTGCGTCCTCCGGGCGGTGAGAGTTTGAAGGATACCGCAGAGCGGGTACTGCCCTATTATGAACAAACCATCAAGCCATTCATTTTGAAAGGCGAGACAATTTTGATCGCCGCGCATGGGAACAGCTTGCGCGCGCTGGTGATGGAACTGGAACAGCTCTCCAGAGAACAGGTACTCGAACTGAATATTCCGACTGGCGCGCCCTTACTGTACGAATTGGATGCCCAGGGCCGCACCCTCGATCACCGGTATCTGTGAGGGTCAGTCAGCCTAGATCCTTGAGCACCTCACCATACGCATCGACCGGCACAGAATCGATGAGGAGCGTCAGCACATTCCGCCGGCTCTCCTCTTCCACAATCCGTTGCTCTTCCAACATCATGCCAAGCTCGGCGCTAATGGCTAGTGGGCTCATCCCTTCATTCGCGAGTCGCTCGTAGCGATGTGTGCGTTCCTGCTGTTCGATTGAATACTGGTTCCACGCGGGAACAGTTTTTACTTCATCCGCCGGCCAAGACTGTTCAATGGAGTTGAGGACGAGCTGTTTGACGAGAACGCGGCATTCCTTGGGGATGTGCGCCTCCACCGCCATGGTGATCCAGAAGAAGTTGAGCGAAAGAATTTCCTGCCAAATAACCTGTGCCTGTTCCGGTGTGGCGTGGATTCCATACTCTTCGAGCCCGGAAGGAGAAAGACGGCTGGGGAGCTCATGGAGCACCGCCTCTGCAGCTTCATTCGGTGTCATAGCCCGTCTTCCGTTCCGTCTACTTGGTCAAATCAGATCCCACCTACAGGGCGCGAGAATACCGCAGGAGCGAAACGGGCTCAAGCGCCTTGTTCAGGGAGAATCCCCCATGCTAGATTCGCTTCATGCTTCGCATTGCAGAAAAATTCATAACCGGATGTCTCCTCATGGCCTGCACGTACATCATGGTGCCGTCAGCACATGCGGATGAGAATCGTTGGGGATTCGGGACGGGGCTGGGATTTACATCGGGAACCGTCAATAACACGGTTTTTACGATGGGCTTTAACCTCGACTACTACTTCGACAGAAACTTCTCCGCGGGTCCCATGCTGCAAATCAGCCCGATGGGGGATCTGTTTCAGATCGCTTTCGCCGGGGTGGGGCGTTATCATTTCCGTTTTAACAATCACGTGAACCTCGTTCCGTTCACCGGTATTGGATTTCTTCACGCGGATCTCGACAAGGGAACCGGTCCAACCCGCATCGATCGCAACGATACAAGCTGGTTTATCCCCATTGGGGTGTCGCTCGAATACCAGGTCATTCCCAACATGGCGCTGAATTCGACGCTTCAGGTCAACTTACACGACATCAATCTTTCTCCGTCATTAACGGAGAGCGATAATTCCAGCGTCACCCTTCTATTCGGATTCAACTGGGGACCCTGATCGATTCGTCCGCGTCGACCGACCATCTATAGATCTACGGCTTGTGCGTGACGTTCACGCGGCCTTTGCCGGTCGCCAACGTAACCCGACATGCAGTAGCTCCTGCAGCAATTCGGGATACGGGTAGCCAGCCTTCTCAGCAGAGTCTGCAAAGTCTTCGTCCTGTGCGATCTGCGGATTGGGATTGGCCTCCAAGATGTACAGACGTCCGCTGCAATCCATTCGCAAATCGATCCTGGCGTATCCACTCAGACCGAGCGCCCGGTATACGCGTTTGGCCAAGTGCTGGATTTGTTCCGTCTTGCCATCCGGAAGGTGTTTGGCTTCCGTCGATCTGATTCCATATTTGTCCTGATAGGTTCGGCTCCACTTCACCCGTTGCGTCGCGATGCGGTTGGCATCATCCGGCAAATTATCCATATTCAGTTCCCATACGGGCAGCACCTGAAGGTGAGCGTTCCCGATAACCCCGACGTAGAACTCGCGGCCCTCGACATATCGTTCAATGAGGGCGTCGGTGCCGACACTCTGATGAATAAACGACACCCGCTCCTGCAACTTCTCATCATCCTGAACGATCGACGCCTGTGAGATACCGAGCGAGGCTTCTTCCGTCACTGATTTTACGATGAGGGGAAACGAGAGGCATTTCGGCCGCCGGACCGTCCGGCCTTGCAAGACCACCATGAAGTCCGGGAACGGTATTCTATGAAATGAGAACAATTGTTTTGAGAGTGCCTTGTCTCGTGCAAGCATCAATCCTCGAGGATTGCAACCCGTGTAAGGGACATGCAACAGCTCCAGATATGACACGACATGTTGGTCAAAAACGGCCATGCCGTCGAATTCTTCAAGGAGGTTGAACGCAATCTGAGGATTCCATTGCTCAACGGCCGCACGAATGACGCCAAGGTCGCTTCTCACGCCAAGAGGTTTCACATCATGACCCAGCTTGCGAAGCGCTCGTACGACGTCAAATTCCGTCTTCCACTCAGCACCCTTAGGATTGTGGCCGTTTAATTGGTCTGGTGGAATCAAGTCTTCGTGCATAAGTACGAGAACTCGCATACGCTTCATACGGCCACCTTATGCCGTCCGCTACGAAGATAATTCATGGTATGGACGGTCAGAAGAATCGTGAAGTCCAGCTTCGCCTGTTCCTCAGGTCCTTGGAGGCGCAGGTTGAGTTGTCGACAGCGTTGAATCATGTCCTCGAGCACGAGATCGATGGTGTATTGATACTCACCGGTCCACCCGGCAACTTTTCGACGAACCTCGCGTCGGAAACGATTAAGAAACCTTGCTGCGCTGATTGGGCCAGACTCGTCCGAGAAGAGCCGTTTGAGATCGGGATCGAAGAACGATGTTCGTTCAATCCGATAATGGCTTCGTTTCCGTTCGTAATGTTCACGAAGTGTCTTCTTCATCGTGTCGAGAGGATCGACCGTTTCTTTGCTGGTCACCGCTGGCGCTACATCAGACAACCCACGCATGAGTTCGTCCATATACTGGAGTTTCCGAATGACCGGCCATCCTTTATATCGATCAGCCCACGTTGCACCCGGCGTAAGCCAGACTGCAAACGTCTCGGCAAAATCTTCATCCGGGTGACTTTGCGCATACCACACATCGAGGTGTCTGACGAAGCTGCGGCTGTAGGGACGGGGACGATAGTAAGTCGGATACGGTTCAGACGAACGACCGAAGATTTGTTGACGGCTTCGAAGTCGTCTTGTTCGGTAGGCATTTTCGATCGCGTGTCCGGCTTCATGTCTCAAGATGCGCATGCACCATTCGTTCGTTCCACCTTCAACTTCTAACATCTGTGCCAGCTCAAGCTTCATCAGGCGAGGATGCGAGAGATAGAAAGGGATGGCAATTCCCGGCACACCGTCGGGAGTAAACCATTCGTTGGATAACCAGAAATGCGGTCGGAACTTCAAATGATTGGATTCGAGTTCACTGTAGAGCTGGTGGATGAGACTTGAGAGAAAGGGGGATGCGAGGGAGACCTCTAGATGGCACATCGGCAGGTCCAAGAGTTTGTCATCAGGCCAAGGAACCCACCAAGGTTGCGATTCAGCTGTGGAGGAAGCCAACGAATGCCGCTTTTCCAGCTTCAGCATCTTGCAACTCCTACCGTTCAGATCACACTAACCAGAGTGGCACTGATGACCGCACGGGGCCTGTAGGGAGCAGAATGAAGCCATCCAGGGATTCCGTCAAGAATGAAGAGGAACGTTGCCGGAGTGTGCCATCGACAGAGTCATTCCTGTCCGCATACAATGCCGGTCATGTTTCAACAGTCCGGACCGAAAGCTCCAGCCTCCAGGCTAGACGAGACGACCGAGCAACTGCAGACCCGCATGCTCCGTCTGATGGGGAAAACGATAGTCGACTATGGGCTAATAGAGAATGGCGATAAAATCATGGTTTGCTTATCAGGCGGAAAGGACAGCTACGGCCTGCTGGACCTGCTCCTTGTTCTGCAACAACGAGCGCCAATCCATTTCGATTTGGTTGCCGTCAATCTGGACCAAAAGCAGCCGGGATTCCCTCCAGAAATCCTACCCAAGTATCTGACAGGTATTGGTGTCCCCTTTCATATTGAGGAGCGGGATACTTACTCAATAGTTAAACGACTCATCCCAGCGGGTCAGACGACCTGCTCTTTGTGTTCTCGACTCCGCCGTGGACATCTCTACAGGATAGCCACCGAATTGGGCGCTACCAAGATTGCCCTCGGACATCACCGCGACGATGTTCTCGAAACCTTCCTTCTGAACCTCCTGTTTACCGGAAAATTGAAAACGATGCCAGCGAAGCTATTGTCCACGACCGGACGTCACGTCGTCATCCGGCCGCTCATCGCTGTTCGGGAGAGCGACCTTGCACGATATGCCAACCTTAGGGCATTTCCGATCATTCCTTGTGACCTCTGCGGTTCACAGGAGGAACTTAAGCGCAAAGAAGTCAAAGAGTTTTTACGAGAGTGGGAGGATCGATGTCCGGGATGCACAGCTAGCATGTTCGCCGCGCTGTCCAACGTCGAGCCCTCATTGTTATTGGACCGAGGACTGTTCGATTTTAAATCTCTCGGGGTCAACGCCGTAGGCTCAGAAATCCAGGATGCATGGTTGGATCAAGGTGAAATGCAGGCTCCCTGATTGAAGGATGTCCCTGTCGCCCGTTACCGAGCAAGAAGCTTTGTCGCTTGTGATGTCGCGAGAACCTGCCTTACGGTTGAAGAAGAATGAAAGCAGGAACGTCAGGATTTCAACTTGGCCAAAAATAGTTTTCGGAACTTCACCATCTTTGGCCCGACGACTGCCGTGCAATACCCCTGGTAAGGATTCTTCGCATAGTATTCCTGATGGTAGGGCTCGGCTTCGTACCAAGAAGTGGCAGGCGTGATCTGAGTCACGATAGGCGCTGGAAACGTTCGATCTTTGTTCAAGAGTGCGACCATCTCCTCGGCCGTCTTTTTCTGAAGCTGATCGTGATAGAAAATAGCCGATCGGTACTGAGTACCGACATCATGCCCCTGTCGATTCAACGTCGTAGGATCATGAATTGAAAAAAACACTTCAAGCAACTCCCGGTAGCTCACAACAGTGGGATCGAATGTGATGCGTATCGCTTCAGCGTGACCCGTACTGCCGGCACAAACCTCCTCGTAGGTAGGATTATCCTTTTGTCCACCTAAGTAACCAGACTCGACGGAGATGACGCCCTGCAATTGATCATAGACCGCTTCAAGACACCAGAAACAGCCTCCTGCGAGAGTGGCAAGTTCGTGAGCCATATGATTTGATCATATATACCATAAAGTTTAATGACGACGACACGACTCTTGAACCTGTTCAGTTTCTAGGTTGATGAGGAGTTGCTTGAGTTTCTGACGCTCTTCCGCTTGGATAGAAATGAACTGTACGCCAAATATCTTCCCATTAACCCATCGAACTTGGGCCTCATCAATTCTTATAGGCCAGCTGAGCCCTGGCACATAAATGCGGTATTCAAAGGTGCCGCCAATGACGACTGTTTGATTGGATTCGATCTTGCAGCCCCCATCGGAAAGATCTATTGTTTTTCCTTGGCCCTCGCGCTGACCTCCAGAAAATGTACTTCTAAATTGAGCTGTGAATCGGGGCTGCCGTCTCTGATCGACGGGTTCGATTTTCGCCGAACGTGCTTTGGTGACCATGCTCTTTTCTCCACTGCCTCGAATATCCAGCATAAAAAAGCATCCTATTTGTCTATTTCTTGACCCGTAGCCACATGTGCCCCCGACGATTTTCTCGATAACAGGCCTCGGTGTGGTCCAGACAGAACGGCCGCTCTTTGCCGTAGGATACTGTTCCAAGTTGAGTTTGACTTACTCCCAATTCCAGCAGATAGGCACGGGCGCTCTTCGAACGTTTTTCACCGAGCACGACGTTATAGTCTGCCGTTCCACGTTCATCGCAATGTCCTTCAACCCGCATCACAGCACCGGGGTGTGCTTTCAGCCACTCAGCATTATGGTCCAAGGATTCCATGCTATTCTTTGACAACGACCATTGATCATAGGCAAAGAATACATCCTGTAGTCCTGCTTCGATGGCAGCCCTCTCCTCTTGAGTTAGTTCAGCGCGCTGCATCGCGCGTCTTGCTGATTGATACTTTGATGAAATGCCTGAGCCTTCCATCAGGCGTTCTTCTGCCGGGTTACCGGAGAATCCGCTGAGTTCTGTGGCGTTTTCTCTCTGCGTCATGAGCGGAAAGGCGGGGTTTATGCCTTTACCATCCCAGGGTGTTCCTGAAATATCGCCCGACCGGCTGCTTTGAGAGCCCTTTCTGGAAGAGTCACCATCGGATTGAAGCCATTTCACTCCACAGCCCTGACTGAAGAGAACAATGATGCTCAGAAGCATGAATGCCTTAGTTCCCAAATGTTGTTGTTGCATGCATCGTCCTTCCATATGTTGCGGAATTCCTTGCGTACAACAAATATAGCACCCAAATTATTAGGCGCTTGGAGGGAACACGTGCCGTATAAAGAGTGAGAAATTGCGAGGTGTTATGACGAGGCAGTGCTTAGGCACAGAAAACGGTTAGTAACTCCTCCTCCGCTGCCTAAAGTCGATATGCCTTCTGTCAGCCCATCGAACGGGACGCATGACCGTACTAAAGGCGGCCACAGCACAAATAATGGCCAAGAGAGCAAATCCGACCACCAAAAGGACTCCTGCTCGAACATCGTGGGGAATGATGTGGTTCATGCGGCGGCCTCCCTATTGATCTAACTTCTGATAGGTCTAACTGTGCCACCCACAGACGCAGATCCATGGAGCAATGGGATCCTGCTTGTCTAATGTACGCCCGCAGCAAGGACAGTGTCGTGTCCAGGCACGTCGTTCGCCGGACTTTATCCTGCTCACATGTTTCAAGGATATCACCTTCCTTCCATATGTCCCGTATGAGTCATACGCAAAGGGTAATCCCCAAACTGTATAGATTCTATTCTGCTTTCGTGGGGACTTTCACTGGCAAATATCCGGCTAAAGAATTACATGGGAAAGGCGTGGTGTTGGCTCGGCTTAGACGGAAGACTTTCATAACCTTCTCTTGAATATCCCTACGCGCCTTTACTCTTGCTTGACAGATTTCCGCTTATCATGATATTGATAACTATACTCAACAAGAATATGGCTGGTGCCATACGGAGGCCAGAGGAATCCGATTCCCAGAGCCCACGATCCGAAAAGGGTCGTGGGCTTTTTTTACGATCGGAAAGGATGGTTTCTCTTTTATGATGTACGAAAGCAACCCTGCTGTTCAAAGCCGATCGGAGGCGGCACCTTTGGTTCAAGAGGACCAAGGGCGCTTACAGAACCCTCACCCTATACCCCACCTTGCTGCTCATCGAGCGTTATCTCCACCTGTCTTTTCTATCCTTCCCTATCGACAAAGCTCTTCTGCTCAACGAATCCAAGCATTCGTCCTTGAGAACCTCCAGAGTCGTATTACTCTCAAAGACTTGGGGCAATTCCTTGGGTATTCAGAAAAATACAGTTCTGAATTTTTTCGCCACCAAATGGGTATCCCGTTCTCCCAGTACCTGACTAGCATCCGGATTACGAAAGCCAAACTCCTGCTCACAGGAGAAGGATTATCCGTCACCGATGTGGCGACAATGCTCGGTTTCAGTGATTCCTTTGCATTTAGTCACTTCTTTAAGCGCATCGAAGGGTGCTCCCCGAGTGCTTTTAAGAGACGCCAGACGTCCCGTTACGATCTAAACTACAAGATGATGGCACTATAAATGGTTTTGCTCCTTAAAGCGGCAGGAGCATCTAAGGTTTGGCAGATACAGGGGGAGAGGCGGGTGGAGACAGGCTTTCTATAGAATATCGTTTGCAAGAAAGTTAGCTCCACCTCAAATGGCTTGCCGCGAAGGGTCTCCATAGTCTCGACAGTGACGGCAAAGACCATATAGCTCAAGATTGCGCGCCGTCAGGCTGAAGCCGTTGGCCACCGCAACCTTTTGTCTGAGTTTCTCGATTGTCCGGTCTTCAAACTCGACAATATGGCCGCATCCGGTACAGATCAAATGATCATGCTCCGACTTTGCTGACACATTATCGTAATGAGTTTCCCCCATGAATGATCTCGGCCGTGCTATCCCTAGTTGACACAGCACCTTGACCGTTCGATAGACGGCGGCGAGGGGCGTGCGCTGCCTCCCTTTGTTGAGCTGGGTATAGAGCGCACGAACGGTCACGTGTTCCTGAAGCAGGAAGGTACTGACAATACGCTCTCTTTGTGAGCTCCACTTGAGGTGGAACCGCGTGAGCTGTGAACGTAGTTGGTCAATCGTCTTATGAACAGATGGTTTTCTGTTCAGTGAAATAAAGGCGGAAGATGCACTCTTCATGGCAGACGGAAATCAATAACCCTACTACATTGGAGAGCCAACCGTTCTGTATATAGGACGTATCACCGGGTATCACTCCCCACCCTCTTAACTGATATTTTTTGTGCCTGCATTCCTGGATTGTCCGATTTATTTCGGACACCTAAGACCGTGAAAGATTATTTTTCAAATTGGAGTGTGGGTTTTGTCTTCTGACACGTCTTTACTAGTATTAAGACGTGCTTGACTCGGCCGTTTTTTCGCCGCGTCGTGAGAGCCGGAGCGGAATGACCCCCGCTCCGCCTCTTGCAATACTTCCTCCCTGATGCGTTTAAACAACATTTAAGTCGACCTCCTGTTGTGACCCGCGAAGAACCCGCACGTCTGTTGCGACGAGCATTTTCCGACGCCCAAGGGTCAAAGACTCACCGAGGGAAAGAGGCCGGATCGATTTTAAGAACCAACCGCCAAGCCTTCACATCGCTAGACAATAGGAAGCGATGAACAGTCTCGACTTCATTGCCGCAGAGCGGGTCCGTACAGCGTTGTTGTGTGGAGCTGGGAATTTTGGGCAGGAAGCACCTTCGCCGGTCATTGGATAGATGCAAACCAACCAATGCCTTTGCAGTTCATCATCGGAGAATTCTAAGTGAATATCTTCTGTGCTCAGCTAATCGATAAGATTTCTGTGGGGGTTGAATGTATCCATGACCGCATTCAGAATTATGTCCACTAAGAACTTGCTTTGGCTCTTGATCTAAGGACATCCACTAGTCCGTGCAGAGGGATTTCTACCCAATCAGGACGGTTATTGAGTTCGTAACGCAATTCATACATTGCCTTTTCCATCCGATAGACATCAAGCAATAAACTGACCTGCTCGACCTGTCGCGGCCAGACCTCGGTACCTGCCGCGGTATTGATATACCCCTTCACAAATGCCGCGCTGGTCCAGTGTGACCAATACCTCGCCCAGTAATATTGATCTTCGGAAATGTCCACGGACCCGGTTCCGAGCGATGCCCCCCGTCCTTTGAGAAATGCAAATGGAGCATACTGAAATGACCGAATCATCGACGCAACATCTATCAGCGGAGGATGCTTCATCCGACGTTCGGCAAGCGGGCGAGCCGGCTCTCCTTCAAAATCGATGATCATGTAATCGCCATCTGTCGTACACAACACCTGTCCGAGATGATAATCGCCGTGACATCGGATGCGACTAACGGATGCATGGATGTTCCTAAACGATTCGAAAGTGCGACGGTATGTCGGCTCCATATCGAATATGAGGCGGGCATTCAGTTGTCCTCGCAGGGATAAGGTATCCATGCGGTCTCTTAGCAGAGTAAAAGCAGCGGTCATACCCGCGGTCATAGAATCGTACTGAGCCTGACGATAGGTAGTCGTAAAGGCCTCAGGGGCAAATGCCGGGTCATCAGGGATGCGACTCAGGGCCAAGTGGAGTTCTGCAGTTCTTCTGCCCAATCGTTCCGCTGATGAAAGGTACGGACCGATCATCCGCTGGGCCAGAAACGGGAATTCCTCTTGCGCGCGATCAAGGACTGGAATGTGATGTTCCGGTGGAGGTTCGTCATAAAGATTTTCGCGCGACACACGGTCCAGAAACTCCTCGATCGCCACGAGCGTATTGCTCCAAGCGTCGCCGTTGTTGATCACGAATTTCTGCAGGACGCCAATGCTCAATCGGTTCCCAGACTCAGGTTGATATTCCAGCATTCCGGCAAGAGCAGGACTGTACGGGAATTCGATTTTGGTTAAGGCATTGCTGATTTCCACATCCGGGCTGAGTCCTTCCTCCAGCCTTCTGAATAGTTTCATGATCACACGTTTGTTGAATGCCACCGAGGTATTACTCTGTTCGCCCTTCATCACGTTTGGCTCCCATTCCGTTCCCGCAGGCATGAGATTTGGCAGAACAGCCGTGCATGACGCGTGAAGAGTCCCTGCGGTACCGTTGAATGTCGTTCTTCGGCTCATGGCCTGGAGAAGCGTGCGCATGAAATCAGGATTCCAGGTGGCCTCGTACAGGACACCGCTTTGCAAACTCTCACTGATCTGAACCGTCAAGGGAGCAATGACCGCCTGGGGGTGATTCTGTTTGACCCGCTCCGCTTCTTCTCCAATTGCCGCGATTAGCGGCAACGTGTACATTTCGCTGCTTCCGTCGGAGTAGCCCACACGTACTAAGAGCAGCAGGGTCATCGAAGCCGGTGGAATCTGAATCGTCTCGACAACACGAACCGTCGTAATCTTTCTCGACTTGCTTCCGAACCATCGACGCGTCGGCAGAACTCCCGGCAGGACTTTCATGAGTGTGTCTGCCGTCCCCTGTTTGAAATGCTGTTCCCAGGTCTGCGCATCGGTTCGCATGGATGAAGTCCTTTGGTTATCTCTCAGCGGGACTTGTCGATCGTTGCTTGCAGCGTCACAGGTCGATGAACGCGGAAAATGTGTGCCGGAATGGAGTGGGGATTAAGCGAGACATAATTGCGCGGGCCCTGCCAGACATAGCGCTCGTTGGTAAGGAGATCCTCCACCTCAAACGGGTACCCCCCCTCCAGACCCAGCTCGTCGAGATCCAATTCGACCCAGCCCGAATGAACGTCTTGGTGGCTGAGGTTGACCACCACGAGAATCATATTCGACTTATCCGGCGAGCGCTTGCTGTAGCACAGCAATTGGTCATTTGGAATCTGGTGGAATCGCAAACTCCAATCGCTTTGGAGAGCCGGATTCTCTCGCCTGATGCGATTCACCAGACCGATCAATTCACGGAGACTCGTGGCTTGCTCCAAGTCCCAATGTTTGATCTCATACTTTTCAGAGTTCAAGTATTCCTCACTCCCCGGCTTGAACGGGACATGCTCGCCGAGTTCGAAAGCCGGACCGTAAATCCCGTAACTGGCGCCGAGAGTGGCAGCCAGGATCAGCCTTGCCATGAACGCCGGCCGTCCTCCTTGCTGCAGCTGTTCAGTGAGAATGTCCGGCGTGTTCGGCCAGACATTCGGACGGAAAAATTCCCGTACAGGGGTCTGAGTAAGCTCTGTAAAGTACTCCGTTAGCTCCGCCTTCGTCGTTCTCCACGGAAAATAATTGTACGACTGTGTAAACCCCAGCTTGGCCAGTCTGTACATGATCTTGGGACGAGTGAACGCCTCCGAGAGGAAAATCACATCAGGATGAGATTGATGGATCCGCTCGATCAGCCACTCCCAAAACGCAAATGGTTTCGTATGAGGATTGTCGACTCGAAAAATCCGCACATCCTGTCCAATCCAATAGTCGATCACCGACTTGAGTTCATTCCATAACTCTTCCCAGTCGCCATTCTCAAACTCGAGAGGCACAATGTCCTGATATTTCTTGGGAGGATTTTCCGCATATTGCACCGTTCCGTCCGGTCTGATCCGAAACCACGAGCGATGCTCTTTCACATAGGGATGGTCCGGTGCGCATTGGAATGCGATGTCCATAGCGACTTCCAGGCCGTGTGCACGGGCTTGCTCGATGAAATGCTTCAGATCCTGAAGCGTCCCCAACGGGGCATGAATCGCTTTGTGCCCTCCTTCAATCGCCCCGATGGCCCAAGGACTTCCCGGGTCCGTCGCCTCCGAAGTCGGAGAATTATTTTTCCCCTTCCGGTGTGTTTTCCCGATCGGATGAATGGGAGGAAGGTATAGGACGTCAAACCCCATTGACGCGATATAGGGCAGTCGAGTCTCGCAGTCTCTAAATGTCCCGTGCTGCCCGGCAGTCCCGCTGCAGGAGCGAGGAAACATTTCATACCAGGTACTGAACCGGGCTTGTATCCTTTGACATATCACTCGCAATTCCTGATCGTAAGTCGTCGCGAATTCCCGATCCGGATATTTCGCCATAACTGCTTCGGTTACCGGGTTGAGCGCCTCCCGAACACGCTCTGACACGTCGATCGTCTGTGCGCCCACAGCCCGCACAGACGCCGACAACGTATCTTTGTCTTTCCCTTTTGCCCGGCCAGCTGCGTCCTCCATCAATTTCGCCCCGATCAACATCTCAACTTGAATATCCTGTCCGGCATCATGCTTCTTGATGAAATCTCGGCGCCAGGTCGCAAAATGATCGACCCAGCCAGTAACCGTGTACCGATAGTACCCCTGAATGGTGACTGGGAATGAGGCCCGCCACCTGTCATTTCCCACTGAATCCATGGCGATCTCCGTCCAGCGTTTATCCTCTTCCGCACGATAACGGAGCCGCAAGGACAGACTATCGTGCCCGTCAGCAAAGGCATCTGCTTCCACGACAACTTGCTCACCAACCACTCGCTTGACGGCGAACCGACCTGCATCGACTTCCGGCGTAACATGCTCGATGACAACCCGTTGCCTTCCATTCTTCGGATACATAGCGGTGATCGTCCTTATTGGATACGCCGAGTTACAAGATCAGATATGCGTGAGTTCATCGTTCACCTTCTCACGTCGCAAGCGCCGTTCCAGCGCCTCTCGTGCGATGATTCGCCCACCCAAGCCCAGCGCAATGGCCATGGCGAGCACAATCCCTCCGAATATGATCGAAAACGCCGCGATCACAATTTCTTTCGCAATGCCCAATTGGGTGAGAACCATTGCCGCTGTGAAGATGATTACGCCCCACCGAACCAGCGTGGCGATCAATCTCGCCCCGTGGATTTGAGCATTGACGGCCGCGATCAGAACGGCTTCGCCGCTGAAGTTCGCCAGCAGGATACCCACAAGGGCGACAAACACGGCCGCAATGACATGGGGGAGGAAGCCTACGATGGCGCTCATCAGATGGGTGGTGGCCGGGAGATCCAACGCGTCGACTCCCATGAATGCGAAGAATACGAACACGATCCAGAATGCGAGTTGCCCGATCAGTTGAGACGGGGAACGCTTCACTCCGGCTCTTCTCAGCGCCGGAGCTGCTCCCATGCGTTCACACAAGGCATCGAAATGGACGGCTTTCAGGACCCGTTGCAGAAACATTCTGATGACTCCGCCGACGATCAGCCCCAGGGTCAGAAACGTCAGAAGCGCCATAAGTTTCGGAAGGAATAGGGCAACCCGCCGCATCATTTCCCGATAGCCTTCCACCATCGCTTCCTGCCACATTTCATTCATTGGAACCTCCATCGCTCGACCAGATACGGCTTCATGCGCTCGAAGGTCGTGCAACCGTGTTCCACCGCCCGTTCTACCTCTTCCGTTCCGGCCCCCCTTGTTTCAAGTACCAGCGATGCAGTCCGGCCGAGATACAGCGGGGTCAATGATTTGAGGAGGTGGTCTCGATGGATGACCTTTTCGCGGTACGCGATCGCGAAGTCGTAGACGGTCTGAACCCATAGTGGGAGCGGAAAGGTAAACGCGTCCTCCTCGGCCAATCCGAGCGCGAGGATGCCTTCCAAGGTGTCGGGGGCGAGAATGATTTCCCAGATCGGGAGCAAATCCCGTAGTCCCTGCTGAAATCCTTGCACCATTCGCTCGGTATTGATCGTCACCGCCTCAGCCCGTACTTCAAACGGAGGCCCGCTGACCGGAACCGCGCTCGACTCAGCTTGTTTTTCCCAGACATCCTGATAGCGCTCCATATAATGAAAGACCGCACCCACCGCCTGCGTCAGCACCATTGATACGTCCAGACCGTTTGCCTTGACATCTTGAATCTTGGATCCGAGCGACGCTTGCCAGACATTAAATCCTTCAGCGATGGCGACCGTGGTCAACCACGTGTCAATGCTGAACCGCGCAGCCTCGCCTTCCCAGAGATCTTTTTGCACACAGCGGCTGATTAGCTTTCCAGAGAAACCATATGCTCCGCCAGCTTGACCGGCGATCCGCTTACCATAGAGCGCTCGGGTCAATGGTGCGACAAGTCCATTGGTGAGACTTCCCTCATAGCGTTGCCGACGGAAGACCGGCGCGACATAATCGGCATCCTTTTCCAATACCGGCTTGGCAAGCAGTTCCACCCAATCCGGCATAACGGAGCGGATGCCTCCGTCGATACAGATGCAGGTTCGCGCCCGCGATTGTTCGGCGATCATGAAGAGCGATCTGAATGATTCTTCCCGGGCGGGCATCCCGGAGTACGACAATCGATTGATCGCGAACGGATTGGCCACCATCCCATTGGCGATAGCGGGAATCACCGCGACAGGACGGCGATTTCCAATGCTGCGCTTGATCAGTTCCGGCGTGCCGTCCTTCGATCCTCCATCGGCTGCGACGATGATGACCGACGCCTGAGGAAACCACCGGTCGAGACCTTCCAGAATGGCGCTCAGGACAGTTTCAATCGTGGCTGCGAGATTGAAGGTCGGAAGGCCGATCAGAATGTCGATCTTGTCGAGACCAGGATACTGCTCTTGAATTTGCTCCCACGCTGCGGCTGGCATTGCTGATTCCTTTAGGCTCCGAGTGTCGGATTGCAAACCACCATACGCGGGCGGTCATCGATTTGCGAACAGCCGCATGAGGGTCAAAAAATCGCTTACGTCTCGAGTGATGAGAAAATTTCTCCTCACATGCTCGCGCCCCGCTCCTCCCATGCGCTGAATGACTCCCGGGTTGTTGAGGAGATATCTGGCTCTAAATGCCACTCCTTCAACCGAATGGACCGTATAGCCCGTCGTTCCATCTATGATCTGTGCCGCAATGCCACCGGCCGTGCTGCCGATGACCGGCTTGCCCTTCCACATGGCTTCTGCCACCGAGACGTTGAATCCTTCCTTTACCGACTTCTGAAAAATCAGAGTCGCTGCGCGCTGAAGAGCGTTGATCTCGAGATCGGCCTCGGGAGGCAACTGGAGGACATGGATATCCGGGTCTTCCGCGGCGGCCTCCTGGATCTCAGCGAGCACGGCTTCTCCTTCCGGCTCATGGGTCACGCCGGACCCAGCGATGATCACGCGACAGTCGTGATGCTTTTTCACCAAGCGATAGGCGGTGATAGCCCCGACCGGATCCTTAAACCGTTCGAAACGTGAAAGTTGCAACAAAATCGGTTTATTCCGCGGAATGCCGAGACGCTGCATCACGTCATTGATTTCTGCACGGCTCAATTCCCGATTTTTCTCGCTCAAGGGGTCGATGGACGGATAGATCAGGAATTGGGGAATCGGCAGCCGGTGGGCAAACCCAGGCAACGAAAAAATGGCGGCATCATACGCGACCACAAAACGCCGAAGAAAATTCCACGCATGTTGGCGCGGCGTGCCCACGTCGAGGTAGCAGCGCCAAAACCAATTACCGCCTTTTCGATATTCGATCAACGCGGCAGGCTGAGGATCATGAACCATGACGAGGTCCGCGTCGAGATCGAGCGCCATGGCATTGCGCTGGTTGATCCGAAGGTAGACTTCCTGCATTTGGTCCGTCAGACGCTCGTCCTGACTCTGAAGTGCATTTGCCAGAAGCCGGGTGACCCGGAAAAACTCCTGATCGCCGGCCAACACCTCCCACCGGGCGTCAACCCCCAACGCCTTCATCATCGGCACGAGCCGACGCAGGATTTCAGCCATCCCGCTCCCGTAGCGGACAGCACTGACATGGAGAAACTTGCGTCCCGATACCACGTCGCTTAGTCGATAGAGGAAATCGACCGTTCCTTTGGGGGCACAATCTCGATATTCGTCCAGTTCGCGGGCCACCGTTGGCGCTCCTCTCGTTGCCGGTTCGTCAGATCACACTGCCTTCGATGCCGTAGGAAGAATCCGAAACCGCTTTGGGGTGAAGCTTGAACCAGTAAAAGCCGTAGGGAGCCAGACTCAACGCATAGGTCTGTTTGCCGATAACTGGAAACCGCGAATCACCGAAAAGCTCATGTGGCACCATCCCTTCGAACCGTGAGAGGTCCAACTCCACCGGCTGCGCCGAGCCCGCCAGGTTGTGCACCAACAATAACGTCGTGTCGCGGTATTCACGCAGATAGGTCAGCACCTTGTCGGTGTGCGGGCGAAGAAAGGTAATGGTCCCGCGACCAAACGCAGGCTGCCTCCTTCGCACGGCGATCATGTGTTTCATCCATTGTAGGAGAGAGTGCTGTGCCTGACGTTGGGATTCGACATTCGTACCCTGATAGCCATATACCGAATCGGAATTCGCCGGCAGGTAGAGTTTCGCGGGGTCAGTCTTTGAAAAACCTCCGTTCCGATCCGCCGTCCACTGCATGGGTGTACGGACGCCATTACGGTCTCCGAGGTGCACGTTGTCGCCCATGCCGATTTCGTCGCCGTAATAGATGATCGGACTTCCCGGCAATGTGAAGACCAGACTATTGAGCAGTTCGATCTTGCGGCGGTCATTGTCCAGCAGGGGCGCCAAGCGTCTGGCGATGCCGATATTCCGCCTCATCTGAGGATCACGTGCGTAGGCGTAGTACATGTAATCTCGTTCCTCACCGGCGCACATCTCCAATGTCAGTTCATCGTGATTCCGGAGGAAGAGGCACCATTGGCAATTCTCCGGTATGGGCGGCGTATGGGTGAACATATCGACGATCGGATGCCAATCCTCGCTTCGCAAACCCATAAATAATCTGGGCATCAACGGAAAATGAAACGCCATGTGAAATTCGTCACCGTCGCCAAAATATGGGCGTACGTCTGCCGGCCATTGGTTGGCTTCAGCCAGCAGGATTCGCCCTTGATAGGCCGTATCGATCCGTTTGCGGACTTCTTTGAGATACGTATGGGTTTCCGGCAGATTCTCGCAGATCGTCCCCTCGCGCTCAAACAGATATGGCACCGCATCGCATCGAAACCCATCGAGTCCCTGTTCCAGCCAAAAGGACATCACGTCCAGCATGGCGTTCCGTAACTCGGGGTTGCCGTAGTTCAAATCGGGCTGATGGCTGAAGAACCGATGCCAATAGTACGCGTTGGCGACAGGATCCCATGTCCAATTGGATTTTTCCGTGTCGATAAAGATGATGCGTGCCTTTTCATACCGCTTATCAGTGTCGCTCCAGACATAATAGTCTCGGGTCGGCGATTGCGGTGAGCTACGAGCAGATTGAAACCAGGCATGTTGATCCGATGTATGGTTGAGCACAAGATCAGCGATCACTCGCATCCCTCTGCGATGCGCTTCGTCCAGGAACTCCCGAAAATCTGCCATCGAGCCGTAGTCGGGGAAAATGTCCCTGTAATTCGAAACATCGTAGCCGTCATCACGCAGCGGCGACGGAAAGAATGGGAGCAGCCAGATACAGTTCACTCCCAACCATTCGATGTAGTCCAATTTCCCGATCAAGCCTCGGAAGTCTCCGATCCCATCGTCATTGCTGTCACAAAAGGCTTTGACGTGCAGTTCATAGAATACCGCGTCTTTGAACCAGGTTGGATCCGTCATCACCACCGCCATCTCTTCTTCCTCAAGTCTGCGGCTCACGGCTGAGTACATCGTCGCAGGCCGTGAGGAGTGCCGACCGTAACCGTTCGAGACTGCCCAAATATGGATTAATGGACCGAAACCTGTTCGCAAGGTCCGGCATGCCGAGGCACTTGTCAATCCACGTGGCAAAATCGCTGTCATCCTGATGCAGGCGATGACGCGATTCGAAGACATGGAAATAGATTGCGCTTACCTCAACCTCGCCCAAGGCATTTCGAAATTCCTGCAATGTCTTGGCCGCAATGCCGGTCGGCACCTGGAGAATGCGAGATTTATTAAAATGAAACGGCTCTCCAAAAATGACCCGCGGAACGATCGGCATGCGCGAGAGGTGGTCATCGATAATCGAGATGAGTTCTCCCCGCAAGGCTTCCAATTCCGAGAATTCAAACGGATCGACCACGGCGAGTCTTTCGCCCAGTACATGGTCCCGAACTTCCATGGCAACCCACTGCGCAAAATCATTGGGATAAGGCCGTTCCACATAGCTATGCCGTAGTAAATAACTATGGGTGTGAAAATAGATGGAATCGAGAGGGACAGATTCGAGCAACTCAGCCAGCCGACGTTCATCTTCGGCTTCTTCTCCGAGTATCTCCCGTAATTCCGAACATTCCATGAATACAAAAGGCCGTTCTGCCGTATACACAAAATCTCCCTTAGTCGTTGGTCCTATCTAGGTGAAACCGTGTATCCCGTTCCACTGAACAATTTGAGCGTCACATGCGGTGCAGCAAAGCCTGGATAAGGATTCCCCGTCCATCGGTGGCTGGAGGCCCTGGCGCTGAGTCACAATATTATTTTATGCATGAGATTTGAATGTTATTTTGGAGACCTAGAGGAACACTCCTCCATCGTGCGCTTACGATTCTTATGCAATCAAACGTGGTGCGCAATCAGCAATCGCCGTCGTTTTTTCCTCACCATCCCATTTTTCGATGGGTTACGCCATAGCCAGTTTGCGGTCGATCACAGGCCTATGGTAACGGTAGCGATGCCCGGTCTTCAACGGAGATTCTCGAGCCGCATGATGGATAGAAGGATTAGGGATATCGCCAGCCAGTCCTGCCTGAGGCAGGCTCCCCGCGTAGCTCAAGCCGACCTGATGCGGCGGACCAGAAAATCTCTAGGATGGCGAGGAAATGGCTTCTTTGTGGGAGTTCACGTTTCGTCGGAGCCTGCCCGTCCCGTATGTTTATGAGATGGTGCCGTGCAGAACATCAACGCTTCCTCTGATACGATAGGTATTACTGGGAAATGGCGGATCCCCGCTCGCTAAGGCCGTAGGATCGAATTTTTCGAAGCAATGTCTTCCGGTGAATGCCCAATATGGCGGAGGCCTGCCCGTGGTCCTGTTGATGGGCATCGAGAACACGCTGGATATGTTCTTTTTCCAACTGTTCCAACGTAGTCCAGCCGCGAGCTTGCGCATGCTCTTGTACAGTCGCCACGCGGACCGCGTCGGGTAGATCCTCCGGAAGGAGGACGGGATGGGGCGTGAGCGCGATAGCGCGTTCGACCACATGCTCGAGTTCTCTGACATTCCCGGGCCACGAATAATTTTTCAACAGCTTAAGGGTCTCCGGCGACAGTCCGCTGACAGGGCGCTCCTTTGTTCGGCCCAATTTATCCACGAAAAACTGGCTAAGCGGAGCGATGTCGTCAATGCGCTCTCGTAACGGGGGCAGGGTAATGGTGACGACTTCCAATCGATAAAACAGATCTTCTCGAAACTTGCCCGCCGCCACCAGGGGTTTCAAATCCTTTTTTGTCGCAGCAATGATCCGGACGTCCAAGGTTTGAGTGACATTGCTGCCAACGCGGCGAACCTCACGCTCCTGAAGCGTCCGAAGCAATTTGCTTTGGACGACGGGAGACAGGTCGGCTATTTCGTCCAGGAAGCAGGTTCCTTGGTGCGCCTGCTCGAGCAGTCCTTTCTTCATCGACACTGCGCCCGTAAAAGCTCCGCGCTCATGGCCATACAGCTCAGATTCGAGCAGCGACTCTGCCAATGACCCTGTGTCGATCGGAATGAACGGACCGCTGCTCCTAGGGCTGTTGGCATGAATGGCACGCGCGATCAACTCCTTGCCCGTCCCGCTTTCACCTTGAATCAAAACTGTACTATCAGTCTTGGCCACACGAGCGACAGTTTTATACACCGTCACCATGCCCGGACTGCTCCCGACCAGGTTGTCGAGCGAGTAGCGCTGCCGCAACTGATCCCGTAACGAGCGATTCTCCTTCAATAGTTTTTTATGCTCGAGAGCCCGCCGGACCACAAGCCGGATGTCTTCGACGATGAATGGCTTGCTCAGATAATCGAACGCCCCCGCTTTGATGGCGTCCACGGCCGTCTTCAACGATCCGAAGGCAGTCAACAAAATCACGAGCACATCAGGACTCTTTTGACGGACTGTTTCCAGCAAGGCCAGCCCATCCATTCCAGGCATGTGAATGTCGGTGATGAGAAGTTCCGGTTGCCACTCCGTCAGGCGACGCAGCGCCGATTCGGCTTCGTTTGCAGTCTCGACTTCATAGCCTTCCTTGATGAGGACCTCCTGAATCATCTTGACGGTTTCCAGATCATCGTCGACGAGCATGACACGCGATTGTCGCAGCATGGGCCTAGACCCTCCATCAAAGGCCGGCATTTGTCTGAGGGCATCAATGCCGGATCAGAAAATATTACGGATAAAACGATTCCTTACGCCACTGAATATTTTTGGTCTTCCCCCGCTGCCATCCACGATGAGGTTGGGCACATAAGCTGAGCGCACCACTCGCCATCAATTTCAACCAATCTCCAAACACGGTAGACACCATTCAGACATGCCCGGCAAGCGTGAAGCATATTGCTCATGAGGACTCAGACATCGCGATTGGTTGGGCAACGACGCAGCAGGTGCCCTATGCGCTGGAATCCGCATGCATGATTGGCTTGCCATCACTTCTTCTTGGGATACGAAAGCTTCACAACGAGTGAATTGGATGCAGCGGCCATTCACGCCGCCATGGAAACTTCTTACGATCCCATGCTCCAACAGATGCGCGCGCATGGAATCACGCGGAGCTAGGAACGCTGATACCCTGGCCGATTTCTGAATCCTGATTGTCAGGATGCTGAGGGTGGTTTTACCTTTCTCAGGTTGAGGATCCCCGCGAGCCTGCGTGGATGCTCCGATGCCTCGATGTCTTCCAGTGGAAGTGGAAGCGCCAACGACCAATTGGGATACTTGCCTGCCGCGGACGGCATATTGGGCCGCTCGCTCACCACACAGACTGCTTCCATCATCGCCATGACTATGGCAGAGGGCGCGTCAGCCAATTGCTCAATCGTTTTGGTAATGGCCTGAGTGACATCGGCATCGGCTTCAAGGCCGGTGGTCTGGAGTAGCTTATCTCGAAATCGCTCGCTCGCATGCTGATCGGGATTCAACCCGAGACTCTGTTGCGTCGTGAAGTCGGCTCCGGTCCAGACGCCGGCTAATGTTGGGAGATCGTGAGTCGTAACCGCGGCAAGCGCTTTCTCAGGATAGGATGAGGGTGCCTCTTCTTCAAACCAGAACACCCGATAGGAGAGCACATTGTGGCCGCTCAGTTTCTCCCTGACTCCGGGCTCCACCGTTCCGAGGTCTTCACCGACGATCACGGCTTTCGCGCGTTCACTCTCGACCTCCAAGATCGCCAATAGCTCATCCACCGGATAGCGCACGTAGGCACCCTCGCTGGCTTTGGCGGAATCCGGCACCCACCAAAGTCGGAACAACCCCATGACATGATCGATTCGGAGACCTCCTCCAAACCGGAGCGCGCTACGGATCGTCTGGATAAAAGGCTTGTACGCCGCCTTCCGCAGTTTGTGGGGCACAAAAGGGGGCAGGCCCCAATCCTGACCCTCTGTGTTGTAGAGATCCGGCGGTGCGCCGACCGTCATGCCTTGGGCAATGAGATCCTGCCAAACCCACGCATCCGCCCCATCGGATGAAAATCCGATCGGAAGATCATGCATCAGAGGAATATACCGGCTGGCGGCCAACAATTGATCATGCAGTTGCCACTGGAGCCATTCATGGAAGCGCACACGGTCCTGATGCGTCTTCGCAAAACGCAGAACCTCCTCGGATGCAGGATTTCTGAACGCAGCCGGCCATCGCCGCCAATTGGTGCCATGGTTCTCGGTCAACACGCAGAATACCGCGAACTCGTTCAAAGTCCTTCCCCCCTCCGCACGAAACGCATCAAATTCTGGGTTTCCGGTGAATCGCGACCAGAGCAATTGAAAAGCCTGCTGCTTGAGCTTGAAGACCTGGTCACGGTCGATGTGCCGATCTTGATTGAGCGCATGTCCGGCAGTCACCAGGCGCTGAAGATCTTTCCCCAGGAATGCGGCGCCTGGCATGTCTTCGACCCGCAGATACATAGGGTTGAGGAAACGGCGACTAGAGGGTGAATAGGGACTGGCCTCCTGAGGGACGACCGGCAGTGGAGCATCCAAAGGGTTGACGAGTACCATTCCTGCCCCGAGATCTTGCGACCATCGAGCCAAACGGCGCAAATCGGCCAGGTCGCCAATTCCCCAGCTCGTGCGGCTTCGCGCCGCATACACCTGAGCATTCCAACCCCACGTTCGTAGACCCACCGGTAAATGGCACCGGCCTGGAGTGACGATCAAGCGAACAGGAGAATGATGTCCGGATGCGGCGATGAGATCGTGATAGCCGATGGGAACCGTATCGGGGAGATGATCGGTTACAACGACGACAGAGCCGTCTTCCAATCGCAAGTCCGCCGGCTCGGGAAGCGTGATACGCATCCCCTGCCGGACAACCCGTACCGGCGCATCGTAAAAGAATGCTTCAGGATCGGGCGGCTTCCCCATCGTCTGCCTGATTCTATCGATGGCCTGGCTCGAAACCGTGCGTATCTCTCCCCCCGCATCCACATACTTCCCGTCTATTCCCCACTGATCAGTATTCATTTTCCAGCGTTATTGTGACTGGGATAACTTGAGCGAATAGTGTGGCTACGCGTATGACCTCGGCCCCATCGACCCGGAATCTTTGAGGTTGACTCTCTTTCCATGAGGCGCCAGACGGATACGGAACACCGGCTACAGTTTAGAAAATATGAGTACCGTCTATCTCGAGAGATGCTCCTGCCATTCCAACAAACATCATGGCGATTACGGGGTCGTTCCCTTCTTGCGACGACGATTGGGTTTGATGACTCTGTAGCCATGACCCTGGAGATAATTGATACATTGATTGAGGTAGACCGGATTGAGCGGCTTGAATTGTCGAACCGGATGTTTAGAATCATTGCGAATTCCAAAATACCGGCAGAGTTCCATATAGGTTTTCGCTCCCACGTTTGACAGATAGCAAATTTCTCCTGAACTGACGAGTTCGTATACTTTGCGGGGATTGTCGAGCAATCCCGCCTTGGACAGAGCTTTCTTTGCCCGCTGCGTCAATCGGTCCACGTCCAACTTCATCGCTCTAGAATGCATGCGCTCGGTATGCTATTCCAGCCCCTGGAACCCGGCTGGATCAAGGTGACGCATCGAGTAGGTCGATCGACATCTTTGAGCCTCGCCTGGCTTAGTCTAGAATGCCGAGAAGTCAGGACGGAGCGGGTCTGTAGACCGCCATAGTAATCCATCGCACAGGAAAATTGGAGGTTGTCGCTATGGGAGTGAACACCGACCGCGTGATGCCATCAGACGCGTTAGTTCTGTTTGGAGTGAGCGGAGATTTGGTCCATAAAATGATTTTCCCCTCTCTCTATGCCATGGTCATCCGCGGCCATCTTGATATTCCGATTATTGGCGTAGCCTCGTCCGAATGGAATGTAGATCGGTTAACAAAGCATGTGCGGCACAGTATCGATGCTGCGGGAGGCGTAACGG
Source organism: Nitrospira sp. KM1 (assembly GCF_011405515.1). Taxonomy (NCBI): domain Bacteria; kingdom Pseudomonadati; phylum Nitrospirota; class Nitrospiria; order Nitrospirales; family Nitrospiraceae; genus Nitrospira; species Nitrospira sp. KM1. The sequence continues at coordinate 2,863,420 of NZ_AP022671.1, read as the reverse complement.
ATCACCAGGCTTTCCGTCGTCTCCTTTCGCTGCTGCGCTATGTGAAAGGTGACTATCGTGATGAAACCACCTTCGCGGCCATCAAACGGGAACTCAGATCGGCCTCGCGTCCCGCGCATTATCTCGCCATTCCCCCCACCTTGTTTGCGACGGTCATTCAGGGATTGGGAGCGGCAGGTCTCGCAAACGAGGCACGTCTGATCGTAGAAAAACCATTCGGGCGGGATCTTGCCTCAGCGCAAGCGCTCAACCGTACCGCCCAATCCGTCTTCCCGGAGAGTTCGATTTTTCGCATTGATCACTACCTCGGGAAGGAAGCGATCATGAACATTCTCTATTTTCGCTTTGCCAACTCCTTCCTTGAGCCGATCTGGAATCGCAACTACATCGCCGGGGTACAGCTCACGTTGAGCGAGGCGTTCGGTGTAAAAACCCGCGGTGCATTCTACGAAAGTGCCGGCTGTCTTCGGGACGTGATTCAGAATCATCTGTTGCAAGTTGTGGCATTGCTGGCCATGGAGCCTCCTGCCTATCAGGGCTATGCCGCGATCCACAGTGAGAAGGCCAAGGTATTCCAGGCCATGCGTTCCCTGAAGCCCAGGGACGTCGTGCGAGGTCAATATGCGGGGTATCGCCTCGAGCCAGGAGTGGCTAAAGGATCGAACGTGGAAACCTATTGTGCGGTTCGCCTATTTATCGATTCTTGGAGATGGGACGGCGTGCCCTGGTACCTCCGTTCAGGAAAATGTTTGGCAGAAACGGCCGCCGAAGTACTCGTGGAGTTGAAAGATCCGCCTCAAAAACTCTTCTCGGATTCTACGCTGTCTGCGGAGCGGACCAACTATCTCCGCTTTCGGCTTTCGCCGAGGACCGCCGTCGCGCTGGCGGCGCGCACGAAACGGCCGGGGCATGAGTTTGTCGGGGATCAGCAGGAACTGTATCTGTTGGATGAACACCCGGGAGAAGAAGGGCCATATGAACGCCTCTTAGGGGATGCCTTATTGGGCGATAACGCGCTCTTCACCCGCCAGGATGCAGTCGAGGCCGCATGGGCCGTCGTTGATCCCGTATTGAAGCGCCACTCCAAAGTCCTTCCTTATAAGCGAGGCAGTTGGGGCCCAGTTGGTAGAGATCAGGGCGTCGAGCCGGAGAGAGGTTGGCACAATCCGGAGTTGGGCGGTTTAAATACTCGGAGACCAAAACGTCAACGCACTTGATTCAAATAATCGGCCACTCTCAATTTCATGCCGGCATATCAGAACCGAAATAGGATCTTTCTTTATGGGTTAATCTCTTTCTCATCTATAAGGCGACACGATGGTCGACTGCACGAGACGCTCGTTCATAACACCTCACCCCAGAACCGCCTTCCGTCAGTTTGAGCAGTCGCGACCAGGACAGCTTGTCTCAGACTGTGGCTCAATTGTCTCCCGGAAATATTTTCGAAAGACCCCTTCAAACGCTTGCCTCTTGATGATCCTTATAAATTCATGGGTTTGGTTATCTCGGTGCGAGAGCCCGTCTGGTCTATCAATTGCTTAAAGGGAGATCATAGGATTTACATTACCCCTAATAAGAATTGAGACGGTGGCTGAATGAACACCCATGAATCGAAACAAAATCCCGAATCAACGGACGTTCAATCAACTGAATCGGATGGCAGAGGATGGAGGTTGATCAGGACTCGCGATTTTGGTTTGCTCTGGTGGGGACAAGTCACGTCTCAGGTTGGAGAGGGTCTTAATAAGGTTGCACTATTGTGGTTTGTCTATGAGCTGACCGGATCAGCGCTCATGCTCGCTGTGGTCGGCTTGCTTCAGACGATCCCGCCGTTGGTCTTTGGCCCCGTCATCGGTGTGTACTTGGACCGCCTTCCCAAGAAAATCGTGATGGTATGGGTGGATTTGATCCGAACCGTGCTCACACTGCTGATACCGGCACTGTATGGACTGGACTTGCTCAGCCTAGAGGGTTTGTTCGTGCTGATCTTCTTAACGTCCATGGTGTCCACGGTGTTCGGCCCCGCACTGAGTTCTGCGGTCCCTCTCTTGGTGCGGCGCCGTGAACTCGTATCCGCGAATGCATTGATACAAAGCACGAATAACATCGGGACATTGCTCGGACCCGCCGTCAGCGGTATCTTAATCGCGCTGATAGGGGCCCAGCATGTACTCTATGTAAACGCGGTCACGTTCTTTATCTCTGCTCTCTGCCTCATACCAATCCGGAGCGACGAGAAGGTCGGGGCGCGGGAAGCCGCCTCGACGTCTTCCATTTTGAACGATCTCGCTATCGGTTTCCGATTCGTCTTCCGCGACCATTCGACCGTCTTCGTCCTGGTCATTATTTCCGCTCTTTACAATCTCGGGGCGAGCGCATTCGTGTTTGTTCTGCCGGTCTATGCGAAAGAGTCCCTGCACGTCGGCCCGGTTCAGCTTGGATGGCTCTGGTCTGCGCTGGGAGTAGGCATGCTTGGCGCATCCTCATGGTTGGCCATGCGTAGAAATAACGATGTGCGGAGCCGGATGCAGATTCTCGTCGGCGGCACGACGGTGGGCGGAATGGCCGTTTGCAGCCTAAGCCTGCTAGAATCACCGCTGATCGCAGGCGGCTTCGTAATCATGGTTGGAGCCGGTGCCGCAGTTCTAAATCCGGTCGTATGGGCATTACTACAGGAAATTACCCCTGAGCATCTGATGGGCCGAGTCTTTACAACCTTCAGCACCGGTTCCATGGCGGCAGCGATGGTAGGGATGTCGAGCTTCGGCTGGATAGCAGATGCGATCGGGCCTGCCGCGAGCCTTATTGGGCTCGGCTTGGTCCTCCTGTTAACGGCTTGCGTGGCAGCCCGTTTCCCGCGACAATCTCTTGGCACTCCAACCGTACGGACGCACGCGGCAGCAGCCTGACCATGACACAAGGTCGTTATCCACCGAAGAAACAGCATTCCCGGCATGCATACCGGATCAGCGCGCAGACTTTGCACTTGGCTAGCCTCACCCCGGAATACCTCTGACTTCCACACTGGACACCAGCACGTCTCCTGGCGCCGGTACACGCAAATGGCTCCTCTCACGGGATTTTGCTCTGATTTGGTGGAGTCAGATCCTCTCGCAGGTCGCGGATGGCGTGAGCCGGCTCGCACTGTTGTGGTTTGTGTATTCGGTCACCGGTTCGGCATTGAAGACCAGCATCATCGGATTACTTCAGACTCTCCCGCCCATCGTGCTGGGCCCCTTGATCGGCGTCACCGTCGATCGCCTTCCGAAGAAAGCCATCCTGATCGGCAGCGACGTGGCGCGCGCGCTGTTGATCGGCGTCATCCCCTGTGCATTGTCGGTCGAATTCTTCACTGTCGAGATGCTGTACTTGCTCGTCTTTCTGTACGGGATTGCCACAGCGATGTTCGTGCCGGCCTTGTCCTCCTCGGTTCCGTTTCTCGTCGATCGTCCACGCTTCACCGCGGCCAATGCATTGCTTCAAAGCACCACAAGCATCGGCATCATCATCGGACCTGCGTTAAGCGGCGCAGGCATCGCTTTTTCGGGATCGCAGGACGTGCTCTGCATCAATGCGGTGACCTATCTCGCCTCGGCGCTCTGTCTGATACCAATCCGGTTTCCTGATACGTCACGCGGCGCTCGTACGCGAATGCACTGGGCGACCGCCTTGCTGGGCGACATGACGGAAGGGCTCCGCTACTCCCTCTTCACGCAGCGGACTATCTTGATACTCATTCTGTTGGCCTCGCTGTACACCTTTGGAACAGGCGCGTTCACCACACTGTTCCCGGTATTCGGCAAAAAGATGCTCGGCGTAGGACCGATCGAGATTGGCTATATCTGGTCCTGTCTTGGAATCGGTCTGCTTGTGGCCTCATTGTGGCTCGTCTTTTTGACAAAATGGCGCATCCGCATGCGTGTCCGGGCAGTGGCAATTTCGAGCATGATCGCCACCGCAGCACTCTGGGGACTACTCTGGTCCCGAGATCTGCCAGTTGCGATGCTGCTTATGGGCATCATCGGGATTGGCTTCGGAACGTGGACACCGATCGCGTGGGGTTTGATTCAAGAAATTGCCCCGGCCGAGATGGTGGGGCGCGTCATGGCCATCTACACGGCAATCGCAACAGCGACGTCGATGGCTGGCATGACGTTCTTCGGCTGGCTGACAGAACAATTCGACGAATACATCAGTGTGGGCGGAATTGGCTTGGTGCTGTTCGTTTTGGGTGTGGCGACTCTCTGGTTCAGCGGCCGCGTGATCGTGAACCCTCATCAGGCGGAAACCGTCAACGCCTGACGGATGATCTTGCATACCGGGCGACATCTCTGCCCGACGATGAAACCCCGCATCTTCCGTCCTGAGTGACCTCTGCGTACTGAGTATGCTAAAGACCTTTCCTGTCTTCAGTTGCCTCAAGACCAGCAGCAGGTTATAGATAGGCGGCACTCGATTCATAACAAATGGATGGACGGCTTCGGCCAATCTGTACCTATGGAAACTCACCATCTCATTCCCATGCTCGTCGGAGCGTTTGTCACGGCCTTTGTCTTCGGAATGGCCGCCAAACGTATGGGCATTGCCCCGCTTGTCGGTTTTTTGCTTGCGGGCATCGTGATCGGACCCTTCACACCCGGTTTTGTCGCGGATTCCGGATTGGCCCAAGAACTCGCTGACGTCGGCGTGATTCTTCTGATGTTCGGCGTCGGCCTGCATATTTCCATCAAGGACCTCTGGGGCGTAAGGAAAATTGCGGTGCCAGGAGCTGTGGTCCAAATTCTCAGCGCCACCATTCTGGGTTGGGCGCTCGCCCATTACGGATTGGGGTGGACTCACGGGGCGGCGGTCATGTTCGGACTTGCACTGTCCACTGCCAGTACAGTCGTGCTCCTGCGCGCACTCGAAGACAGACATTTGGTGAACTCCCAAGAAGGGCGCATTGCGGTGGGATGGCTCGTCGTCGAAGACATCGCCATGGTCGTCTTGTTGCTCATCGTGCCGGCTCTGGCAGGCGCACTCAACGCCACGGGCGGAGGATCTCCGTCATTGGCATCACTCGCCGCTGCGGTTGCGACCACGCTCGTCAAGATGGGCGTATTTGTCGCGCTGATGATCGTCATCGGCAAACGATTCATCCCTTGGGCGCTGCATCGCGTCGCGCAGACTGGTTCACGCGAATTGTTCACGCTGGCCATTCTCAGCATCGCCCTCGGTCTTGCGTTCGGCTCCGCAGCGCTGTTCAACGTATCCTTCGCACTTGGCGCATTTTTTGCTGGCCTTATCCTCAACGAATCCGAACTCAGTCACCGGGCGGCGGCCGACACCCTTCCGCTCCGAGATGCGTTTGCGGTGTTATTCTTCGTATCCGTCGGGATTCTCTTTGATCCGCGAATCCTCATCACCCATCCCTGGGCAGTGGCGGCCACGCTCCTCATTATCGTCCTCGGCAAGTCGTCGGCCTCATGGTTAATCGTGCTGATGTTTGGCTATTCCAAACGGATTGCGCTGACGATTTCTGCCAGCCTGGCTCAGATTGGAGAGTTTGCCTTTATGCTCGCGCAACTCGGCGTGACGCTCGGCGTGCTGTCGTCCCAAGGACGAGATGTGATTTTGGCAGGCGCAATTTTGTCCATCATGATGAACCCCTTCCTGTTTGCCCTGCTGTCTCGCCTTCAACCCCAGGTTTCCACATCTGCCTCTGAACTGGAACGAGACGGCATCGAGAAAGGCCACGTCGTCCTGATCGGGCATGGGCGTGTCGGTCAGATCGTGAGCGCTGCTCTACGAGGAGCAAATCGATCCGTGGTCGTCATCGAAACCGATGCCTCCATCGTCGCTCGCCTTAATACTGACGGAATGCCGGCGATTCTCGGCCAAGCGAGTGAGGCAGGGGTGTTGGAGACAGCCGGCCTTTCTGATGCCGGCCTCCTGATCAGTGCCATCCCCAATGTGTTTGAAGCCGGACACGCAATCGAGCGAGCCCGATCACTGAATCCATCGCTATCGATTGTGGCACGCGCGCACTCCGACGCCGAAGTCGAATATCTCACGAAGCACGGCGCCCAACGAGTCATTATGGGAGAACGAGAAATCGCTCGAAGAATGATTGAGTACGTGATGCTGGGATTTGAGCCACTCAGCAGAGGCGCCGAGCAATGATGCTCCGCTTCCCGCTCTCTCGGCCCAGATGACTCCCTCAATCCTTTCCAACTGCTAGACTTGGCTGTGGCTCTTGACCATTAGCCGGGTTTTCAGGCACCCTTTCAAGATAGAGCCGTCACGGCTTCCAACATGCGCTCCGATGACGCACGCGTAGCATGATGTGACATCTTGTCTCTCGTCCTTGCGCTCGATCAAGACATCCGAAGACAAACTGTTCTTGGCGAAATGCGTTGATTGCTGTGTCTAAGAACGGCGAATCGTCATCTCTCTGATTTTCCAGAGACTAATTTGCATCATCGATCGAGGCTTGATGTTAAGGCCCGGCGGCCTGCTTCTTGCTGCTCTTTCTGCTTCTTATTGCTCTTATCGTTCGCTTAGAAACTTGAGTCCAGTCGTCGGCTTCACACCCAGGATCAAGACGCAGGTGAATAATTTTCTTATGAGGTTTCCATGAACGATAATGTAGGCGTTCCCACCGGCATCGATACCGTCCGCGCCTATTTGGGCGTGCAGTTCCCGTTTTTCGAAATCACTGCGCAGTTCGAAGCGCGGACAGGAACACAGGTCTTCACAATCGAGAATAAAGCCACAGCGGAGAACTATGTCGTCAAGTGCACGACGGACTTCTTGGTGCAAACTACCTCATCCGGCCTGATCCAGCAGCTCGAGCAATGGAACGTCGCTCACTCCACACGTCGATCGAAGCGCATCCTCGTCACGACCGATGGTATTGAGGATTTGGACAAGAGCTGAGATTTCAATGCGGGCATTCGGGAAGCCGACGAAGAAGATGGTAGTGCAATGACCGCCTGATCATGGTCAAAATCTCGATGCGCCGCCCTCTTGAACAATAACTGTCCGAGACGCACAATATATATACACAACCTGCCGACGGCCATCGTAAAAGGGGGCCGACCGCCGACTGCTTGTGAGAAAGGCGGTGCTGCCATGTCCGGCTTTCTCTCTTCCCCCGAAAGGTTCCGCTGCCGCATCGACATCAGTAACCACAGACAGCAGCCAACCGGGTCGTCCTCACGGCCTGTGAGGATGAATCCAGCGCTGTTGATGCTTGCGTTTCTCCTCATGCCGGTAGCCTGTTCTCATTTTGATAAATCGGAACTGAGCGGCGCAAAGAAAGGCGTCGTTTCTCTCGTGATGATTCCCGAGACCGACATCACCCATGCACGAGCCAATGATCTGGTGATGACCCAATTGATGAAGGACCGTAACTTTGAAACGGTCCTGACCTCGTCCTGTTTAACGGATCGAGATGGACTTCAGCCTGTATCCACACCCATGGTGAATGCCGGAGGGCAAGAATCGTTCGAATACCCTGAGGCGGAGCTTCCCGCGCAAGAGCAGCTAAGAAGGTCCGGGCAAGCTTCCTATTCCGCTCGGGCTATTCTTGCAGACAGCAGATTACAGGATTACCGCTGCGCCCTGGTGGTCAGAGGGCCAAAGTACAGGGCTTCGGAGTTCGTGGCCCTCATTCGATTTAATCATCTGACCGAGAACGCATTCCAGATTCAGCCTGCCTATATCAGACTCGCGAAGTCTGTGGCGGTAACCGTGGAAACTCCCCCCAAGCCGCCTGACAATGAAGCGACGGTGAGCAAGCCGTCAATCGATGTGTCCGTAGCCGTGGCAATCAAGAGTCTTGAACAACACACTTCGGGAATGCTCGGCCTCACCGAAACAGGCGGAGGAGTGTTCACCGTACACGGCGTCGAACTCGGAGATCTGATCAAGGTCAGCAACAAACCGGATCAACTGTGGTTTGGGAAGGCATACACCTGCCAACCTGAAAGGGATACGCCCCGAGAGAAATACCACTGTCCAAGCTCTGATCTCATACCCTACCCCTCTCAGCCACATCCTCTCTCGATAAGCATCAGCATCACCGAAACGGGAAACGTTGGGGTAGGGTTCGACCAAACCGCTGCAGAATCAAGAGCAATTAAGGAGGCAATCGGACCAGTTACTAAAGAGACGGGTGTAGCCGGCAGATGATGGCGCTATGGCGAATTGCACTCTAGAGAACTCGTTGAGGAGGAGGATAGAACCTGAGAACACAATACGGAGAAAGACACTTCTAACTTCTGCTAAACACCCCTGCCATGTGTGGGCAGCCGAATCGGCATAATGTAACCTCTGCCCCTCGCCTTGCACATATCCCAGATACTTGGTCTGCAACTCCCTCGCACGTTCGGGTTATTTACACGTCACCGAGAGTCTTTGCACAGGCGTAGGACTAATGCCGCCCATGGTCGAAGTGTTTTCCGCCCCAGAAGCGACGGGTACGGTATCGTATCCGCCTGGACAGACTTTGCGTGCTTCTCCTTCGCACCCATCCAATGTCTGACAGGTGAGGGGATAGATCATTTTGCCGTTTGATCCCATAAATTCCGTCTGAGGCGCCGCAATACAAGCGGCGAGGCTGAAGGAAACAAGAACTACGCCGATAGATTTCATGCGTATGGCCTCACAAAGGGAGGTTCGTTGTTCAAAAGAGTATAGGCGACATCGAGTGGGACCGGCAAGCCGATTGCGAGGGGCGTGCGCCAAATGGATGTCCCGACAATTGATGTTCCAAGCTGAAGCAGACCCGACGTCAATGTCAGCAGCCGCTGCGAATGCCGGGACCGCGATGATTGGTCATTGCCCAAGCCGTCACGGTTCCGTACCATCCAGATATGCTGCCTGACGCTCTCAAAGTCGGATCGCGAATCCGACTTCTCCAAGACTATTGGCCGTGGAAAGAGGGCGCTATTGCCACTGTTCTCGTGACAGCAGAAAACCCAGATACTCCATGTATGCTTATTCGATGGGTGGATCCGAATTACAACTATTCACCAGATCCAATATCAAAACTCTCGAAGGATGATCAATTGCTCTTTGAGTTAGAGGCTTAGGACCAGCGAAGCGGTGATGCTGTAAGGCAGCCATACCACCGGATCAACAACGCGCCTCTTTCTTCAAAACTGTCAAGAACTGGAGGGGCGTAGCTCTCCTTGGTCAGTCCCATCGAACCGGGATCGATGTGTCCCATACGGAGGGGATGGAGCCGATTCAGACGTTCTCAGGTCTAGCGCGGCCCGCATGAGCTGCCCCAACTCTCTGGCGGCCTGCGCAGTCTTTGGCTGAATCACGGTGCGCACCTCATCGAGGAGCTGAAGGGATTGATTGGTCGTGACTTGATTGGTCTCGAGCAACTTGACAATGTCTTGAATCAGCCTCCTGCGAAGTTCTACTGAAAGTGGAGGCTCTTCCCGTTCCGTGACGTTCACACGTGCATTCTGCTGGCACAGATCCAGGAACACGTCGCACAGGTCTTCCCGACTGGACGAGTCTGGCTCTTCGAATGATGAGAGCAGAGCGTCAAAATCGTACATCGGCTCCTCCGGTCGCGAGTAGTCTAGAGAGGCCTTTGTACACCTCTCAAGGCGAAAAAGCGATGCTGGCAAACTCAGACCTCGCCTGCCGTATGCCTATTCCGCACAGGTGTACGCGCTGCCCCTCGCAGCGTGCTTTCACCGCTCGCCGAGGCATTGGAAGCGACTACGCAATACGCCCGTTTGTCTTGGCAGCGATTATCGTTTCATCTCCGATCTAGCGCAAGACGTAGAAGCACACAATTTCATATCCGGATACATCCACTTGCTTAAGGCAAGTGTGTGCCCCTAAGCTCCGACTGTGTTTAGGGACACTCCAATTCGTGCTCTACACATGGATGGGAATGACGTCGATCTCGAAGACCACGCATTTGGATGACACGCACAATGAGCGGATTATGGCATTGAGCAGTCCACTGGCAGTCACACAGCGGAAGCATTCTCTCGATCAAGGCGGATCGTGCACGGCGTGTACTCCTCATGTTCCAGCTCCAGGTTTGAGACTCTTGGAGGGAACAGAGCGCCGGAATCTAAGAATGGAAAAGAATTTCATGGGAAGTCTTCGGTCAATCACCAAGATGATCGCCATAAGCCCCCTTCTATATGCAACTTGTCTTGGGATCTCCGGGTGTAATGACGTCTCCACTGGCACGCCCCCGGCCCAGCCGGCTCAGCCCGGTCCCCTGACCATCTTGACCGTCTCACCGCTTCCGGACGGGACTGTGAATGTTCCATACAACGTTGCCCTCGCGGTTTCCGGGGGTACACCCGGTTACACATGGAGTCTTGCGTCAGATTCCCCTCAGGCTCCCGCTGGCCTTACCTTGAACTCTAACGGAATTATCAGCGGAACACCCACGGGGATCGGAGGACCGGTCGATCTCGTCATTCGAGTCCAGGATTCCACGGAAGGCGGCTCGCAAGCCATTACCAAATCCCTGGCCATTTCCACCCGGACGGCACCTTCAAGCTTAACGATTGTGACCTCTTCACTCCCGCCTGGAACCATCAACCAACCATATGCGACGGCGCTAGGAGGAAACGGAGGAACGACACCGTACACATGGGGTTTGAAACCGGGCTCTGCTCCACTGCCGAACGGGCTCACTCTATCTCCTTCAACGGGTGCCATTGTCGGGACGCCTACGGTCGTCAGCAGCGAGACACACACCTTTACGTTGACCGATGCGACATCGCTGACTATTGAAAGAGGGCTCCAGCTATCAATCAGTGCGGTGTCCCTACAAATCAGCACGGATTCTTTGCCGCGGGGCACTGCTGGCCAAAACTATAGTGCCCAGCTCGTCGCGATCGGCGGGACGGGGGGGTACACATGGGGGCTGTCCAACAGTTCACCCCCGTTGCCCAGCGGATTGTCCCTCAATACATCATCAGGCCTCATCAGCGGGACGCCGAGCACGGCAAGCGATCAGACCCTAGTCGTAACGGTAACCGATCAGACGCTTCCCACTCCCCAAAGCGTCACAAAAAATCTGCAACTGCTCATAGAAGGCGCCGTCTCTGCGCCTGTTATTAATCCGTTTGCACTGCCCGCCGGTACTGTCAATCGGGCGTATCCCAATATCCAACTGGCGGCGACCGGTGGAACTGGCCCCTATACATGGTCCGTTAATCCTGCACTTCCTAACGGTCTCACTCTCAATCCTTCTTCGGGTGTGATCAGCGGCATTCCACTCTCCGGAAGCAACGGGACGACCACTCATACCTTTACCGTGCGAGATTCCAGCTCCCCCGTGCAGCAGACAAGCTCATCCGCCCCTACACAATTGACCATTAATGCCATGTAGCCTCTCTCATGATTTCAACCCTGTCCCTTACCGCCATGAATAGCGGCACCTCAGGGTGGCCGCCGCCCATTCCGCATACCCCGAGGCAGCCGGTGTAACATCGGTCCCTTGCCAGTCGGAACCGCAGGTGACACGAGACGGCGCAAAAGTGCTCTCTTCGTCCGACTCATCACCGCTCGGTTGGTTTGGCAGCCCCACCTGGACCTATGATTCGTTGCGGCCGGCCGGTTTTTATGTTGTGTGCTACCGATCGTCTTCGCTCGACTTTTGACCGCAATCTTGACAGATCCAGTTTGCAGAGTCCGTCTTATGCTTGGTAACGACGGTCCCACCAATTGGATGCGATCTGAACGAAATGAAGACCTGTCGATCGACCTTTTAAAGCTCTCGCATTTGGGGCAGGGGCGGTTTTGATGAAGCCTTGACGCTTCCTCGTCTCCATAAAGAAACGTGGATGCATTCTGGATAAGCTAAGATGGTACTGCCAGGTCGGTTCCCTCCTACTTCCGTTCGTTCACCATTATTTGCGCACCATGGTTTCAGAAGCGTATTTTCGAGCACGTCCAAAGACTGATACCCTTCTGTGGGATGGAAGGCACAGCACACGGTGCAGCGGTTAGGCCGGATCTCTGAACCCGTGCAGGTACAAGCCTCGCCGAGCCCTTCATAATGCAGAACCTTTTTCAGTCCGGATCCTCGGTACGTGAGCATAAGATTTCGCGGTGAGAAGAAGGGACGTGACACCGTCACCTTGTAATGGGGCCGTTTCGCAAAAACCTGGGCCACGGCACCCCTGTCCAAATCTATTTGCAAGACTGGGGTTTCGAGACAATCGGCGCTCAGGACAATCAGATCAATCGTCTACCCGCATTGCACATAGGATCTTCGGCTGTCTTGAACGACTTCCAGCAAGAGCTGGCGCATGGGAGATGGACGTGGGGGGAATGATGAAGTGGTTAGGCGACTGCCTTCCTCAGTACCTCAGGCTGGTCCCAGTTACCCGCCAAGCGGGTGGCGTGATTCGATTTCACCTGATGGACTTTGAATTGTTCGACTTGACGGGTCAACTCCTGAGCCTGGTCTTTCATGGATTGGCTCGCCGCGGTCGTCTCTTCAACCAGCGCAGCATTCTGTTGCGTGGTCTCATCGATCTGCGCGATGGCTTTGTTGACCTGATCGATGCCCGTCGCCTGTTGCTGTGAGGCCGCGGTGATCTCTTCAATGATATCCGTGACACGCTTGACCGAGCTCATGACCTCATCCAGAGTCGTCCCTGATTGATTGACCAGCTGGGTACCGTCTGCCACTCGCTGGATCGATTCATTGATGAGACCTTTGATTTCCTTCGCGGCCGTCGCGGACCGTTGCGCGAGATTCCTGACCTCAGAAGCCACTACCGCGAATCCCCTTCCATGTTCTCCCGCTCGAGCCGCCTCTACAGCTGCATTGAGCGCCAACAAGTTGGTTTGGAAGGCGATTTCATCGATGACCGTAATAATATCAGCGATTTTCTTACTGCTTTCATTGATTTCGCCCATGGCTGCGACGGCTTTCTTTGTGATCGCGCCACCTTGGTTGGCAACATTCTGAGAGGCGACTGCCAGTTGACTGGCCTGTTTGGAATTATCGGCATTGCGTCTGACTGTCGAGGTCATCTCCTCAATAGAAGCCGACGTTTGTTCCAGCGCCGATGCTTGCTCCGTGGTCCGCTGCGAGAGATGTTCGTTGCCTTTGGTGATCTGTTCGGATCCCGCAGCCACGACATCAACGGCGACTTTCACTGCCACCATTGTGTGGCTGAGATTGGTCAGCGCCGTATTGACGCTCACTTGGAGTTTCTGCAGATCACCTTGATAGGTCCCTTGCATGGGTAGCGTGAGATCGCCTTGTGCCAAGGCCGCGAGTGAGTGTTGCGCTTCGGCCATGCAGGACTCCAACTCAACTTGCGCCCTTTTCTGAGCCGTAATGTCCGTCGCAAATTTGACGACCTTATAGACCTTCCCACGCGCGCCTTTGATCGGGTTATATGACGCTTGGATCCACACTTCCTTACCACCCTTGCCAAGGCGACGATACACGCCTGTGTCGAACTCCCCTCGATTCAGCTTCTCCCAGAACGCGACGTATTCGTGACTGCTGACATAAGTGGGATCGCAGAACATGCGATGATGTCGCCCTTTCACCTCGTTAAGGGTATAGCCCAAGGTTTGTAAGAAGTTGGCATTGGCGGTCAGTATGGTGCCATCAAGGTTGAACTCGATGATTGCCTGGACCTTGTCGATCGCTTCAGCCTTTCCCTTTAGATCATTAACACTACTCGTACGGTTCCACATGTTCAGCTCCTCCCTGAGAAAGGCTCACGACAAAGGATACAACCGTATTAGACCTCCAGGTAGTTCTAGGAAGTTTCTACTTCTTCGTCGGTCCTCCAACCCACAAACTTAAGTATTCTGTTTGACGGGCCGCCTCACAGGCTCATGGTACCGAGTTTTCGCGGCTGCGGAGGAGCGGAGAGGATCGTGAATACATTCTCAATAATCCAATCGGTTAGGCGGTTGATCCCTTCTCCTCACGGTTGCGGGAGATGCCCCCTAGTGGGGAACCGAGTCATGTCGTGCGTCCTTAATTAGTAGAGGGGGGCATCCACCATGGCACTCTGGTCATGGGTGAACCGCCGGGCCGCGTTCAGGACGGCATCGGACCAACCCGATGTCATGGTCCTGCGGCTGTCCCTCGTCAGAATAGGAATGTGCGGGGCCCTTCTGGTCCTTCTCATCACTGCGACGGTTTATGGAATTCATCTGTTGATGATTGCCGCCAACGAACGAGAGATACAACCCATCCTCGAAGACTGCCATACCGTGCAAGAGTGTGCCGGTGGAATAAATAGCTAAAATCGCCATTCCTGAATGCCTGGGCTCAGAAGAACGGGCCATAATTCTGAAGAAAGTCTTTTTCCCCCTACTTTAGCGTCATACGCAAATTGGTTGCAGCAGGCCCTCATATGGTCGATACTGATGTTCCGGTGGAGGTGCACCATGGGGATAAACATATTGTTTATCGACGGGGACACCGACGACCACAAATACTTCGTTCATCGTCTAAAGCGAATCTTTCCTGACGACCAGATTCTCGAAGCCTACTCCGGGAACATCGGATGTGAGATTCTGCGGCGCGAGCGCATCGATTGTCTGGTGCTCGAGCTCGATCTGCCCGATATGTCGGGCTTCCAGATTCTGGCCAATGCGGTATCCGCTGCGAGTGCTCCCAAATTGCCAGTTATTGTACTTACCCGCGTCGCCAACCGCGACATCTGGGAACTCGCGAAAAAGAATGGTGCCTATGCTTGCTTGTGGAAACCCTGTACCACAGGGGATGTGCTCGTCACTACCATTGAAAGAGGCCTTGCGAAACTAGCCCCGCAAGGGAAAGAAACTGACTCCATCCCATCGCATGTTGGGCAACGACACCTCACTGCAGCAGAGATCGAAGCTTTCCAGCGTGACGGTTTTCTCAGCGTTTCCAATCTCACGACTCCTGGCGACATTGTCCACCTTCAGAGAATTATCGATCCATTGTTTAAGTCCTTGGGTCATCCATTTGGCGTCATCGATCATGTGCTAAGGATTGCTCCCGCCATTCGTGAGACTACTGCTTTTCAGTCCTGTCATCGCATTGCTCAGCAACTTGGGGGAATGACCAATTATGCCTCATTTGATCAGGCTCTTTATAAACGGCCCCATGAGCTGCATGGTACGCGCTGGCATCAGGATCAAGCCTTTCGCAACCGGTTTTTTCCTATGAACACCTTACATTTTTGGATTCCCCTGCAGCCTGTCACTGCATACAACGGCTGTCTCCACTTTATCCCTGGCAGCCATCAGAAGGGGTTGTTTCCTCATTATCAGATAGATGCTCATGATCGGTACGCAATCACAACTGACAAGGTGGATATCTCCCAAGCCGTCCCTTGTCCGCTGTCTGTTGGATCAGCGACCATCCACACGCCGTTGACGCTGCACGCAGCTCTCCCGAATAACACCGAGGATATCCGGCGCGCATGGGCCCTGGTGTTCAGGCCCTTTGGCAGGCTTGGTGCCCTTAACCCCTTCCCTGCTGTCAGGCAGCTCTTCATGAAAGCCAAGCCTCCTGTCGCAGACAGCTATCCCCTCTGAACGATCCTTCCAGATCCATATGCCGAGACCGCGCCACTAGGCAGCTCTTGAGCCTGTCTCTCTGCCAGCTTCCGCATGACCGATGTGCGGCGCACGCGCATCCTGTAGCGAGGCCCAACCCGGTTCCAGCTGACCCGATTGGTGAGCCCGATACATGACGCTCTTCGCCATGCCGAGCATCTGCATGGCTTCCTTCACCGTGGAGTCAGCGAGTGCGCACTGATCCTTCGTCTCCATAGATCCTCTCTGCTCAGCCTGGCCACTCTTGCCAGTGGTCCTCGTGCGGGGAGGATGGTGTGGCCACAACGTCAACCGGTTCAGGTGGTCGCACGCGCGACACGTCAACGAGTGGATTGACGGGTGGCGAGGAGACCTGATGGCTGAGAGCCTGCAGAGGTACTTGAAACGGTGCCCTCACCGCAGCCCGTCTAGGCTCAGCCACATTCAAGAGTCTGGCTTCATGTTGCCCATGCATGGAAGCCGTGGCACTGTCCATCGTCTGGATATACACGGTTGCCGTCTTGAGATCGGCATGTCCTAAGCCTTTCTTTGAAATGGTGACCGCGGACAAGCTGAAGGTCGCAGCATCCCTTCACCGCAAATCCATGCGGGAGTACAAGCTGGAAGTCTTAGAAACTCACCTCAAGGAATTGGAACGGAAGGGTGTGTCGCTCACACTGCCGAAGGGGGAAGTAGGTCCCTCAATGCTCGCTATTAGCTCGCGAGCAGATCCCGCCCCATCTATAACCACATAGCCACACGGCATTCGGCCCACAGCTATTTGCTCTTACGCTCCGAGGAGGTGTGATGAATTCGACACGGACACTTTGAGGGTTTCTATCAACTTTGAAGCGGGATGGAAGTACTTGAAAGATTGGTGCGCCCGGCAGGAATTGAACCTGCGACCTGCGGGTTCGAAGCCCGACGCTCTATCCAACTGAGCTACGGGCGCACAGGGTTCATTTCAAGCACTTTGCAGGAGAAATTGTCAAGGTCGTGCGATGGCTAATGACCTACGCCATTCCCAGATGATTGAGAATGGTAACGGTGAGGTCGCTGGGCGATATGCCATCGGTCGAAATAGTCACGTCGGCGGCAGCCTGGTAGCGAGGTGTCCGCTCCCGAAGCACATCGGCAATTTCATCGACGAACGACCGGGTTCCCGTCAGAGACGGCCGCTGGGTATCGCCGCCGATGCGGGCGCTGATCGTGTCGACCGAGGCGGTCATCCAGAACAGCCGTCCTTTGGATTTCAGCACGTCGACGTTCTGAGGTCTGAGGATCGCGCCGCCGCCTGTATCGATCACAAGATGCTCCCGCACACCGACTTCCTGGCAGACTTCCGATTCCACATCTCGGAAGTGCTCCCATCCGTGCGCCGCTACCAGGTCGGGGATGGATTGTCCGGTCCGCTTGACGATTTCCTGGTCGGTTGAGATGAGCGTGCGGCCGAGTTGTGTGGCGAGCAATCGGCCGACTGTACTCTTGCCGGTGCCCCGGTAGCCGATGAGCACGATGTTCATGTGAATCTCGACTCCAATACCGCGCGCATGACATCGGCCGGAGCGGAGCGGCCCGTCCACAATTCAAACTGGGCAACTGCCTGATAGAGGAACATATCCAAACCTTCGACAGTCCGGCATCCAGCATGACGCGCATCTCTTAACAATTGCGTCTCGCGGGGATTATAGACGATGTCCATAACGGTGAGGTTTGGGTGCAGCAACTGCGGCGGCACGCACGTCTTTCCAACTTTGGGCGTCATGCCGACCGGCGTGCAATGAATCAGGACCCGTGTCTCGGGCAGGATGCGTATGAGCACCGCCTCGTCGAGATACGCATCGATCACGTTCGTGGACGTTTTGGATCTGACATCGTCCGCCAATGTCACCCGTTCTTTTTCCTCGATTCCCAGAAGATACAGGCGGCCGACCTGTGCCCCCATCGTCAACGCAAACGCGATGGCCCGCGCAGCGCCTCCCGAACCCAACAGTGTCACCGTTTCGTTTTTGGTCGATATCCCCTGCCGGTTCAACGCATGTAACGCCCCAGTTGCATCGGTATTGTAGCCGGTCAGCATCCCACCGTCCGAAACGATCGTGTTGATCGCGCCGATATGACGCGCGGTCGGATCGACGTGATCCAGGAACGGCATGGCGGCGACCTTGTGTGGGATCGTCACACTGGCCCCGCGAAAATTGCCCAATGCCCGAAGACCCTGAAGAGCCTCTTTGATCGACTCAACCCGCCAGGCCAGATACACCATGTTCAGACCGAGTTTTTGAAACGCCGCGTTGTGGATCGCGGGTGAAAGCGAATGCTCCACTGGATTACCGATGATTCCGCAGAACTGAGTATTGACGTTGGCATCCATCGTTATCGTCTATTCGAGCAGCAGTACAGTTATGCTGCGACCCGCATCGAATACCAGACTGTCGGCTTTCAGCGTGCGGTCATGCCCCCATCGATTCTCAACGTACTGCCGGTGACCCAGGTCGACTCATCACATGACAGATAGAGGACCATGTGCGCGATCTCTTCGGGTTTGCCCGTACGCCTGATCGGATAGTTGTCGAGAATCGGATTCAGCTGGCTCGGATTTGCCATCAAAGGAGCAGCCATCGGCGTTTCGGTCAGACCCGGCGTGATGACGTTGCATCGGATGCCGTCTGTTGCATAGTCGATCGCCATCGCGCGGGTCAACGCGTCCAGGGCGCCTTTCGAGGCGGCATAAGCCGGCAGCAATGGAATTCCGACCAGGCTGGCAATAGAGGATACATTGACGATCGAGCCGCTTCGCTGTTTCAGCATCTGCGGCAGCACGGCTCTGGTCATCCGAAAGACTCCGGTCACGTTGACGTCGAGCACGTGAGACCAGGTGGCATCATCCACTTCATGAAGCCGCTTCCCAAAATCTCCGATGCCGGCATTGTTCACCAGCGCGTCGATTCTCCCGTACGTCTCCAGCGTCCGTCGCGTCGTCTCGCGGGCATGCGCTTCGTCGGTAACGGACCCGGCGACCGAGATAGCCTTTCCCTTGGCATGTGCAATGGCTTCGACGACGCGGTCCAGTTCACCCTGCCGGCGGCCGGTGATCACCACCGATGCACCTTCCTGCGCGAACAGCTTGGCCACGGCTTCGCCGATGCCGGCGTTTCCTCCTGTCACAATCGCGACCTTGCCGGCCATTCGCTGTTTCACGTCATGTCCTCCTGGTTATCGTCTGATTCCGAATCATCCCTTGCCTCTTCCCCATGCCGGACAGGTCCCCAAAAACCAGGTTCGACTTTCCTGGCGACGGTAAGAAAACCGGAATGGGCAACCATACGGTGATCGGGACGAACGCTGCGTCCATGAATCGACCAGGTGCGCAAGAGCGTTTCAAATGTTTCGATCATTGCAAATGCGTTGGTCTGCTCCAGCGCTTCCACGGTCTTTTGAATTTGCGGCACCGTCGGGACAAAGCTCAGATACACGCCTCCCGATCGCAGCACGCTTGCGGCGTGAGGGACTACCTGCCAGGGTTCCGGCACATCCAGCACGAGCCGGTCGAACGGGATCCCATCCTCGAGAAGACCGATGCCCTCATAGGCGTCCCGCCGAAGCGTAATCAGATTCGATGGTCTCCCCATGTAGCGCTCGATGTTGATCGCCGCAGTCCTGGAGAAATCCTCGCGGAGTTCGTAGGTGACCACCAGACCGCGGGGACCTGTTGCACGAAGCAGCGCCATGGTCAACGCACCGGAACCCGTGCCGGCTTCGAAAACCCGAGCACCCGGATAGACGTCCGCCCACATCGGAATGAGTGCAAGGTCCTTCGGATACAAGACCTGAGCCCCTCGCGGCATCTTGAGAACGTACTCGCCGAAGGTGGGGCGCAGCGCCATCATCATGAGTCCGCCCGAGAGCGTGACCACCGATCCATCAGGCCGACCGATCAGGTCGTCATGAAGAATTTTATGCCCGCTGAACTGATACGTCTCACCGGCCTTGAGGTTGACGGCGTACTGCCGCCCTCTTTTGTCGATCAGATGAACGCGTTCGCCGTCGGCAAGTTTCGACATGGTGGGGCATTTTAGAAGTGCGCCTCCCCAGTTTTCAACAACGTTGACACTCCCGCGTTCATCGAATTGGAGTCCGGGGACGGCATGGCTTCGTGGCGCAAACGAGGACTGTCTATCCTTTACCTACACAGATGCAGCATGATTGCCTCACCTATCGCTTCGAGCTCTTCATTAAGCAACTCTAATAAATTCGGCTTTTCAGTATGATCGCGTTCTCCCTTTCTCATGATCAATCCAGCATAGGAATTGCTGCGTAGTACACCATAGAGAAAGATCTGAATGACCACGTCGAGCGGTGAATCGTTTTTGGTGAATCCGGCTCTTACAGAGTAACCCAAACGCTACGAAATGGGATGACTTCAATGGGCGTGGGAGGAGGAGGATACTATGAAGGACGACTTGTTCCCCGTCGACGAATCGGAAACGAAACCATCGATGATGAAGGATATGGATGCAGACCGTCCTGAAGATAGCGACCTTCTGGACATGATCGGTAAAGATTCATCTGAAGAAGTCCAACTGGAAGAGACCGTCAGAGTGAAGAAGCAGGCGGCGGCTTCCGGTCCATTTCTCCTGGAATCCTTGTACTTCCGCTCATTCGGCGAACGACCCCTGTTGACGCGTGAAGAAGAAACTGAACTGGCAAAGCGAATCGATCAGGGATCGCGGCTTGTTCGGAGCGCCGTGCATCAGTTGCTCAAAGTATTATCGAAGATTAAACGAAGCGAGGTCGTTGCGGAGAGCCAGCGCACGTTACAGGAAATCCGTCGTCTCAGCGGTCTCTCGGCCAGCGTGCTCGATAAAGTCGAGACAAGCGTGTCTGGCGTGCTAATTTCCGGGGTCGGCACAGGCAAATCGGCTGGTCGCCTCTCCAAGCAATTGAAGGAACATCTCGCGGCGATTCGCGATGCCAGAAAGATCCTCGAATCGGCAAAGGATGAATTGGTGCGATGCAACCTTCGGCTCGTCGTAGATGTCGCGAAACATTATACGAGGCGGGGGCTGACCCTGTTGGATTTGGTTCAGGAAGGCAACATCGGATTGATGAAGGCCGCTGAACGCTATCAATACCGCAAAGGGTTCAAGTTCAGCACTTATGCAACCTGGTGGATCAGGCAAGGAATCACTCGGGCGCTCGCGGATCAGGCGAGGACGATCAGGATACCCGTTCACCAGACCGAAGCGTCACATCGCATTCTTCGGGTAACCCGGCGGCTGGGACAGCAGCTTGGGCGTCCGGCGCGGCTGGAAGAGATCGCCAGTGTGTTGAGAATGAGGCCGGAACGGCTGCATGAAACCGTGCAGGCGTTTCAGGAACCGGTGGCTCTGGAACATCCGGTCGGTGACGGCTCGACCGAGTTTGGGGAGCTCCTCCCGGACTTGCAGGCGGTTCCACCTGACGCTCATGTTCATCGCACGGAAATGGCGAATCAACTGGATCGCATTTTGAGTACGTTAACGCCGCGTGAGCAGACGGTCATCAGACTTCGGTTCGGCATCGGGCATGACCAACCATCCACGCTGGAGCAGGTAGGCCAGAATCTATCGGTCACCAGGGAACGCATTAGACAGATCGAGGCCAAGGCGCTCAAGAAATTGAAAACTCCGGCCATCAAGGAAATGTTTGCTGCAATTCAATGATCTTCCGGTTCAGCGCGGTCATCACAGGGGCGAGGATCATTCCTCGCCCCTTTTTGTTTGTGGCGCCGCTTTCCCGCCTGCCAAGACTTATGGGAGAATGGGCGGTCTGTGAGGGACCAGATTCATGAATTTCTCGCTCATTTCTCGTCCTAATCGATCAATCCTTTGTCTTGCGTTCTTGATCTCCTTCGGAGGATCCGTTTCTGCCTTTGCAGATCCAGGGCCGATCGTTTCAGCCGCAGCCGACAAGTCCCTTTCGGTGCCGGCCGTCGTCAACAAAGTTCGCCCTTCCGTCGTCACCATTCTCACCCGCGGGATGCCCGCCGCTCCGTCTCAAAACCAATCAGGGTCAGGATCGGGGGTCATCATCGATCAGACCGGATATATTCTGACCAACAATCATTTGGTCGCCGGTGTGAAAAGCATCGTCGTCGGTCTTTCCACGGGACGGCTTACCCCCGGGCGAGTCGTCGCGCGGGACTTTCTTCTGGATCTCGCGCTGGTCAGGATCAACGCGCAAGATCTGGTTCCCGCAACGCTCAGCCCCTCGCCTGCATTGGAAATCGGTGAGTCCGTAGTGGCAATCGGTAATCCTCTCGCCTTGAAGGGAGGATCGACCGTCACGGTTGGCGTCGTGAGCGCCCTCGACCGGTCCGTGCTGACACCTGATGGAGAGACCCTCTACGATCTGATCCAAACGGACGCGGCCATCAATCCCGGTAACAGCGGCGGCCCTTTGGTCGATTTGTCCGGTCGTGTGGTCGGTATCAACGTAGCCATCGCCCCCTCTGCTCAAGCTATCAGCTACGCGATTTCAATGGACGCCGTCTATCCGCACATCGAGTCGATGATTGTGAGAGGCTCGATTTATCGGCCTGACTTGGGCTTTACTCCTCTTACCGTCTCCCCAAGCCTCATGGCCAGCCTTGGGCTTGAAGGTGACCGTGGAGTGTTGGCCCTTAAGGTCGATACGACGCAGGCTGCCGGTATGGGCGGACTGCAGGAAGGCGATGTGATCACCGCGGTTGACCAACACCAAATTTACAATATGGGAGATTTTTGGCATGCGCTGCTCCGGAACGGAGACCAGAGCGCCGTCCAACTCACGCTTCAACGGAAGAATGGACAATTGACGATACACCTCCCGAAGCCAAGCCAGCCGAGAACCTCGCCGTGACGCGACACAATGGTGGGGCCGCTCATCTTAGGCAACAGGCCGATCTGTATCAGTTTCTGCTTCCGATAAGCTTCCATCGCGGCTGGACACTCCAGCAACGCCTGCATCAGGATCGCGTTGAGGGCCGGCGCCGCGACGCACTGCTACTTCTGCAACACGAGCCCGTCTATACCATAGGACGACGGACTTCGCCGGCGCACCTGCCTGGCGGGGAAATCGAATTGTTGCGCAAGGGTGCGACCGTCGAATACGTGAGCCGGGGAGGCTCGATCACATTCCATGGTCCGGGACAATTGGTCGGATATCCCATTTTTCTGTTGTCGGATTATGCCCCGGGACCGAGGAAGTATGTCTGGCTGCTTGAGGAGACGGTGATACGGACCTTATCCCTGTGGGATATCCCAGCGTATCGCATACATCGCCAGCCGGGCGTCTTTGTTCGTGGATCCGAAGGGGATGCAAAGATCGCTTCAATTGGCATACGTGTGGAGCGGGGTGTGACGTTGCACGGATTTTCGCTGAATCTCGATCTTGACCTCGGTTGGTTCTCCTGTATTATTCCCTGCGGACTCTCCGGATGCGGCACGGCTTCCATCGCATCGCTCAGTGCAATGCCGGTCTCATTCTCGAACGTCGCGCACCAGGTTTCCGGGATATTCGGCCAACTCTTCGGTCTGAGCTGGACTGTGCAGGTTGAAACAAACGACATAGCCACCGGACCCGGACCATGCCCGGCGCCGGTCTTTACCGAGGATCTCTAATGGCTCAACTCCCGTCGCGAGAACTTGATACTCCAACGTTTCGATTGGCAATGTCTCAATTCGATGAGGCGGCTTCGCTGATGGCGCTGGATCCCGACCTGCGCGAACGGTTGAAATTTCCTCAACGATCGCTCGCCGTCAGCGTTCCCGTTCGAATGGATGACGGCCATGTGGAGGTGTTCACGGGATATCGCGTTCAGCATGACTCCTCTCGCGGTCCTTCCAAAGGAGGAATCCGGTTCCACCCCGATGTCAATCTCGGTGAGGTCGCGGCGCTCGCCATGTGGATGACCTGGAAATGTGCCTTAGCCGATCTGCCGTACGGAGGAGCAAAGGGTGGTGTTGCGGTTGCGCCCAAACGGTTATCACGCGGGGAATTGCAGCGGCTGACACGGCGCTATGCCGCGGAGATTTTCCCTTTGATCGGCCCAGACAAAGACGTTCCGGCACCGGATGTCGGAACGGATGCGCAGGTTATGGCCTGGATCATGGATACGTACAGCCAGCAAGTCGGATTCTCCGTGCCCGGAGTGGTAACGGGCAAACCGCTTTCGATCGGAGGCAGCCTCGGACGTGAGGAGGCAACGGGGCGCGGGGTCGTGTACGTCACGCTCGAAGCGCTACGACATTTGAATCTCGACATCCGAAATACAACGGTAGCCATTCAGGGATTCGGGAACGTGGGTTCTCATACCGCCAGAATCATGCACGAGTGTGGGGCGCGCATCGTGGCGGTCAGCGATGTGAATGGCGGCATCTACAATCCCAAGGGCATCGACATACCCACACTGCTAGCGGGTTACAAAGATGCTGGACGCTCTCTGGCCGCCATGAATCTAGGGGAGGCCCTTTCAAACGATGAGCTGCTTCAACTCGACTGTACGGTGCTCATTCCGGCAGCCCTCTCAGAACAGATCACCGAACGGAATGCGACCCGACTGAAGTGCCGCATCCTTTCCGAAGGCGCCAATGGTCCGACCACGTTGGAGGCGGATCGAATCATTCAGGACATGGGGATCTTCGTCATTCCGGATATCCTGGCCAATTCAGGAGGCGTGATTGTGTCCTATTTCGAGTGGGTGCAGGATGCTCAACGTTTCTTTTGGAAAGCTTCGGATATTCAGAACAGGCTACGCGACTTGATGACCTCTGCATTCGCTCGCACCATGGAATTTGCGGCTCTCAAACGAACCTCCATGCGTATGGCGGCACTCATGAGCGGAATCGATAAGGTCGCCCAGGCGCATTCCCATCGCGGCCTGTACCCCTGATATTCACTGGCCGCCTCCAAATGCTCCCCTCGCTGCCTCCCGTAGCACATTGCGCATGAAACTCTATGCATTGGCCTCTCTGGCGTTTCTCTGGCTCGCAGATGGAGCCGCCCTTCTCATCGCGCCACGTCTGATCGTGAGCCGCCTTCGCGACATGCCGGCCGGCTCTTCGCCCATCCGTTGGGAACTCCTCTCCGTCCTTGGAGGCACGATGCTCCTCATATCGGCATCGGACCTCGCTTATCACGGACTGTGGATTGCCGTGGGTCTGCTGATGATCGCGGGAGGAGGTGTCTTTTGGTTCGCTCCCGCTCGATGGCGGCATACATTGTTGGATTGGTGTCTGGACCGCGAGGATCTGGATTATCGCTTTTGGGGCCTGGGTCAATGCGCGCTTGCACTGCTTCTCCTGCATGCGATAGGGTGGATTGGAAGATTGTAATCGTGAATGGTGGAGCGATGAACCGAGAAACGATTACAGATTTGTGGGAAGCACATAAGGAAGAAACCTGGCCACAGCTGCCAAGCGAGCATGAAGGTCCCCTGATGACCTTGGACACGGTCATTGGAGGATGCGTCGTGTATTATCTCGACAGTTCCGACGGGCTCGACGAGCAGCGGCGAGGGATCATTGGCGATTGCCTGCTCGATCTGGAATCTCTCGAGCCGGACCTTGATGAAGAAAGTCGTCCATACTTCCGGCGCCTACGGGAACTGGGAACCCTGCTGCTGATTGCCGCGCCAGGCTGATGCACGGGAGCCGTAGAGGAAAGCTCCCGTGCCCTGCGAAGCCCTACGGAACTTCGACGATATCCTTTTTCATGGGCCCGAGCAGCCCGAGCAGTTCCTGTTGTTCACGCTGCGGCACCTTATGCTGGGTGAGGGCGCCGGTGAGATCTTCGACTAATGCCGCAAAGTCAGCGTTCGCAATGCGCATGCCGGCATGCGTCGTCTTCATATCACGACCTTTGTATGAACAGGGTCCACCTGCGGCCGAGCAAATTTGATCCACGAGATGAGCCTTTAATTGAGGAATGTCGGTCGTCGCGAATCTACCGCTGATCCTCGCGTCCGCCGCAACATTGCTGACGAATTGATTGACCACCGAGGTGATGGCCGGTTTTCCTCCCAACCGTTCATACAGTGATTTCCCTGCCGGCTGAGCTTCCGCATACGCAGTCACTGCCCCCGCCAGCACGATTGCCACGACCCCCAACCCACACAGTTTGCTCATTTGCATCCTCCTTCTTGCGGCCTTGATGCCTTGCCGCCTCAATGAAATAGCACTCCCGCGCCGGTGGACGTTCCGAACGCGCTCTATTTGACGCCTCATGCTACCGATGCTAGGATCAATAGATCCAATATATTGTTTCTATACAATATATAGCTATAAATTATATATGCTCTGAATATGGAACTACGCCATCTTCGATACTTTTTGGAGGTTGCGCGGGCGGGAAATTTCACTCGGGCGGCGGACTCACTGCACCTCTCTCAGCCGTCGTTATCGGTCCAGATACGCGCGCTCGAAGATGAGCTGGGCATGAAGGTGTTCGACCGGCTCGGCCGCTCGGTGCTCTTAACGCAGGCGGGCGCACTATTCAAGGAGCACGCCGAACGGGCGCTCAGGGAAATCGAGCATGGCGTGCAGCTCGTCAGCGACCTGCATGGAGCCCGGCGTGGCCGTCTGGTCGTCGGCACGCTTGCGACGGTCAATTCCTATCTGATTCCCCCGCTGGTCTCTCATTTTAAGCAACGATTTCCCGCGATCCACCTGCAAGTCCATTCTCAGCCCTCGGCTGACATTGTCGAAGGGCTTATCGCGAACCGCCTTGATCTCGGGATCTGCCTGTTGCCGGTGTCCCAGGCTCAGCTTGCGACTATTCCACTGTTTGACGAACGGTTGGTGCTTGTCGGCCCGCCTCAGCACAAAGTGAAGCCGTCGCGTATGCGCATGCGGGAGATGGCAGGTCTTCCACTGGTCTTAATGCCCGCCGATTATTGTTTGCGAAGGATGATCGAGGGCGAATGTGGAAAAGCGCGCATCACGACACAGGTGGTGCTGGAGATGACGTCACCGGAGGGCATACTTGAAGCGGTAGCCGAGGGAGCAGGCTTTACCATTCTTCCCGAGTTGTATGTCCGCCATCGGTCCTCGCACAAAGCGCTTCGGGTGATCGATCTTTACGACCCCATTCCTTCACATGCCGTCGGTTTGGTCCACCGAGTCCGCCGTCATCAACATCTTGCGGCAAGGGAATTCGGTTTACTGTGCCGGTCCACGATGAATAGTTTGCTCGCAGTGAGGTCCTCGCGGG
Organism: Nitrospira sp. KM1; assembly: GCF_011405515.1. Taxonomy (NCBI): domain Bacteria; kingdom Pseudomonadati; phylum Nitrospirota; class Nitrospiria; order Nitrospirales; family Nitrospiraceae; genus Nitrospira; species Nitrospira sp. KM1. The sequence goes on along the minus strand of NZ_AP022671.1, from coordinate 2,836,648 downwards.
CCGCTCGAGACAGGGTCGGCGACCCATCCGGGCGTTGATGCGAACCAGTCAACGACTGGTGTTCCGCCGTGTGCTTCCTTGCAACTTCGCCAACCCTTCGCTACAATACACCCTCAGTGTCCCACCATTCGGCACGCCTGCTTTCATACCGGCGCGGAATCAGGGATTATGTTGGAGGAGGAATGAATGAAGGTGATGTTGCGAGCGGCCTTGTCGATCTGCGTGTCGCTCACCCTGGCTGGCATCTTTATATCGACAGGACTGGCTGAGCCCTATGAGCTCAGCAAGAACGATGTGATGGATCCCAAGGGTATCAAGAGCCCAGATGTCTCCTTGTTCGGTGTTAAACTAGGCGACAGTGAGGCGAAGGTCCTCGATGTGCTGGTGAATGAAAAAATCCCAGGGATAAAGGTCGAACAAGAAGCGCTCTTCGTCTTTCTGCTCGATCAGCGCAAACCAACCGGCCCGATGGCCGGTGTCCGTGTGCAGGACGGCAAGGTCGATCTGATCTTTGTGAATAATCGGTTCGCTTACAAGACGCGGGGAATTTTTAGGAACGTGCTAAACAGCGAGAGTCCCGAAGACGTGCGGAAGCTTCTCGGCCAAGAAGAATACGGGGATGAAAATGTCATGGGGGCGGTCCTTGCGTACGATAAACAAGGTTTTGTCATCAACTATCTTGGGAAGGACGTAAACATCGAGTTTTCTCCACTCCGATAGCTCCTCACACGCACTCTCTCGCTAGTCTTCCTGATCCCCGTACTCGGGTGTAAGTTCTGAAATATAGGGCCAGAATGTCCCGATGGCTCGTTTGAAGGAACCGAGTGGGGGCCGGACGCGGACGAATTATCGGATGGTATCGGACGTCCGTAACCCGTAGTTGATGAGGCTGACGGCGGTGTTCCAGCGACGGTTTGAGTTCAGAATAACGAGCAGCAGTTCGCTGCCGTTCTGAGATACTTTGGCAATGAGACAACGTCCGGCTTTGGACGTAAACCCTGTCTTGACTCCTTCGACGCCAGGAATCCGACCCAATAGCCGGTTGGTATTGTGCAACACATATGCACGGCTACCGTTCACAGGCACAATGATCGCTCGTTCTTCCCGCACGAGTTGACGGAACGTGGGTTGACCGAGGGCAATCACGCTCAGCCGCGCGAGATCCTCTGCCGTAGAATAGTGATCGGGATGATCGAAGCCGCAGGCATTGCTGAAATGTGTATCGCGCAATCCCAATTCTTCGGCTTTCGCATTCATCAGCGTGACGAATTGAGCTTCATCGCCGCCCACATGCTCGACCGCCGCGAGACAGGCGTCGTTGGCCGACATGATCAGCATGCCCTTCAAGAGGTCATCGAGTCTGAATACTTGTCCCGGCTTAAGCCGCAGATGCGTTTTATGGGCACGCGAAGCGGTGGGGCTCACAGTGACCAGATCTTCCAATTGTCCTTTCTCGAGGATGACGAGAGCGGACATGATCTTCGTCAGACTGGCGGGAGACAGGCGTTTTTCGGATTCATGCTGATACAACACGCGCCCGCTCGCGAGATCCTTCATGAAAATGCTGTGAGCCGGGGCGCGTCTCCAGGGTAAAGAGCCGTTGTTGCTCTTGACCATCTGGACCCGGTGCGACCCTCCCGAAGTCCGCTTGGCATATCCTTCTCCCGGGGTGGCAGCGATCAGGGCGCCAAGAACCATTGTCACCAGGCACCATTTTCCGATGATCGGGGATCGAGTCTTCGAGATCTTAGAGAATGTCATTCACGCATTCCAACAGGATCAGAGGGTGAACGATTCGCGGACTTTCTGTCCTCGGAATCCGCTGTCGATGACCTTGTGAAAAAATCGGAGTAGGTCCGCCAAATCGATCCAGAAACCGCAGTTCAAGCAGCGCGCATACAGACGGCGGTTCATCAGGGTGTAATGACGCTCGACCATCATGAATCCTTTGCACTTGAGACAATGCATGCCTAGAAGCCGCCGAAACGTTCTCCTGTCATCGAATCCGGTTCATGACGAGTGCGAGGCATCCGGCTAGAAGTCCGCCGCCGAAGATGGTCGTCCCAAATGACACATAGGGACTCGTTCCTGCGGCCGGATGAGCTCCGTCCAGTAGATCTCTCACTCCACCTTGCACCATCAAGACCGACAACGTAAGGAGCGTGCCGATGCTAAACCACCAAACGAACGATCTCACAGACCCCCGCCGCACAGCGGCATGCGATGGATAGTGCCTCTCCCGGCAATCTAGCCGAGGGGTTTTGGACTGTCAAGCAGACACCCCTTTCGCTCACACCCGCCCGAGTTACCCATTGCCGTCCGAAGGAGGCGGCTTCGATGGCGAAATGGATTTGAGTCCGCGATGCAGAAAAATCGACACGGACCCGTCTCCGTTGTCCGCAATGGCAAGCCCAGGCTCGTCGACCTCCTTTGTCGTCACGCGGTATGTCGCCACGGCAAAAGGACCGGGTTTCGTCCGGTAATTCCTGGGCGGATATTCAAACGTCCCATCTCCGCGGCCAAACAGGATTGACAGGTCGCTGGACTGGAGGTTCACGATGGCCACATCGGTGCGTCGATCGCCATTGAAATCCCTGGCGAGTCCGAAGTTCGGCCCGGCATCGGCTCCGGAATCACGACCAGCCTGGAACGTCCCGTTCCCGTTTCCCAGAAACGTCGAAAAACTATCCCGCTCCCCATTGATTACGAGCAGATCGCGGATCTGATCATTGTTAAAATCCCCAAAGCTCACTCCCAGTGGTCTTTTGCCGGACCGATAGTCGGTAGGAGTTTTGAAGGTGCCGTCTCCGTTGCCCAACCAGATGGACACGGCGTTCGACATGGGACCGCCGTTTGTCACGACCAGATCGATCACGCCGTCCGCATTCAAATCGGAGAGGGCCACGGAGGTGGGAGTATCTCCGTATTCATATTGCACCCCATGCTTGAATTCTCCATTGCCCAGACCGATGAACACTTTGATTTTGTCGTTCCGAAGCGCCACCACGAGATCGGCAATATGGTCCCCGTTCAGATCGTCGCTGGCAATTGCGATCGGCGTACGGTGAACGGGATATTGCGGTCCTTCTTCAAATTTTCCATCTGGCCGGCCGAACATCACGGCAACCTGGTCACCTCCGGAGCATGCCAAAGCAATATCCGGATACGTATCTCCATTGAACGACCCTGTGGCTAGGGAGCGAGGCTCTTGACACACGTGCAATTGAACCTGGTCCCGGAATGTTCCATCACCGTTGCCGATCAGGATAGAAAGCGTATTGCTGGCGATATTAGTCGTGACAAGATCTGTGATCCCGTCGAGGTTGATGTCGAACGGGGTGATTGTGGTCGGATTCTTTCCGACTTTATAACTGGCAAAGTAATACAACGGGTCTGGCGGCACGTATGGATCCTGCTTCGAACAGGCGATCGCCAGAACGAACACCACTCCCAGAGAGATGGAGCAGCAAGACACGGCAAGACACTGAAGATCCCGTCGCAGCCTCACCGAACGGCCTCGTGAGAGGATGCGGTCACGGCGGACAAGCGAATGCACTGGCAGCGTGATGGTGGCATGGTGAGAAGGTGTCAGTATACCGATCCCGTCTTTCCTGTAGCAATGCGGTGGATCCGATCTTGGAGCGACGACGGACCGTAGTCACTCGAGCGCGTGCTGACGAAGGCTTTGAAAATTGGATTGAATCTGGGTTAGACTAGCACCTTTCGCAAGGAGGCATCCATGGGTAAAACCGTTAAGATTGATATTACGATGTATGGAATCGCCGAGGTTCTGCATTGGTGTCATGACCGGAACAAAGGTCGTATTCCTGGTGTGGACACTGCGGGATTCGAGAAGATGAAGGCATTTCTCGCCGAAAAGCCTCAGTCGGGTGATTATTTTACACTCGACCAATTTTGGAAGAAGAAGGTGTCGCTGGAGTTAACCGAAGAAGAAGTTGAGCTCATTGACCGATGCCTGTACGACATTCCGAACTTCGACAACGAACCGCTTCCCCAGATCCGTCATAAATTCTGGCCTCAGCAGGCGGCCACACATTAGCCTCTCGCCCAACTACCTGGGCTATTCCACCACCTCATGACACATCGAACCGTAGCCGGACCTGAACAGTTCGGCTCGGTTTACAGAGCGCCTTCCCCTTTAAGGTAACGCCGGAACCGATCCATCAGGTCCGCTCCCAGGGTTCCTCCCTCGGGCTTCTTGGTATTCGGATCGGCAAAGTGTCCGCGTATCTCTTCCAGACGCTTTTCCGCCTGATCGTTGCCCTGCAGTCGCTTCGTCTTTTTCAGAGCGGTATCAAACGCATCGAAGGTGAGATCCTGATAGCCGAACGAACGAATTCGTTTGACCGCCTTCATCATCGCTTGATTCCGAAAGGTGGTGAGATGCTCGGAGTCAATTTCTTTGAGCCCTAATTTGCGTGCCCGGCGTTCGGCGGCCTTACGGATGCCGCTCCGGACGAAATCCGGGGAGGTCTGAAGACGTTTCCAGGCCTCATCAGACCATAGGACACGCTCCTGGGGAGCCTCCCACAATTCAATGAGCGCGTGTTCGTCAATTTCTGTCAGGCCTTTTTCCCGCGCCAGATCTTCCGTATCGCGCTTCAGCATGTCAGTGACAAACTCCACCGCGATCGGCGGAGACTGTTTGAGCTTCTCCTGCAGTTGCGCGACAGCTCCACGTGTCCATGGCAGTGGGGAGACCGACTCTTCCCGAATGTCGCCCATGGCTTCTACCCGTTCGAAGAGATCGATGTTTACTTCCATATGACCGCCTTTTTTTGCAATCTCCTCAGCGATCTGCTGGATCATTCCCCGCATGAATTCCGGTACGCTCTGCAGTCGCGCCTTTGCGGCGGCGGTCCATGGCAAGTGCCCGGCAGCCATTTGAGCGGCGGCATCGGCCATGCCGGCTTCTCCCCCCATTCCGCCCATCATTTGGCTCTTGAACCGGTCAAGCGTTTCCTCTGTAATTTCCGCGTAGCCCAATTCTCTGGCCTTTTTCTCCGCCAACCTGCGCACCATTCCCCTGAGGAAGATTGGCGCCCGTTCCATACGTTTCAAGGCGCCCTCGGTCCACCTGACATCGGTGGCCGCTGCGTAGTCGGAATCTGATTCAGTCATAACATTCCTACTGGTTGAGAAGTTCTTTGAGTTCCTTGCCGGCTTTGAAGAATGGAACCTTTTTGGCCGGAACGGCGACGGTCGCTCCCGTCTTTGGATTCCGCCCCTCCTTCATGCGGCGAGACCGGAGTCGAAAGCTTCCGAACCCACGAATCTCTGTTTTGTCTCCGTTTTTCAACGAATCTCTGACGCAGTCAAAAATCGTATTCACGACGATTTCCGCCTGGCGCTTCGTCAGCGTCGTAACCTGCTCGGAAACGCGTTCGATGATCTGGGCCTTCGTCATATGCGATTCCCCTTTCGCTGCCGGGCGTGGACTGCCTGCCACGCCGATAATTAGAACGCCATGAGATACTTCAGGCTCACCCCAGCATGAAAATCGACTTTCGGGAAAATATCCGCAAACCGCGAATCGATGAGTTCTCTGAACGAGAACCGGCGGCGAGGTTCGACCACTTTCGGCTCGCCTTCAATGCCCGCCAGATCCGCCGCCAACTGAATGGCATCGTCCAGATTGCCCAATTCATCGACGAGTTTCGCATCCTTGGCCTGTCTACCCGTAAAAATCCGGCCATCCGCCAGCGCCTGCACTGCGGTGACCTCCAACGCGCGACCGGCGGCGACGGCATCGATGAATTGTTTATGCACGTCATCCATGACGGATTGGAGCAGCGCGTGCTCCTCATCGCTCATCTTCCGAAGCGGAGAACCGACGTCTTTGAATTTCCCGCTTTTCACGACAATGCCCTCCACGCCGATCTTTTTCAAGAGCCCTTCGATGTTCGCAGTTTCCATGATCACACCGATGCTCCCGGTCAACGTTCCGGGATTGGCGATGATCCGGTCGGTGGCCGCCGCGATATAATATCCTCCTGACGCCGCCACCGTTCCCATCGAGGCGATCACGGCCTTGTTGTTCTTGCTGCGCACCCGTTGGACCGCGTCGAAGATCTCCTGCGACGGCACGACCCCTCCGCCGGGACTGTCGATGCGTAAGACAATCGCTTTGATGGATGGATTCTCTCCGAACCGCCTCAATTCCGTCACAGTCGATTGCGAGTCGAGAATGACGCCTTCGACCCTAATTAACGCTACGCGATCCTCGGTTGAAAGGTCCAGGTCCGGGAACAGGACATTGACGAGGATGAGCACGATCATTCCAATGCCCACCAGCCACAGTACCTTTCGGAAAAGTGAGCGCTTCACCGGTTTGTCTTGGACAGCCTCTGCCATGTTGAGTGATCCGACAAGCAGCGTGCCATCACGCTGCTTGTCGCCTCTCACGTCTACCGTTCGTCGTCTTCGGCGGCAGCGCGTTTACGACTCTGCTTTGCCGCACGCCCCAAGCTTTGATCCGGAGCACCCTGCGCGGCGTGATATTCGTCCACATGGCGCCGCTCAGAGTCCAGCTGATGGTCGCGCAGACTCAACGCGATTTTCCGCTCCTCACGATCGACTTTGATGATCTTGGCCGTGACTTCGTCCTGGAGTTTGAACTTGTCTTCCAGCTTGACGCTTGAGTCCAGACCCGCTTCGCTGATGTGGATCAGTCCTTCCACGCCGCCGTCTAACTCGACGAAGATTCCAAAGTCTGCCACCTTGCTGACTTTGCCGCTCGTGGAGTCTCCAACCCGATACCGGCCGGGGATCTCGTCGTCCCAAGGATCACGCGACAACTGCTTGTATCCGAGAGACAGCCGCTCCTTCTCTTTGTCGATCCGTAACACAACGGCTTCGACTTTCTGGGCTTTTTTAAACAACTCGGACGGGTGCTTGATGTGCTTCGTCCATGACATGTCGGAAATGTGGATCAATCCGTCGATGCCCTCGTCCAAGCCAATGAACGCACCGAAATCAGTCAGGCTCTTGACCTTGCCTTCGATACGGGTGCCGATCGGATATTTTCCCTCGACCATATCCCATGGGTTTGGCGCTGTCTGCTTCATCCCGAGTGAAATCTTGCGGCTGGCGGGATCCACATTCAGCACCGCCGCTTCGACCTGGTCGCCGATTGCCACCACCCGCGATGGATGCCGCACCTCATGCGTCCAGGACATTTCCGAGACGTGCACGAGCCCTTCGACGCCCGGCTCGAGTTCTACAAAGGCTCCATAGTCGGTGAGGCTCACGACCTTTCCGCGCACGCGCGTGCCGATGGGATACTTGCCGGCGACGTTGGTCCACGGATCTGCGGACTTTTGCTTCAGCCCCAGGGAAATGCGGCCGGTCTCCCGGTCATACTTGAGCACGCTGACTTCCACGCGGTCGCCGACGTTGAACATCTCCGACGGATGCCCCACGCGTCCCCACGACATGTCGGTGATGTGGAGCAGCCCGTCAATGCCGCCGAGATCGATGAAGGCTCCGTAGTCCGTGATGTTCTTGACCGTACCCTGGATGAGTTGACCTTCTTTTAATGTCGCCAGCGTGGTCTGCCGCTTCTTATCTCTCGTCTCTTCGAGCAGCACCCTGCGGGACACCACGACATTCCCGCGACGATGATTGATCTTGATGATCTTCATCGGAAACGTGCGACCGACGAGACCGTCCAAGTCACGCACCGGGTGCAGATCGATCTGTGAACCCGGCAGAAATGCCTTCACCCCAATGTCCACCATCATGCCGCCCTTGATGCGCGACACGACTTTGCCGTCGATGCTTTTCTCGTCCTTGTACAGTTTTTCCAATTCTTCCCAGATCTTCATCTTGTCGGCTTTTTCTTTGGAAAGAATCAGGTTGCCGTCGGCGTCTTCGCACTCTTCAATATAGACCTGTAGCCGGTCGCCGATCTTGATGTTCTGGAGCTCCTCGCTCGCGAATTGGTCGCTGGGAATCATGCCCTCCGACTTGTAGCCGATGTCGACCACAACTTTATCCTTCGTCAGAGCCACGACGCGGCCCTCCGTGATGGTACCCTCCTGCAAATTCTTGAAGGTTTCCTCATAGAGGGCGGCCAGGGCATCGCGATCCAATTGCTGCTCGTTGGTGTTCGAAACCGTGCTCATGGGTTCATCCTACTCTTCCGACCGTGTCGGGTGCTGAATATGGACTGCACCGGAACTCACTCAGCGTTGCGAAATCCGGCTTGCCGTTGATGATTCGGCGATTCAACCTGACCGAGGGCGGCGACATGCTCCATCACCGTCCGGCTGACTTCCTGATAGAATGTCTTCATCTCACCGTCTGCGGCGGGCGGAGAAAACTGTAACGACTCGCCGAAAATGACGGTGACGGGATGCAGCCTGGGCCGTGTGGCTCCGGCTGGCAGCACATCATAGGTACCTTTCAGATACGCCGGTACGACGGGACAGCCGGTTTGCGCGACAATCATCCCCAAACCGTGTTTTCCCTCCCGCAGCCGTCCGTCCAGCGTCCGTCCCCCTTCTGGGAAAATCACGACGACCTTTCCCTTTCGGATAAGGTCGATCGCCGTATCGAACGCCTTACGATCCAGACGTCCCAGCTTCAACGGGATCCAACCCAGCCACTGGAGGATCGGCTTGAGCACCGGAACGAACAAATCGCTTCGCCCGAGATACCACGCGCGCCGCGTCATCCCGCAGCCGAGCAGCGGAATGTCAAAATAGCTCGCATGGTTGGCCGCGATCAAGAGACCTCCGCGACGCGGCACGATTCCAACGACGCGATACCGAAAACAGATCCAGGCGACGAGCCGGACCAGAATCCATAACAGACCGTATAGAACTGCACTCACAACTTGGCCGTCACCACCGCCATCATGTGTTCCACAACTTCTGCAGCAGACATGGCCGATGTATCGATATGGTGCGCGTCATCAGCCGGAACGAGCGGAGCCACGGCACGAGAACGATCCCTTCCATCGCGCGTGCTGATGTCCAACGCCGTTTGTTCAATCTGTCTCGAATGACCGGCAGCCACAAGTTCGCGGTGCCGACGATCGGCCCGCACCATGGGATCCGCCTCTAGAAAAAACTTGACCTCGGCCTCGGGAAATATGTGCGTGCCCATATCACGACCCTCGGCCACGACCGAACCCTGAAGCCCGATTTCCCGCTGAAGGGGAAACAGCCATGCACGTACGGCAGGAATGGCCGACACGACCGATGCAGCGGCCGAGACCTCCGGAGTCCGCAATTCGTTCGAAATATCCTGTCTATTCACCTCTACGACCGCCGTTCCATTCTCGAATCGCATTTGGACGGACAGGCCGGGAAGAATCGCCGACACAGCATCGGCATCCGCGGGATCGATACGATTCCGGATGACGGCCCAGGCCACCGCCCGATACAGACTTCCCGTATCCAAGTACAGAAACCGGAGTTTGGATGCGAGCAGCTTCGCGACCGTACTCTTGCCGACCCCCGCGGGTCCATCAATCGCGACGATCATCGGGCGCAAATCCTTTCCAACCCCCGCAACGTCATCACCTCACCCCTTTACGGGTTCCCCGAGGTGAGGTTCAACAAGGTCTGATGGAACTCGGGAAATGATGTCTCAATACATTCGGTTTCTTCAATGACCGTCTCGGTACTGGCCGTCAACGCGCCGATTGCAAGCGACATGGCCACCCGATGGTCGCCATGACTTCGGCAGCGGGAGCCGAGCAGTCGGCCATGTTCCGAAGCGCCTCCGCGTCCGTTAATCGTCAGCCCGTCCGGCGTCTCCGATATGTCAGCCCCCATCGCCCGTAGTTCGTTCGCCATCGTCGCGATCCGGTCACTCTCCTTGAATCGTAATTCTTCCGCCCCGGAAACCGTCGTACGTCCTTCGGCCACGGCGGCCGCCACGCATAGGACGGGAAATTCATCAATTGTTTGGGGGATCACATCCGGTTCGATGGTAACGCCACGCAGTCTAGCCGACTTCACGCGGATGTCAGCAATCGGTTCTCCGCCTGCCTCGCGCGGATTGAGGAGCTGAATATCTGCCCCCATCCTGTTCAGGATATCCAACAGACCGGTGCGGGTCGGATTGACTCCTACGCCTTGGATGGTGACATCCGATCCGGGAATGACCGTGGCCCCCACGACAAAAAATGCCGCGGCGGAAAGATCGCCGGGAACGGTCATCGACGGCGCCGCCGGCCATCCGACCGATGGCCTGCCTTCCAATGTGAGCGTCAATCCCTGACGGGTGAACGGGAGTTGATAGAACTGAAACATCCGCTCCGTGTGGTCACGGGACAGCTGCGGCTCCGTAATGCGCGTCGTGCCCTTGGCGAATAGCCCCGCCAGTAATAATGACGACTTGACCTGTGCGCTGGCGACCGGTGACGCATAGGTAATCGCGTGCAGGGTGGTCCCAGTCACGGCGAGGGGGGCGAGTTCGCCGCCCTTTCGCCCGGCGATCGTCGCACCCATTTCACGCAGTGGTTTGACGATCCGTCCCATCGGCCGCCGACGAATCGAGACATCTCCCGTCAGCATCGAGAAAAAATCCTGACCGGCCAGCAGGCCCGTCAACAGTCGAATCCCCGTACCGGAATTTCCGCAATCGATAATGTCACTCGGCTCGCATAATCCCCAGAGTCCCTTTCCATGCACGATCAATTCGTCTGGAGACTCCTCGATTTTCACCCCGAGTGATCGCATCGCCCGCATAGTGTCGAGACAGTCCTGCCCTCGGCAGTAGCGCACGATCCGCCCTACTCCCTCGGCTAGAGCGGTCAGAATAATGGCCCGGTGCGTAATAGATTTGTCGCCGGGGACGGTGATCGTGCCTCGCAGCGGTCGGCCGGGCGTGATGGTCATGAATGCCATAGAATTACGATCTCGTTGCCGGACGAGCCGGAAATTTGTCCCGTTCCTGCTTGGCGCGCTCCAATTCCTTTTCGATGCCGGATGCGTCACCGGTCCGGATCAGACCTTTCAATCTGCCCAACGCCTGTTCATATGACTCGATGAACCGCACGAGATTGTCCCGGTTCCAAAGGAAAATATCCCGCCACATCTCCGGCGAGCTGGCGGCGATTCTGGTGGTATCCCTCAACCCTCCACCCGAATGGCCAACCAGATCGAGCGCGGGCAGCTGGCCCCGAATGTCGATCAGGGCATTGATCAGGGCAAAGGCCGCGACGTGGGGGAGGTGGCTCACCGCGCCGAGTATTTGATCGTGCATGTGCGGATCCATCGTCAAAACCACCGACCCTGTGGCCTCCCATATTTCACGCACCCGTTCGAGTGCCTCCTGAGTCGTATGCCTGGTCGGCGTCAGAATGCACCGGGCCCCCATAAAAAGGTCTTCGGAACCGGCGGCGGCGCCCGTTTTTTCCTTCCCGGCGATCGGATGAGCGCCGACGAAATGCACGCCGGGGGGCATGGCCTTCTCCGACTGTTCAACCAATGCCCCCTTTACGCTCCCGACGTCGGTCACGATGGCGCCGGGTTTCAACCGCGAGGCCCATTCCTTCAAATGGCGGTCGTAGGTATCGACCGGCGTAGCGAGGACGACAAGGTCCGCGTCTTGGATCGCCTCAGCCGGATCGACAACGTATCGGTCGATGGCCCCGACCTCGATCGCGGTTTTGAGGTTGTCGAGCCGGCGTCCCACGCCGACAACCTTGGCCGCCAGACCTCTGCGGCGAAGGATCATTCCGAGCGATCCGCCGATCAATCCAACCCCAACGATCGCAGCCTGTGTAAAACGAGGGGCCATCGGTCAGCAGCCGGAGGAGACCGCAGAAAACAGCACGTTCATTCGCATGACTGTCATTACAAATCCCGCCCTACGGCCACCGCGATCTTTCTCATGTCCTGCATGAGCTCCTTGAATTTCGTGGGCTTAATCGATTCTTCTCCGTCACACAGCGCACATTCGGGATTGGAATGCACTTCGATCAAGATTCCATCAGCTCCGGCGGCCACTGCGGCTTTGGACATGGGGGCCACGAGATTCCATCTGCCCGTTGCATGGCTGGGATCGACAATGACCGGAAGATGGGACAACTCTTTCAAGGTCGGAATCGCAGCGAGATCGAGCGTGTTGCGATATTGGGTTTCGAAGGTTCTGATTCCCCGTTCGCACAGCATGACGTTCCGATTCCCGCGTGACATGATGTATTCGGCCGACAGCAGAAATTCTTTGATCGTCGCGGACAGGCCTCGTTTGAGCAGCACAGGTTTGTCGTACGCGCCCACTTCTTTCAGCAATTCGAAATTCTGCATGTTGCGCGCACCGATTTGGATAATGTCGGCCTTCTCCAGGAACAACTCGATGTCGCGGGTGTCCAGAATTTCACTCACGACGGGCAACCCCGTTTGCTTGCGCGCCTCGATCAAATAGTCCAACCCCTCACGGCCCAGCCCCTGAAACGAATACGGCGAGGTCCGAGGCTTATACGCTCCTCCTCTCAAGATGCTGGCACCGGCCGCCTTCACTTCGTGGGCGATGCCGACCGTCAGTTCGAGCCGCTCGACAGCGCACGGCCCCGCCATGATGGCCAACTTGTGTCCGCCGATCTTGACGCTGCCGACGTCGATGACGGTCCCGTCTTTCTTAAACTCGCGGCTGACCAGTTTCCATGGAGCGAGGATCGGCAGTACACTTTCGACGCCCGGCAAGGCCGTGAGCGGTTGATTCTGCAGAATCCGATCGTCGCCGATGACGCCGATGATCGTCCGTTCCTGGCCGGTGGACAGCTGGGACTTCAGGCCGAGCTCGCGGAGCCGATCAACGATATGGTCGACTTCACGTTCCGATGCATCCGGTCTCAACACGATAATCATGGCTTCCTCACCTGTGGTTCAATCTGTCCGAAGTACGCGGACCAGAGCGGCTAGAAATGCCTCATTCTCATTTGCCTGCCCGACCGTGACCCGTATCATCTGACCCTCGATGTGACGAATGATCACACCCTGACGTAACAAGGCATTGAAGACCTGTCGGCCGTCCCGACCGATATCGACATAGATAAAGTTGGCTTCACTCGGAATCGGAGATAATCCAAGCGCCCGCAACCCCGTGACCATCTGCTCCATGCCGGTCGCATTCATCACCCGACTTTTCGAGACATGCTCGTCATCATTCAACGCCGCCAACGCGGCGCGCTGTGCCAGACTATTGGCATTGAACGGAGGCCGAATCCGGTTCAGGTAATTAGTGATTTCGGGCGTCGTCACACCATATCCGATGCGCAGCCCCGCCAGACCGTAGATCTTCGAAAACGTTCTGAGCACAATGACATGGCGCCCCTCCTTCACATAGGCCAGCGAGTCGGGAAACTCCGCGCTCCGGACATACTCGATATAGGCTTCATCGAACACCACCAGCACATGTTCAGGCACCAGTGCCATGAATCGGGCCACCTCGTCCGCCGATACCATGGTGCCGGTTGGATTATTTGGGTTGCAGACGAACAGCAGCCGCGTCCTCGGAGTAATCGCGCGTACCATAGCCGCCAGATCATGACGCCATTGCTTCAGTGGAACCGCGATGGTCCTGCCATGAGCGGCCGTCACTTCCATTTTATAGATGACAAACGTATGGTCCGCCATGACCGCTTCATCGCCAGGGGTGAGGAACGTCCTGGCCAACAGGCCGAGAATTTCATCGGAGCCGTTCCCGAGAATGATGTGGTCCGAGGTGACCTTCCAACGATCGGCCAAGGCTTCACGGAGTCGAAATGCTCCGCCATCGGGATACCGGTGCAAGGTGGCCGCTCCGTCGCCAAGCGCAGCCAACGCCTTAGGGGACGGCCCGATCGGATTCTCATTGGAGGCCAGCTTGACAACTTGCGTCAGGCCGAGTTCTCGCTGCAGTTCCTCAACAGGTTTGCCAGGGATGTACGGATGTAACGAGGCGATGTCGGGATGGACGTGCAGTGTCATAATGCTTAGGTGTGGGCCGGATATGACCCCAGGACTTTCATGAACAGACACCGGCCGGTAATTTCCTCAACGGCCTTCTTGACGCGCTCTTCTTCGATGTGTCCTTCGACATCGACGAAGAAGATGTATTCCCAGGCCTTTCGCCTGGAGGGCCGCGACTCGATCTTCGTCATACTCAGCCCGTGCGAGGCAAACGGCCGAAGCAGGTCATATAACGCTCCGACTTTGTCCTTGATTGATAGCATGAGCGAGGTCTTGTCCTTCCCGGTGCGTTGCGGAGGCTTCTGCGATAAAACGAGAAAGCGGGTCATATTGTTGAGGTTGTCTTCGATGCGGGACTTGAGGATCTTCAATCCGTACAATTGTGCGGCCAATTCGGATGCAATGGCGGCAATCGACGGGTCGTCCAGACACATTTCTGCTGCGCGCGCCGTACTCGCGACTTCCGAGACCGGGACCAGCGGCATGTTGGCCTCTAGCCAATTGCGGCATTGGGCAATCGCGTGCGGATGCGAGCAAATCTTTTTGACGGCCTCGGCCACGCCGGAACTCGACAGCAGATGGTGAGACACCTCCTGCAAGACCTCACCATAAATCAATAGATTTGAATCGATAAACATATCAAGCGTGTGATTGACCACTCCTTCGGTCGTATTTTCGATCGGGACAACGCCGAAGTTGGCTCTGCCTCGTTCCACTTCGCTGAACACATCCCGGATGCTGTTGACCGGCACGTACTGAGCCGATGACCCGAATTTCTGCATGCATGCCATGTGGGTGAACGTGGCCCGGGGTCCGAGGTAGGCCACCTTTTGCGGCCCCTCGAGCGAGAGCGAGGCTGACATGATCTCCCGGTAGACGGGCCTGATGGCGTCGGTGGGAAAAGGACCGGGATTCTTGGCGATTAACCGATCAAAGATGGCAGCTTCCCGTGCAGGAGTGTGTAGATTAGCTCCTGCATCCTGTTGCTTTTTGAGCTTGCCGATCTCGATGACACTCTGTGAACGAATATTGAGGAGACGCAGGATCTCATCATCTATTCGATCGATCTCTTTCCGGTGTTCGGAAAGGTCCTCGGACATGCACTGACCCCCTCCACCCGTGCCTCATGAGTTGGACGGGACGTCCAGAGGCGGAACGGGTGTGAGTAAGTGTGGAATGATACAGGAATGATTCCGTGGAAAGCAAGGAGTCCCAACAGTTTCGGGAGCTTGCGCATCACACGCCGATCGCCGCATGAGGTGAAACGTGGTGGCTTAATACAGCCGATTTGTGGGTTTCTTGAAGTGGTCGAGGGTTTCTCTGGTTACCTGGCGTCCCCGCCCGGTGCGTTCCAGATAACCGGCTTGGATGAGGTAGGGCTCATGGACGTCCTCGATCGTGCTCTTATCCTCCTGGACCGCCGCTGCAAGGGACTCGACGCCCACTGGACCGCCCCCGAACTTCTCGATGATGGTCAGGAGAATCTTGCGGTCCATTTCATCGAACCCGGCGCTATCGATTCCCAGCCACGATAAGGCGTCCTGAGCGACGACCTTTGTAATACGCCCTTCCGCTTTGACTTGCGCATAGTCTCTTACGCGTTTGACCAGGCGATTGACGATCCTTGGTGTTCCACGCGCCCGTCGGGAGATCTCCTCGGCGCCAGCCGCATCGACCGAAATGCCAAGCAGTCCGGCCGAACGGGTTACGATGGTTTGAAGCTCATCGGAGGTATAGAATTCAAGTCGATGAACCAGGCCGAACCGATCGCGTAATGGTGACGTCAACGCCCCCGCTCTTGTCGTCGCACCGACCAAGGTGAACCGTGGAAGATCCAACTTGACGGTTCTGGCCGCCGGCCCCTGACCGACCACTAAGTCGAGCTGATAGTCCTCCATGGCGGGATACAACGCCTCTTCAACCGATGCGGGAAGACGGTGAATTTCATCGATGAAGAGCACATCACGCTCTTGAAGATTGGTCAGAATTGCCGCGAGATCCCCCGCATGGGCCAGCACCAATCCGGACGTCGCCCGCAGCGTTCCACCCATTTCACGGGCGATGATATGCGCAATCGTCGTTTTCCCGAGTCCAGGAGGGCCATAGAAGATTGTATGATCGAGTGTTTCGCCTCGCTGCTTAGCCGCATCGATGCAAATCCGAAGGGAATCCTTCATGCGGGACTGTCCGACATAGTCCTGAAGGGTTTGTGGACGAAGGATGTTCTCTGTGCTCCGTTCGTCGTCACTTAGCTGCGGGCTGACTGTTCGTGGGGTCATCGTCATTCGGGTGATCGAGATCCTACTTATTCTCCGGAGCAGGCAGATATCTTGGAGGAGGAGGCAGTGCTCCCTGGCCAGGCACGGCGGTACTGCCGCAGTCAGGAGGGCAAGTCTTGCCTCCCTTCATCGGGTCAGGAAGCTCGCTTCCCATCTTTTCCAACTGACATTGACTCATCCTGCCTCCGTCGCGGTTTCCACAGCGTACCGGAACTGAAGACCCGCCCATTTCACGATAGCCTTCAGGGCAGGACCCGCAGACCGACAGTACATTAGAACCGAGGGGCACGCATTGGACCAATGTGGGATCCCCATCTTTGCAGATCGTCGGGGCATCCGTGACGCCAACCGTTGCATAACCTTCCGGGCACGTTCCGCACGTTTTCCGAATGCTCTTGGGTTCTGCCGGTGACTCATCCGCCATAACCGAGGCGGGCAATATTGGGACGACGGCGCCGATGCCAATACCCACTGTCAACGTCCATCGAAGCAGCTGATTCCCAAAGCCGATGCACATCCTTACCTCCTCGCGAGTTCTTTCAATGTCTCGCGGATCATCTCCTGTAAACTCGCCGCTCCCGGATTCAGGTGTTTCGCTCTCTTCATCGCTTCCTTGGCATCTTGTGCCCGGTAGCCAAGGTTGGTCAGGGCAGAGAGGGCATCTTCGGCGGTGCGGTCCTGCCCGTCTTGCCGCCCCTCGTCCTGGATATCCGATCCCGAGCGTAACTTGCTCATTTTATCTTTGAGTTCAAGAACGATGCGTCCAGCCGATTTCTTTCCAATTCCGGGAATGCTTTCGAGGGTGTCCACATCGGCATTTTGGATCGCGGCAATCAGATCCGATACCGGAAGAGCGGAGAGAATGCCCAGAGATGTCTTGGGACCAATACCCGACACGGTCGTCAACAAGAGGAAGGATTCCTTCTCCAATTGCGTCATGAATCCGAAGAGCTGGAAGGCGTCCTCACGCACATGCGTATGAACGCTCAACGTCACGGTGTCGCCCTGGTTAGGAAGGGAATAATAGGTACTGAGGGGAATGAAGACTTCGTATCCGACGCCGTGGACATCCAGCGCCAGGTGCGTCGGCGCCTTAGAGGCCAATCGGCCTGTCAGGAGGGCGATCATGCAATCGTGTCGGACTGGGGCTGAAAGAAAGAAGACCTACCCGGCCGCCGCGGCGGCGACTTTTTCCATCACCTCGTCCGAAATATCAAAATTCGCATGGGTCTTTTGGACATCGTCATGCTCATCCATGATTTCCATGAGCTTGAGCATTTGCTCGGCGTCTTTTTCTTCCAGCCTGACGGTATTTTGCGGGATGAACGTGATCTCGGCCAACGAGGTATCGATCTTGGCATCTGCGAGAGCTTTCTTTACACTGTCGAACGCCTGAGTCTCCGTGACAACCTCAAATGTCTTCTCACCGACCTTGACGTCCTCGGCGCCGGCGTCAAGCGCAAGGGTCAACAAATCGTCCTCCTTGATCTTTTCCTTCTCGATCGTCACCAGCCCCTTCTTTTGAAACTGCCAGGCCACTGCCCCGGCTTCTGCCATATTTCCATGATTTTTTGTAAAGAGACTGCGGATTTCGGCTACCGTTCGGTTGCGGTTGTCGCTGGTAATTTCGAGCAATAACGCGGTGCCTCCTGGCCCATAACCTTCAAGTGTAAATTCTTCGTAGGAAACACCGGGAAGCTCTCCCGTCCCACGCTGAATCGCCTTCTTCATGGTATCGCCCGGCATGTTGGCTTCTTTTGCCTTGGCGATCGCCAAACGCAGACGTGGATTTCCGTCAGGATCGCCCCCAGAACGGGCCGCAATCGTCAACTCACGGATAATTCTCGTGAAAATTTTCCCACGCTTAGCATCCTGAGCAGACTTATGTCGTTTGATCGTTGCCCAGTGACTATGTCCACCCATTTGGTCACTCCGATGCCAGATAGCGGCTCGTCCGCCAAATTCAGATAAGTCCTAACTTTGTACCACTAACATAGCGCTTCGCGGGGTGTCAATTACAGGCGGAGCGAATCCCGGCCGTGAGGTTTATTCAGAATAGATAAGCAGTTGCATGCCGATCAAAAGAATCAGCCCGGCCCAGAGGATTTCCCATCTGGAACCTCCGGTCTTCAATGCACCGGACTGCCAGCCGGAATACAGCTTCGATGAGCCGGCACTGATCGCGAGGGCACCCATGATGGCATGATGCGCGGCAATCAAGTCGGCGGACGGATGGATGCCATGTGAATGGCCGAAGAGCATGAATCCTCCGACGATGGCCATGGTCGGCAGTGGAATGGCCCATGCCACATGCTCGACACAGCCGGTGCGGCGGAGAAATTCGACGCCACCGACGAGAAGGGCAAGGACGCCATAGGCCTTGTGCTGAAGAATCTCTTGATCATGTCCGAAAAACGTCTGCGTGAAGCTCATGGAGCCCACCGGCCAGGCTTCGTGGTCGCTCCAGATGAGCAGAAACAGACCCATCCCGGTCATGGCCGTTGGCAAAAGCAGCTTGGTCCAACGAATGTACGGCAGTCGAAGCGCATGGCCGAGTTCAGTCAAGGCCATCAGAATGACAAACCATCCCGCGATATGGTGATTGCGCTCCGAATAGGCAATGCCTTCGGACGAACCCTCCCAACCATTCAGAGATCCGCCATGACCATGATGGGTCAGACCCGCTGCATCAGCCTCGAGGGTGGACGAATGCGGGAGCGATCCGTGCTGGGCATGGGACGGAAACACAAAAAATATTCCGGTCACGTGGCTGACCGCCAGCGATGCCACGACAAGCAACGCGGCGAGAAGTCCGGGGCGTACCAGAAGACGATCGATGTGCATCTGACAAGGGAAGGGCCCATTCGGTGTCCCGAATGGGCCCAGAGCTTTCAATCGTTGCAGTGGTGGTTCGCTACATAAATTTCATGAACTTGTCCTTGGCGTCATCCATGACCTGAGCCGTAATCGCGGCCACCCCGCGCTCTTTGGCCAGCCGCTCGATTTCTTTCCGCGCCATTGGCCGGATGAAGTCAGGGATGTTGTCCAACCGCTGCTCGGCTTCTTTGGTCCAAGACATCCCGTTCGGAGAATCGTTTTTCGAATCATCCATGACTTGGAGCGTGATGGTCGAATATCCGTGCTTCTGGGCATACGACTCAACGCTGCTCTGCACCATCGGTTTAACGAATACGGGGAGTTTGTCCAGCTTCTCTTTTGCATCCGCTGTCCACGTGAATTCAGACTTTTGGGCTCCGCCGTTCGCAGGCTTTCCGGACGAGGTCAATCCCATTTCCGCCACCATTGCGGAAAATGGACAGCCGCTGGAGGATTTTTCACCGGCCTTGGTCGATGACATGGCCGGTGCGGCAGCCGGTTGCCCGCCCTGGATTTTTTCGTTCAGATAAGCTGCCATTTGCCCGGAGCCGGCCAACGCTTCGTCCTTTAACGTCCCTCTGGTCATCTCAAAAGGTTCCGCGCTCACGGTCCTCCCTCCCAGTTTCACGCCGAGGGAACTGACCATTTGAGTCTCGCCGGGGTTGGTCACCATCGAAAACTTGGCCCCGCAGGAGGGACATCCGAAAAACACACCGAGCGAACCTTCTCCCGGTTTTTCAACTTTTTCAAAGTTCATGTACGTTTCGCAGTTCAGACATACAAATTTCATGGCAACTCCTCTTGGATGCGCGTCACAATTTTTCGGCGAGGACTTTCTTGTAGTCCAGCAATGTTCGTATGCGACCGGCAATGTCCTGATACCGCTGAATGGTCGGATACGTCTCATCCAACAACGGCTCACCCTTATCAAAGGTCCGAGCCAATTTCCGGTCGAAGGGGACGCGGCCGAGCAAAGGAAGGTCCAACACCTCGCACATGGCTTCGGTATTACCCTCGAATAATTCGTTTTGCTCGCCACAGGATGGACATCGATATTCACTCATGTTTTCCACAATACCCAGTACCTTGATGCCCATGTCGCGGGCATACGTCACCGACTTCTGAACGACATCAGAGGCAACCTCGGAAGGCGTGGTCACCACGATTGCACCGGCAAGATCGGGAATAAACCCGGCCATCACGGGCGGCTTATCGGCGGCCGCACCCGGCGGGAGGTCGGCGAGAAGATAATCGAGTTCACCCCAGGCCACGTCTGCAAGAAACTCCCGAATGACGTTCATTTCCATCAGCCCGAGCCAGACGGGACTGACATCCATAGGACCTTTCCACCGTACGGGCGATGCAGCCCCTAAAAAGAAATCCATCGACGCGACTTTGACTCCGAGCGGACCGATCGGAGGGACCGCTCCTTGCGGTGTCATCGTCAAGGACTGCCCATGAAGGCCTAACATTCTGGGAACACATGGTCCGTTGAGGTCGACGTCGAGCAATCCAACACGGGCATGTTGTCTGGCAAACGCAAGGGCAAGGTTCACGGTCGTCATACTTTTCCCGACGCCGCCTTTTCCACTCATGACGACCAGTTTGTGCCGGATACCGGCCATCCGGACTTGGACCTGCTGCATCTGCTCGGTGATCTGCTGAACGACTTTGGCATCGTCTGAATACCTCAGCTTGCCCAAAATCGTCTTTAAATCTTTCTCAGGAGCCATGAAGAGAGGGCCTCATATTGCGCAGCGAACTAGTGGAGAAGGTACGCTAACATAAGGATTTCCGAGGAGTCAAACCACCGGAAGAGGATGTCCACAGGCGACATTGTTGTTTGAAAATGCATACCGGCCAGCAACATCAAATCGAATATTGAAACGTGGGTTTTGCTCCAATCGCGTGCGCGAGGACACCCCGACGTTTCAGTTCATCCACGATCCGCTCCGTGGAATCGTCGAAATCCGTCGGTCCGGCCAGCACGATATCTGTATCGGGCGGAACCTCTTCCGGTGTCTTACTCATATGGACGGCAATGACCGGAGCCGGGTGCACCAGCGTCCGTATCGCCTGAACCGCCTCCGTATAGCCCATCCCAAACGGATTGGTGGTTGAGACGACGATCAGACCTGTATCAATCAACAATCTGGCGACTTCGCCATAGCGCCGCGCCATTTCAGTCGTGTGATTCCGCTCAGCTGACGACAAATCGGCATCGAGTCCGCGGCGGAGATTTTCTCCGTCCAAAAGATACGCATGACGTCCATCGGCGACCAGCCGAGCTTCGAGTTTCTTCGCAAGAAACGATTTTCCGGCATGCCGCCCGCCCGTAACCAGCACGATGGCCGCGCGGTGACCATATTGCTGCGCACGCGCTTCGTTACCTACTTCACCTTTGACCCACGCGAAGTCGCGTCGACGCGCCTCCTCGCGGAGAAGTTCCTGGTCGTCATGAACCATTTCGGTCACGATGCCGCCGCCGGAAATGTCATAGTCGTCGACCAAGACGAATCGACCCGTCGATTCGAACGACGATGAGAGATCGAACGCGACCGGGGCCTTTGTCCTCAGGGTCAATTCCGCGACCTGATTTCTTGCAACGGACGTGCTGTCTTGTTGCTGGTCCAATTGCATCGTGTCGATGATTCGGTGAATGGCTGCCACTTCGCAGTCGACTTCCTTGGTTGCCACCCGCAGCAGATAGGTGCGTCCCTTCTCCAACGGGCGACGTCCGAGCCAGAAAAGATTCGCGCGGAACGCCGTCGAGACGAGCGGCAATTCGTCTTGGTGAGTCGCCACTTCTCCTCGTTCCACAAAAATCTGCTCGTCGAGCGTGATCCCGACTGATTGCCCCGCCTCGGCGCCGGTTGGGGCCGGCTCGATATTGAAGGCTTCGACCGATCGGATGTTGGCACGCTTGTTTGAAGGAGAAAATACCAGGTGGTCGCCGATCTTCAGTCGTCCCGCCGTGATGCGGCCGGTGATGATGCGACGGGCATCGAATTTGTAGACGTCCTGTATCGGAAACCGTAACGCTTGCTCGGTTCGGGCGGTCTCCTTCTTAAACAGGCTGAGCGTCTCCAACACCGTGGGACCCTGATACCACGCCATGGCCTGGCTACGATTCGCGATGTTGTCACCCAACTTCGCGCTGACGGGGATGACCGTTTCCGGGGTCGCCCCGAACTGGCTCAAAAACTCCCGATACTCCTTTTCGATTCCATCGAAGACATCCTGGCGATAACCCACAAGGTCCATTTTATTGACGACGACCGCGAACTGACGCACGCCCAGCAGCGATAAAAGATAGCCGTGCTTTTTGGATTGTTCCTTCACGCCTTCCAAGGCATCGATCAGAAGGAGAGCGGCCTCGGCCCTGGCCGCTCCGGAAATCATATTTTTCAAGAATTCCTTATGACCCGGTGCATCAATAATAATGTACTGGCGGCCTTTCCATATGAAAAAGGTTCTGGCCGTGTCGATGGTGATGCCCTGCTCCTGTTCTTCCAGAAAGGCATCGAAGAGAAACGCGTACTCGAATTCCTTCCCTTGCTGCCGGCAGATGGCCTGCACTTTTTCCAGTTTGCCGTCCGGTAACGATCCCGTATCGGCATAGAGACGTCCGAGCAGAGTGGATTTACCGTGGTCGACGTGGCCGACGATGACGATGTTGAGATGTTCGGACGGCTTGGTCGGTGCACTCGTCATGGTACTGGAGCTCCTCTACAAATGATCTCGGTCACCGTTCAGTCAGCCTGTGAAGGGAATATAGAGAGAACCCGTGTCGTCTCATTACCAACGGAGTTGCCCTCAGTGCGGCAGCGGACCGCAGCTTCCGGGTATCGGCTTACATGTATCCGTCTTTTCTGAGCAACTCCATCCCGCGCCCTTCGTCCTGCGCACGCCCAGAGCGCTCAGCCACCGTGGTATGCCGCAGCTCTTCGATAATGTCATCGACATTCTTAGCCTTGGATTGTATCGGCATGGTACAGGGGGCACAGCCGAGGCTTCGATAGCGGGTGCCGTCGCCTTTATCGAGATACAGATCGATAAAAGGGATATTTTCCAGCTTGATGTATTCCCAAATATTGATCTCCGTCCAATCAAGGAGCGGATGGATTCTGATGTGCGTACCAGGAGGAAACGTCGTTTTGAATTGGTCCCACAATTCGGGCGGCTGGTCGCGGAAGTCCCAATCCCCGTGCTTGTCCCGCGGAGAGAAATACCGCTCTTTGGCGCGCGTCCCCTCTTCATCGGCACGGACTCCTAGAATGACACCGGTATAGCCTTTTTGCTCCAACAGTTGTTTCAGTCCGTTGGTCTTCAATGCCGTGCAGCAGGTGACACGACCCAGTGTGTGATTCATCCCGGCAGCCAAGGCTTCCTTGTTCTGTCCCACGACGAGGTTGAGATGCCATTCGCGGGCGAGCCGATCACGATACTCGATCATGGCCGGAATCTTATAACTGGTATCCACATGGAGCAGAGGGAATGGAACGTGGCCGAAGAAGGCCTTGCGTGCGAGCCACAGCAGCACGGTCGAATCCTTGCCCATCGACCAAAGCATCGCAAGATTATCGAAATGCTTGTAGGCTTCCCGAAGAATGTAGACGCTTTGATCTTCCAACTGCCGCAGATGTTTCACGACCTGTTCCTTCTCTTCCGTTTCCCCTCATGCGATGTGAGACACCGAACCGGCCCCGACGGGGGACCGACTCAACTCTTCGAATTTCCTCGCCGCCGTCCCATTCTCGATCACCCGGCGGGCCAGCGGAATACAGGCAGCGAGCGATGCTTCTTTGTTCGCCGCATAGAGAAGCAAGGCTGCGTTCAGGATGACCCAGTTTTGGGGTCCGCCTTGAATCTTGTTGGTGAGAAGGCCTTTGATCAACTCCGCTTCCCTGCCGCGCTGATCGACGGAAAATCCGGCCATCTCGCGGGACGTCCCCAATGGCAGGCCGACATCTTTCGGGGCCAGCGTCAATGGCGTAATGCGTTCATCGCGCAATTCCAATACTTTCGTCGCCATGGCGATCGACAATTCAGGATCGCCTTCGACTCCCCTCACGACAAGTGCTCGAGGAGTTCCCAACATTCTCAACACCTCGGCCGTCTTTTCAAAATGCGGAGGATGCGTGAGACCCACGACCTGTGACGAGGCGCGCGCAGGATTCAAGAGCCGTGCGATCGGATGAAAGACATTCCGAACACCCAATTCTTTTCGCAACTCGAGGAATCGATAGAGAGGAGGATGATAGAGGCCGATGTCCAAGTAACCAAACCCTTGCCGCGTCACCGTGTCGGCAACGACATGTGGCTCACTATCAACCGGAATACCGAGTGCCTTCAAAACGGCGGCCGTGCCGGGCCGACCAGGTATGCCGTCATACCCATGCATCAGCACGAGCGCACCGGCTGAGGCGGCGACGATACACGAGGCGACGATCGCATGAAAGGTGTCCTGCTTCCCCGCATACGACGGCACATCCACGACACCGCTGTCCCGGGGAATCGGAAGAGGAACGACATAGGACCTGGCCGTGGCGACGAACGATGCCAATTCGGTGACCGATTCCATTTTGATGCGCATGGCCGTCAAGAACGCACCGGCCTGCGCAGGAGTGGCTTCTCCCTCGATCAGCGCCTTCATGGCGCGCTTGCCTTCATCCCAGGTGAGGTCTTTTGCGGCCCGCTGCCCTTTGGCGATTTTGGCGATGAGGAGGGGGAACGACATCATGAGGCCTTGTGAAGTCCACATTCCGTTTTGGTGTTATTTTTCCAGCGTCCGGCCCTCTGGTCTTCACCGGGCATCACCGGAGCCGTGCAGTGCGAACACCCGATACTCGGATAATGGCGATCATGCAGCTCGTTGTACGGAACTTCATGGACCGTGATGTACGTCCACACGTCCGTCCACGTCCAGCGAGCCAATGGATTGACTTTGACCAAACGAAACTTCTCATCCCATTCGATGACTCGCGCACCGGCTCTTGTAGGCGACTGATCCCTCCGGATGCCCGTGATCCACGCATCAAAATTCTTAAGAGTGCGCGTCAGCGGTTCCACCTTTCGAAGCTGGCAACACTGATCGGGATCGCGGCTCCACAAGGCATCTCCGAATTGTTCGGCTTGCTGCTGCGGCGTGAGGAAAGACGTCACCCGATGGACCTGTGCCGGCTCGAGCCCATAACGTTCGATAATACGATCGCGTGTCCGATAGGTTTCAGGGAACAGGAACTCTGTGTCGAGATAGAAGAGCGGCACGGCTGAATTGATGCGGTGAATCATATCAACAAGCACCACGTCCTCCGCACCGAAGCTGCACGCCAGCACGATTTTCGGGTGATATCGTTCGATCGCCGACGCCAAAATGTCTTGCGGCTGGCGGAGATCGAACGAGTCTCCCCACTTCCGTATATCCTCGATTGGCAAGGCCGTCATCGACTCCCCTTCCACGAGCCCGTTATTCAACTTTTTCGACCAGCACACGAAAGTGTTCGGCTTGCGGCTCGAGCGCTTCTTGCAACAGCACTTTATGTCCGTCATTCTTGAGGCTCATGGGCACATTCTTGATGGGCTCTCCGGCGTCAAGCCACACCTCCAGGCGGTCGCCGCTGTCCATCATTTCGAGCTTGAGCTTCGTCTTGACATAATTGAGCGGGCAGGCCACCCCGCGCAGGTCATAGACTGGAGCACCTGTTGGGACGGAAGCAGCCGGTTTGATTTCCGCGGCCTGCTGAGGAACGGGCTTGATGTCATGGGCTGAGCCCAATTTGAGGTCCTTCCCCATACTATCGGTCGCCATTCGGCACGCGTCGACAAACCCTTTGGCGAAGGTCATCTTCTCCAATGCCGAGGCCGCAGTGGTGTCCTTCGGTCCCAGGTCGCCCACCTGCCGGCTCAATTGCCGATAGGTAGCGGGCACCACGCCTTTGTCTGCGATCCGCACATCAAATTCCTGAAAGGTTTCCGCATCGCTCGACGGCTCAAGACCTTCGGTGACCAAAAGTGCTTTGGCTGCGGCCAGGACGGCGCGATACGACTTGTTCACCGATACGGAATATTGATGATTGTCGGCCAACAACTTCGCCTGATACAGCTCCTGGTCGGCCTCCAGGATGCCGTTCTCGATCATTTCGAGCGCGCCGCCGGCGCACTCTCCCGGCCCCAGATCTTCCAGAACGAATTCCTCTTCCCCCTCCCAGTCGTAGTAGAAGCCGGGATCGTCGGCAAAAGTCGGAACGATCGTGTAGGGAATCAATTCATCCTTCAACGCATTCTTGCCGACCCGATCGATGAACGCCGGAAGGCCTTCGCCGGGTTTTCGATCGCGCCGGTACACCTCGATGAGGTGGGTGATGGCCGCCGACACCGCCTTGGCTGGAAGCTTGACCACCAGCTGACCGATCTTGGCTGTCCCGTTCACCTTTCCACCGAGATGCAGCTCGTAAAACGGCGCAGTATGTTCGCCTATGCGCTTCCCCACCCCGTGCAACCCGATGGTGGCAATGTGATGCTGGGCGCACGAATTGTGACACCCGCTGATCTTGACGCTGACGTCCCGCAAATCGGCAGGGACTCTACCGGCCGGAAATACTTCTGCCAACGCTCGGGCGAGGCCCTTGGACGACGTGATCCCGAGGCCGCACGTATCCGTCCCGGGACAGGCGATAATGTCTTCGACCAGCTCGGCCCCAGGATCCGATAGGCCCTGTGAAGCGAGCTCCTCGTATAACGGTCCGACACTCGATTCGGGTATCCATCGGATAATCATGTTTTGATTGATGGTCGTGCGAATGTTTCCGTTGGAATACCGATCGGCGAGGGCAGCTACCAGCAACATTTGACTCGACGTCAGGTCACCCATGAAGAGCTTGATGACGGCCGATACATAGCCCGCCTGTTTTTGTTGGACCACATTGGTGCGGCTCCACATCTCAAACGGCGTCTCGTGATGCGCCCCGTTCACATGGCCGTTCCCTTCTGCCGGCTTTGTCTTTCCTGCGGGAGAGGTCGGCATGATCAGTGGAATGGGCTCGTCTCGGTGCTGCAGCAGTTTCAATGGTTCAGACGTGGGACGGGCACATCCCATTGCCGTATAAGCCTGTTCCCATCGCCGCTTGAATTCGGCAAACCCGAGCTTTTCAATGACGAATTTCATCCGCGCCTTATTGCGGTTTTTGCGGTTGCCCAGGGTGTCGAACACCTTGATGACCGCTTCGATGCTGGGAATCAACTCTTCCATCGGGGTGAATTCCCTCAGAACCTGCGCGATCCGAGGAGCGGAACCGAGACCGCCGCCCGCGACCATGCGAAAGCCGATCGTGCCGTCTTCTCGCCTGGCGGCGAGCAACCCGATATCATGGATAGGGGTCAGGGCGCAGTCCGTTTTGCACCCGGAAAATGCGATCTTGAATTTCCGTGGAAGGCTCTGATTGAGCGGATTCCGTAACAGATGATAGGCGACGGTTTTCGCATAGGGCGTTATGTCAAAAACCTCGCCGGGGCAGACACCGGCGAGATGGCATCCGGTGACATTACGAACAGTATTGGCGCAGGCTTCCCTGGTGGTGAGTCCGACTTCGGCCAGGCCGCGCATCATGGTCGGCACATCCTTTAATTCCACGAAATGAAGCTGGATGTCCTGGCGAGTCGTGACATGCCCTACGCCCGTGGCATAACGATCGGCGAGTTCGGCCACCCGTCGCAATTGATTGGCCGTGATCCCTCCGAACGGAATCTTGATGCGAACCATTTGCACGCCAGGCTGCCGTTGACCATAGATGCCGTATTGCAATCGGAACGGTTTGAAGAGATCGCTGACGATTTCACCTGACAGGAGCCGGCGAGACTCGGTTTCGAATGTCTGGATTTCCTCGAGAATCTCGGGAGGAATCGCTTGAGTTTGAACGGTGTTATCGACAGTCGTCGTGTGACTCATACGTGACCTCAGATGTGATACATGAGAGAGCGTTGTTGTTCGAGTTGGCGTTGCTGCGAGGCTAACTCCTCTACCGTAATGCCCTGAAGCACGTCGCGCTGAGCGGCATTGACGCGATCCCAGACCTTGGCAAGCAACTGTTCCGTTCTAGAGAGGCCCCTCGATGGGCTGTGGCCGTTCATACCGGCAGCGGGCAAGGAGGGTCCCTCGAGAGCTTCAAGAATTTCCGCGACCGTCAGAAGCGAGGGCTTCTTCGACAAGATGTATCCGCCCTGAGCTCCGCGCAAGCTGGAAACAAGTCCTGCCTTTTTCATGGCGTGCAGAACCTGCTCGAGAAATCTGGCGGGAATACCTTGTCGCCTCGCGATAGACTTCGTCTGTATTGGTGAAGCGCCTGACTGCATAGCTAGATCGACTGCTGCCATGATTCCGTAAGAAGATCGAAGAGATACCTTCATACTTCAGTATTCCGGTCGGAATTAAAGCGAATGATATTATAACCAGGCCTACACTTATGATGTCAAGTCTCAGATGTGATGTAATCGACCCTGCCGAAAATCAGTGAGTGATGGCCCTTGTTCGCAATATTTTGAGAACGCAGTTGTCCAGGCACATCAAAATTTTATTATTCGCACTCCACGTCACGCAGTAAAATGACGTCATTGCCTACGTGGCCATCTTCTGCGCAGTCATCAGAAGCGGACTGTGCGATGACATTCAATCAATGCCACTAGGTACGATCGTCAGGGCCAAATTCTTCGTTGACATCAAATCGGCCCTGGGCAATAATCCGCCCCTCTTCTTCGGGTGACAACCTTCATGACACTCTCTTCTTCGTTCAGTATTCTGTTGCTGAGCGGCGACGCAGACATCCAGCATCAGTTCAAGCATGCATTCAAGGACGCCTACTTGACTGTGGCAAAAGATGCGGGTGCGCTTCCGCGCGAGGCCGCAAAGCGCAGCTACGATGCCGTCATTATCGAATCTAAGCCTGGTATCCATGGTCAAACTCCCGGCCTTCCCCCTTCTATCGACGTCTCACAGACCTTGGTGGTGACAGGCCCGAGGTCCGTTCTGAAACGCGCGTCAAAATTCATGCAGGGCATGGGACGGGATAAAGGCACGGCGTTGAACGGCAGCGCCCCTTCCTCTCTGGAGGAATATTTGGAATCAAAAATGGGAGACTTCGTCAAAGGGATGCGGAATGGATCCGGCCGTAATCTACATCCAATCCTGATTTCGGCCATTGAACGGCCTTTGATCACTCGCGCCTTGCAGGAAACAAAGGGCAATCAAATCCAGGCCGCCGAGTTGCTCGGACTCAACCGGAACACTCTTCGCAAGAAAATTCATGATCTGCATATCCCTGTGAAGCGGGGCCGTGCGGTTGGCGAGGCCTGATAATTTACCGAACACATTCAAACCGGCGCAGGAATCGGAAGTTGGCGGGTGCATCAACCCACACATTATAAATAAAAGGAGGAGGAAAGATAATGACGAAAGAAGAACTGATCGCGAAGATGGCTGCCTCCGCCGGAATTACGAAGGTGGCTGCAGGGAATGCGCTCCAGGCTTTTACAGGAGCGGTGACCTCGTCGCTCAAGAAGGGACAGCGTGTCTCTCTGGTCAACTTCGGCACGTTTACGATCTCCAAGAGAAAGGCCCGGATGGGTCGGAATCCTCGGACAGGCGAAGCGCTCAAGATTCCGGCTGCCAAGGTTCCAAAATTCTCGGCCGGGAAAGTGCTGAAGTCGGCGGTTCGATAAGACCATACGACCGGACTTCGTTGCTGTTAGCAAGAGAGGAGGCGGCACCTTCGCCCGCATTGGCGAAGGTGCTCCTTCTCTTTTGTGTTTCTTGACACCTTGTGCGGGCCTATATTAGCATGCCCGTTCGGACGATAGGCGCGTAGCTCAGGGGGAGAGCGCTACCTTGACACGGTAGAGGTCGACGGTTCAAGACCGTCCGCGCCTACCATCTAGCCGAGGCACCTGATCGCTGCGGGCGGTGGGGGTGCCTTTCGTATTTTTGCATCCACCCTGGATACCTAGTTTTTAGTTTCTGATACACCAAGCCACGTTCCATCAGCGCAATAGACCGGAAAGTAAAAATTCGTGCCTAAAGTGACTTTTAAAAACGGGGCGGTCCTTGATGTTCCCAGCGGCCAGACGGTCGCGCAGGCCCTCGCACTGGCTGGCGTCCCAGTCGGTTCGGATCTTCTGGCCGCGAATGTCAACGGTCAACCGACTGATCTGTCCGCCGTCCTGACCGCCGATTCCGTTATAGACCCGCTACATTTTAACAGTGTCGAGGGCCGTGAAGTCTATCGTCACAGCAGCACCCACCTCATGGCTCAGGCAGTCAAGGAACTGTTTCCAAACGCCCAATTGACCATCGGTCCCGCGCTTGAAGATAGCTTCTATTACGACTTCGCGTTCGATCGTCCGTTCACACCTGAAGATTTGGAAAAGATCGAAGCCCGGGCCTTGGAGATCGCCAAGCGCAAGCTTCCGATCTCCAGACGTGAATTTTCCAAACAAGAAGCGATCGACTTCTTTCAATCCCGGGGCGAACACTACAAAGTCGAACTCATCAAAGGCTTCCCTGATCATGAACCCATCTCAGCCTACACCCAGGGAGATTTCGTCGACCTCTGCCGCGGTCCGCACCTTCCCTCGACAGGCCATATCGGGGCTTTCAAGCTTCTGACGACGGCCGGTGCCTATTGGCGTGGCGACGAGCGCAATCCAATGCTGCAACGGATCTATGGCACGTCGTTTCCTACCAAGACCGAGCTCGATGCGCATATGGCCCGGCTGGAGGAGATCAAACGGCGCGATCACCGCAAGGTCGGCAAGGAGCTGGACCTGATTTCCGTTCAAGACGAAATCGGACCGGGCTTGGTCCTATGGCATCCCAAGGGCGCTGCGATCCGGTTGCTTATTGAGAATTTTTGGCGTGAACAGCACCTCAAGGATGGATACGAACTGGTGTATTCGCCCCATGTGGCGCGCCTGGATCTGTGGAAAACCAGCGGTCACGTGGACTACTACCGCGAAAACATGTTCGCGTCCATGAAGCTTGAGGGCAGCGAGTATCAGTTGAAGCCGATGAATTGCCCTTATCACATCATGATCTATAAATCACACCTCCGCAGTTATCGCGACCTGCCCATCCGCTACGGTGAGTTGGGAACCGTCTACCGATACGAACGGACGGGTGTGCTTCACGGACTGCTTCGTGTCCGAGGCTTCACGCAGGACGACGCCCATCTGTTTTGCCGGCCTGATCAAATTGAAACCGAAGTCAGTCGCGTACTGGATTTCACGTTCTTTATTCTGCGGACCTTCGGGTTCAACGAGTTCGAAGTGTTCCTGTCTACGAGACCCAAGGAATCGGTCGGCGCCGACGAGCATTGGACTTTGGCTACCAGCGCGCTTGAAGCGGCGCTCAAGGGACGAGAGATCGCTTTTCATCTGGACCCGGGGGGCGGGGCCTTTTACGGCCCGAAAATCGACATCAAGATCAAGGACGCCCTGGGACGATCGTGGCAGTGCTCGACCATTCAGATCGACTTCAACAATCCTGAGCGGTTTGAACTTCGGTACATCGGCGAAGACGGAAAGCCTCACCAGCCGATCATGATCCATCGGGCGCTTATGGGTTCGATCGAGCGATTTTTCGGCATCTTGATCGAGCATTACGGGGGTGCGTTTCCCGTCTGGCTCGCACCGGTCCAGGCCATTGTCATGTCGATCACGGATCAGCAACGTGAGTTCGTCGGTACGGTCGTCGCCGAGATGAAGGCCGCCGGCTTGCGAGTCGAAGCCGACCTCCGCAACGAGAAGATCGGTCTGAAGATTCGAGAGGCGGAAAAGGCGAAGATTCCATTTATGTTCGTCGTCGGCGACCGCGAAGTTCAGAGCCGGAGCCTTTCCGTCCGCGGGCGCAGCGGCGCCAATCTCGGAACCATGACGATTGCCGGAGCCCTCGACTTGTTGAGAGCTGAAGCGAATCGATCCACACAGCAACATTCACCCACATCATGAGAGGTGGCCTATCGTCCCCAAACTACGCGTGAACCGCGAAATCCGTGTTCGTGAAGTCCGAGTCATCGGGGCAGAAGGTGAACAGCTTGGAATTCTTCCTACACCGGAGGCGTTCAGGCAGGCGCAGGAGAATGGGTACGACCTGGTCGAGGTTGCACCCACATCGGTTCCACCCGTGTGTCGCATCATGGACTACGGAAAATACAAGTATGAGCTGAGCAAGAAGGACCATCAAAGCCGACGGCACCAGAAATCCACGCAGGTCAAGGAGATCAAGCTCCGACCGCGTACCGACAAGCACGATTTGGAAATCAAAGTCCGTCAGATCAAAGGGTTTTTGGAAGAAGGGAATAAGACGAAGGTCACGCTCACCTATCGCGGCCGTGAAATGGCCAATCAGGAGATGGGGCGCACCGTCATGAATGCCGTCATTCAGGAGCTCTCGGAAACGGGTACCATCGAATACGCCCCCCGCATGGAAGGCCGCAGCCTCATCATGATCGTCGCCCCCAAAAATTAATCCGTGCCGACCTGACCGTTAACCAAAGGAATGTAGACCATGAAAATGAAGTCCCACAGCGGAGCGAGCAAGCGGTTTCATAAAACGGGAACCGGAAAGTTTTTACGCAAGAAGGCCGGCAAACGGCATATCCTCACGAGCAAGAACCGGGAGCGTAAACGGCGCTTGAGCGGCTCGGTCGTGGTCGATAGCACGAAAACCGCCGCCTTGGGCCGGTTGTTACCGTACGCCTAAGCGGTCAATGCATTTCACTGGGGACAGTCCTTAACAAGGAGTACGAGTCATGCCACGCGCAAAAGGCGGACCTAAAACACGGGCCAGACGTAAGAAGAGGCTGAAGCTGGCTAAGGGACAGTACGGAGCAAAAAGCCGTCTGTTCCGATCAGCCACGGAGTCGGTCGACAAGGGTCAACAGTACGCGTACACGGGACGGAAGAATCGTAAGCGGGAATTCCGGCAATTGTGGATTGCACGGATCAGCGCGGCGACCAGAGCACACGGACTGACTTACGGCCGGTTCATCAACGCGTTGAAAAAGGCCAATGTCCTGCTCGACAGGAAAGTGTTGTCCGACATGGCGATCAAGGATGCTCCGGGATTCGAACAACTTGTCGGCTTAGCCAAGCAGCACCTGACTCCCGCCTCCGCGTAGTTCGCACGGAACACTGCTGCACGATTCGGGATCCACGATGACGGAGCGACGGTTCGACCGCTCTCCGTCATCGCCCTGCGGCTGAAAGCAGCCGGGATAGATTGATCTCGAACGCCACGACGGGCACCCCGATCTGCCAACGTTCCAACACCTCGGGATGTAATTCTCCTATCAGACCAACGGGCATCTCCTCCAAGAGAATTCTTCCCGCCCGTCCATCGAGAAACGACGGGTGCGCCAACGGCTGGAGCGTATACGGCCGATCAAGATGATAGAGCAGGGTATCCAAACAGGAGTGAATCTCGGAGAAATGCGCCGCAGCATGCGCCATGACCGCCCCCAGCACTGTTGCCGTGACTGACCCCACCTCATGTGAATCGTCCGGTATCGCCACCTCCCCGCTTTCGAACATGCGATGCGGATAGAAGGCTCTGTTGGAGGCCGCCTCAACTCTGAGAAGAGATGGGATCATCCATTGGCGCAAGCAGGAGAAGCTGATGGACATCGTATTATCGACCTCCACCATTCGTCCCCATTCCGTCCCTGCGAGTCGCATAGAATCCCGATAGGCATTGGGCGATCCCAAAATATTAGAAATGATTTCCTGAAAGCCCATCCCAACCATCAGCTCACGGGATCGATCGGACAGCTGTTCGATCTGCGAGAGGCCACCAACGGTGAACTGGGACGGCATGACGGGGAGAAAGTCGGCATACCCTCGGCTGATCGCCACGTCCTCCACGACGTCCATGGCGTGGAGCAAATCCTGGCGGAACGGCGGCAACTTCGCCTTTACTTTTCCATTTCGGACCTGCACATCGTAGCCGTATACTTCCAGCGCCTTCTTGACGGCAGGACCACCGAGCGGTTGCCCGAGCGATTGCTCGATTGTTTTCACCGGAAGCACCAGAGGACGCCCGAGATCTTGCGGCGTCAGTACGGATTTCCCCACGGCCGTTTTAGAGGGATACCGAATCTCGACCGGCTCGATCGCGGCTCCTCGATCCGACAGGTTGGCCGCAAGGATATTGAGCGTGAGCATGACCATCGGCAAATCCATCCCCGTGACTTCCACGAACAGTTCTTCGTCGCCGACCTGAATTTCCCCGATCTCGCGGCTGTTGATGATCGGCGGAAACGACAATGCCTGCTCGTTGGCATCGTGAAGGAGCGGGACGCGGTCATGTCCTTGCAGGATGTGCCCGTGCTCGATTCCCTTGGGATGCACCATCAGAATTTCTGACAGCGTCATGACGGTTTCCATGCCCAGCGGAGTAAACCGGGCCTGATCCGGATTGACCAAGGTATAGGTCACAGGAAAGCGAATGTTCGCGAGCCGATACAGCCCGATCGACAGAGTCTTTCGTTTCCGGCCGAAGATATCGGCGAGTTTTTCCTGAGTCTGAATGAGCTGAGCCAGCCCCTCGGCAGTAACACGATAGCCCTTGGCGGTGCACGCGGCGATAAACGGCCTGACAGTTCGCAGGCCCGCCGCCACGTGTATCTTCCGTGAAACGGAAGTCCTTCGCTTCAGGAACGGATACGGACCGGGACGGCCCTTCTGCTTGGTCCGGATCTGCCTGGCGATGCCTTCGCAGCACCACAAGTCCGGCCGGTTGCTGTCCTGGAGCTCAATGCGGAGTTCACCGGTCTCCGCATTGTGTCCCTTTAACTCCCCTTTCACGAGCATCAGCCACTCTTCGATCTGATCCAAGGCCATGGTCTTCCGTGAGTGGCTGTAGCCGAAGATCAGCGATTCAAAATCGTGCTTAAAGATGGAAATAGTGGGCATGCCGGTAGTCCGATCTACATTACAGCGGGACCTTGGTGGTTCTGATCAATTCCAGATTGTCGGTGAAAAGCTCGCGAATGTCGTGAATTCCCAGTGCCACCATGGCCATACGATCGAGCCCCAGCCCCCACGCTATGACGGGAACTCCAACGCCGAGCGGCAACGTGACTTCGGGCCTAAAGAGCCCGGCTCCGCCCAACTCCATCCAGCCGAGTCGGGGATGGCGCACGTGCAGTTCCACGGACGGCTCGGTAAATGGAAAATACGCGGGAAGGAATTTGACTTCCCTTGCCTGCGCGACCTCGCGAGCGAAGAGATTCAACAGGCCGAGCAGGGTTCGAAAATTAATGTCCGCTCCGAGCAC
This sequence comes from Nitrospira sp. KM1, assembly GCF_011405515.1. Taxonomy (NCBI): domain Bacteria; kingdom Pseudomonadati; phylum Nitrospirota; class Nitrospiria; order Nitrospirales; family Nitrospiraceae; genus Nitrospira; species Nitrospira sp. KM1. The sequence goes on along the minus strand of NZ_AP022671.1, from coordinate 2,801,237 downwards.
GATGCCCTCCACCTGGAAAAAGTCCGTCGCGTGCGTCGCGTCGACCTGGTCATAACGGAAACAGCGCGCGATCGAGAAGTATTTCCCCGGCGTCGCTGGAGTAGCCGCCAACGTCCTCGCAGAAACGGCCGTCCCTTGGCTTCTCAAGACCAACCGCTTCGCCCGCTCGGCATCAAACGGATAACCCCATCCGGTCGACCCCGTCGTGGTTCCCCCGTTCTGATGCGTCTGGCCGACGCGAGTCAGAAACGGCTCGGCAATGTGCCCGGCATGTGTCGGCTCTTTGACGAAGTACACGTCATGAATGTCACGGGCGGGATGAAACTGCGGCATGAACAAGGCGTCCATGTTCCAGAATTCGGTCTCGACCAGCGAGCCGCGCATTTCGAGGAAGCCCATGCTGACCAGCTTGGTCTTGACCGAATCGAGAAACTCTCGGTATGGATGCTTTTTCCCGGTTCCGATCCTTGGAGGCCGAAGACTGATGGTGTATTTTCTGAAGCGCTTGTTGCGCCAGCCTCCGTCCTTGAGGAGTTCAGGGCTGAGTTGGGAGACTTCCTCGGCAACGCCTTGTGCAACCAGGTGTTCCGACGCGGTGACGCCTTCGGCCGAAAGCTTGAATACCCGGGCCACGCGTTCGTCGATCCGAAACGGCTCTTTCGCATTACCTCGCTTGACTGCATAGTCTTCAATGACGTGGCGCTCCGGCTCCGGAAAACTTTGCAGCTCTCGCGGACTGTGGCGCAGTTCTTGGAACAGGCTTCGAAGCCGCTCAGCAGTGGGGCTTGGCCGTCCCGTCGATTCGATGCAACCACCCTGCACGATCAGCAGCGCGCCTTCTTTCTTGAGCCGGCCAACGGCTTTGCTGACGAGGGAAGAATCGAGCCCGTCCTGAGATTGAAGAGCCTGTATCGTCACGCGATGGCCGGTTTCGGCTCCTTGACGGGCGGCCGCGAGCACCCGTTCGAGCGGGGAGGAGGCATCAAGGTACTGTTGTCCGATTGGAGTGATTGAGACGACCGGAGTGATCGTCTCTTTGTCGATGACGAGAAGCGACTTCGCCAGCAGCCATTCGACGGCCATGCTCAGTTGCGATGGTTCCAGCCCCGTCACCTCGGCCAGCTGTTCCGAGTCGAGCGTCGCCGCGACAACCCGCTGGCCGAACGCGGTCAGCACGCGGATTTCGAGAGGATGCAGGCTGTCGATGAGTAATGAAATATCCACCCAAAGCCTATCGCTGCGCAGAGGCGGCCGGATGCGCCGCGCCGCGCAACGCAGCAATCGTGGCGCCGTAGTCACGGCTCGTAAAGACAGCGGAACCGGCCACGAGGACTTCTGCACCGGCGGCCAGGATCTGAGCGGCATTGTTGACTTTAATTCCTCCGTCCACTTCCAAGAGCGCCGAGCTCTGGATCTCGTCGAGCATTCGCCGGACAGCCGCTATTTTCTGCAGAGACGACTCGATGAACTGTTGGCCGCCGAAGCCTGGATTGACCGACATGATGAGGACGAGATCGACGTAGGGAAGAATTTCCTCGATTGTGTGCAGAGAGGTGGCAGGATTGAGCGTCACCCCTGCCTTCACGCCATGTTCTTTGATGGCTTGGATCGTCCGGTGCAAATGAGGGCAGGCCTCCACGTGCACCGTCATGTAGTCCGCACCGGCCGAAGCGAACTCTGCAATGAACGCATCGGCATTGGTAATCATGAGATGCACGTCCAACGGGAGCTTGGTGACTTTTCTCAACGATTCGACGATTGGAGGGCCCACGGTCAGGTTGGGAACAAAATGGCCGTCCATGACGTCGACGTGCAGCAAGTCGGCCCCGCCCCGTTCGACCGCGCCAACCTCTTCTGCCAGCCGCGCAAAATCAGCGGACAAGATCGAAGGAGCGATGTGGACGGATCGGGTCATGCGAGTCGCTTTCTGAGCCGTGCGGCGAAAAACACATCCATGGAATACAGATTCCCTTCAGTCGAATACGCACCCCCGGGTGTCAGGAAATGATCCCGAGCGATGGCGGGAAGCCACGGCGCCGCGGACTCACGCCGGAACCCCCCGTGGGTAGAGAGAAATTTCTCGATCACGATTTCGTTTTCGTCCGGCTCGGTCGAACACGTACTATAGACCAGCGTCCCGCCGGGTCGCAAGCTGACGGCCGCTGAGCGCAGTATTTCCAGCTGCAGAAGTTGATGCCGCTCGAAGCTCGAATCCTGCTTGCGCCACTTCGATTCCGGATGTCGCCGCAAGACACCTAGCCCGCTGCATGGCGCATCAACGAGAATGCGGTCGAAGGTCGCCGGAAGACGCGCGTCGCCTCTGTCGTCTTCGGTCACCGACCACTCGCACTGCCGCCTGGCATCACCGACGACCGGCATCACGCTGTTGATCCCCAGCCGGCGGCAATTGGCTTTTAGCAAATCGACCCTCGCCTTGTGTCGATCGACTGCGTAAATCAATCCGTTGTCGCTCATGATTTCCGCGAGATGGGTCGCCTTTCCTCCCGGCGCCGCGCAGGCGTCGAGAACCGCCTCGCCGGGACGGGGATCGAGCACAAGAGGAATCATCTGCGCCCCTTCATCCTCGACATAAAACATCCCTTCCTCGAATCCCGGGAGCGATCGGATTGCGCCGCAGTCTTTCAGGACAATCCCCCACGGACTGACGATTGTTGAAATGGCGTTCACGCCGGCTTCAATCAACCGGCCGAGAAATTCATCCCGGGTCGTCCTCAGACGATTCACACGGATCGTGACCGGAGGAATCGTCCCGGCCTGCTCACAGGAGGCCTCGGCGGCCCTGATCCCCAACCGATCGATCCATCGGCGGCTCAGCCATTCGGGCACCGAATACCGGACGGCCAAGGCCGCAGTCGGATCATCATCCACCGATGGCCATGGAGGTACCGGCTCACGAATCAATGAACGCAGCACGGCATTGACGAACCCGCTCCAATCTCGTCCCAAAGTTTTTGTGGCAGCCTTGGCCAGACGTACAGACTCGTTCACGGCCGCCGAGGGGGGAATGCGATCCAAAAATAGCAACTGATACGTTGCCATTCTCAGCAGCATTTGGACCATCACAGGAAGCCGGCGCATCGGTTTGTCGAGCACCGGTGTAAGCCGCCAGTCGATCGTTCCCTGCCGCCTCAGGACTCCATAGGTAAGTTCCATCATCAACGCGCGATCTCTTTTATCCAATGAAGAATGGTCGAGGGCGCGGTCGAGCAGAAGGTCGACGCCCTCACCGGATTCTACCGATTGGATCAATACGGCAAGTGCGACCGACCGTGCAGATTGAAGCCGGCCTGATAAGAATACCGATCCGGAACCTTTGGACATGAGTGACCGTGAGGTCGAGAACAGGACCTATGCCGCGGTCTCTGTTCCCAAACGTGCACCGACTTGAAGTGGATGTCCGGCAAGATACTGTCCAACTGTCATCCGTCGCCCATTCGCGCTCTGGAGCTCCGTCATGATCAGGGTGCCTCCGCCGGTCGCGATGTGAACTTCATCCTTTTTGACCGCGGTGATCGTTCCGGGAGCATCGGACGTGATGGTGGCTGCGAGATGTACACGCCATACCATTAAACGCTCTCCTCCCAGAAACGTATATGCGCCGGGCCAGGGCGTCAGACCGCGGACTCGATTGGCAATGTCCTTGGCGCTCAGGCTCCAATCGATTACTCCATCTTCTTTTTTGAGTAGAGGCGCCATCGTCGCCTTGCTGTGGTCCTGTTGAATAGGAGTCAACGTTCCGGCTTTCAAGCGATGGATCGTTTCAACCAATAATCGACCGCCCAATGCAGCCAGTTTTGGGGATAAGCTACCCGCCGTATCGCTCGGATCGATAATCAGTGACTCCTGAAGCAGCATGGCTCCGGTATCCATACCTTCATCCATCAGCATCGTGGTGATGCCGGTTTCCGTTTCGCCGTTGATGATCGCCCATTGAATGGGACCGGCTCCGCGATACTTCGGCAACAGAGAGCCGTGCACATTGATACATCCTTTGGACGGAAGCATCAGGATCGACTGCGGCAAGATGCGCCCGAAGGCGGCAACCGCAATCACATCCGGCTTCCAGGCAGCTAGACTTTTCTGAAAATCCGGATCTTTCATCTTGCTCGGTTGCAGGAGAGGAATGCGCTCACGTTCCGCCAGTTGCTTGACCGGTGAAAATACGAGTGACTGACCGCGCCCTTTGGGGCGGTCCGGTTGTGTAACGATTCCCACTACCTCGTCATCCGACTTCAAAAGAGCGTCAAGCGAGGGCACGGCAAAATCCGGTGTTCCCATAAATACGATACGCATGCGCTGGCTTTAACATCGGCGAGGAAACGAATGCAACAGTCATAGCCGGTTTGCTTGACTTGCCGTTCCACGCTTTGTTAGATTCCGCCCGCGGGGTGGAGCAGCCTGGTAGCTCGTTGGGCTCATAACCCAAAGGTCAGAGGTTCAAATCCTCTCCCCGCAACCAACCAAATCAACTCGCTACCGCTCTCCTCTTTCAACCAATCACCGCATAAGACTGAAATTGTCCGTGTTCTGTCCTGGTCGATTACGCAACAGCGAAAAATTCCGCGCTCACGTACCGAGGATCCGGACTGGATAGGCATTGAATTTTGAAAAGCCAGAATCTTGTCCAGATAGCGGCGGCGGATATCGATGGCCACGACAGGAAGTGAAGATCCGTACTTGTCCAATCTAGCTAGCGTTTCAGGCCATTTACACAAACCAGCCATGCCACCTGGATACTAGACCCTCCGCTGACGCCGTCACATCGTCTCGCTCGATATGTGCCGCCATCCGACCCTATGCACTTGGCGTATTACTCTGGCCATCTTGCTCTTGTGTATCTCGCGAAAAGCGGGCATCACTCGCCTCATGAGTAAAGAGGCGTCTTACAAGAACTACAGAATCAAATCCCAACCCATTCATGTTCTGGATTCCCAGCAATGGTTATCCGACATTACGATCTTTTGGGAAACCGGATCTGCCTTAGCCGTGCGGCACTTCACGCCGGAAGGGGTCTATCAAACCGAAACCGATGCCGATGTGCATGGGATCGCGTATGCGGAGCGAGTCATTGATGGAAAGGTAGTAGGGCAATCGCTCTCTGATTCTCGGTGATGCAGGCTTCTCAATCAGAAGACTTCGGAGTCGTTGTGGTTCGGGAATATGGCTCCAGCGAACATGGGTAGAAAAAGGGCAACTGCCATTCTCGGCCCTATCAAAGGGAGTGCCGCCCTGCTGGGGATGAACTTCTTAGTGGTTTTGTGGTAAAGGAAAGGATGAATCGGTTCCCCCCACATGAAGGAATCACATCCTTCTCGACGTGATCTTTCGTAAACCAATAAGATGATCAAAAACGGTTGTCTACATTCAAGTCGGGCAGAATGACTTTCCTCGTCTGTAAAACTTGCCCTCCAAGAACTAGCCTCTCGTCAAGGTGTCGATTCGTATGAGGATCCATACATTTCCTAAGGCACGCGCTCAAGTTGTAGCATTCTCAAAGGTCGAGTTGACTGACTCGCCAGTCCACTAGGTCTGACCGGCGACTGCAACGAAATATATTTGTGAAACCTGCTGTTGAGCCCACAAATACTCTGGCTAGTTGGTGTTTTATAGCATTTATCTGATCATGGGCCTATCAGGAGCCGCGTCTACTGTCTAGCTGGCTATGTGGGAAATCACCTGGCGTAAGCTGTGCACAGCCCATTATACTCGGCTTTAAAGATACGGAGTCTTGTATCGATGTTCTTCTTGGAGAGCTGACTGCGTAGCTCAGACTGAACATGTCAGTGCTGTAGAACCACTAAAATAGAGGGTCGAGGTAGCAGTTATGATTGCAATTAAGGCCGAACAGCTGAAGAAGAAATACACCATTTCGTTAGGAAAGCGACAGAACAACGGGGCGCATGAACACCTGTCAGAGCGAGTATCCGATTTTTTCAGGAACTGCCTCACGGCTTCATCTCGTCGCATGGCACAACAGGAATTGTGGTCTCTTCAAGACGTATCTTTTGAGATTAAAGTCGGAGAAGCGGTGGGCATTATCGGAAGGAATGGAGCTGGGAAATCAACTCTTCTGAAAATCCTATCTCGAATAACGGAGCCCACGAGCGGGCGAGCCTACATACACGGTCGAGTAGGGGTCTTACTCGAGATCGGCACAGGCTTTCACGGTGAGTTGACCGGGCGGGATAACATCTATTTAAGCGGAATCATCCTCGGGATGAAAAAATATGAGATCAAGCGGCGGTTCGATGAAATCGTCGCGTTTTCCGGAATCGAGCAATTTATCGATACGCCCGTTAAACGTTATTCGAGCGGCATGTACGTCCGCCTCGCCTTCGCCGTCGCAGCGCATTTGGAGACTCAAGTATTGATTCTCGACGAGATTTTCGCCGTCGGTGACGGTGAGTTCCAGAAAAAATGCACCGCCAAAATGGAAGAGATGGGCAGCCAAGGAAGAACTGTTTTGCTCGTATCGCATAATTTGCCCTTGGTAACCCGGTTGTGCCAAAGGGCAATTTTGATGGACCAAGGGCGAATTCTCGCTGATGGCCAGGCGGGAGAGGTCGTGAGCCAGTATCTCAGTCTGCACGCCGGGGCCTCAGGCTTGCGTGAATGGACGGATCGTAGGATAGCTCCGGGAAACGATGCCGTTCGCCTACGGGCAGTACGAATCCGCGATGAGCAGATGGTGGTCAAGAATGTCCTGGATACCACGGAGTCGTTCGCCGTGGAGTTGGAATATGAGGTGCTTCGCCCGGGGCTGGTATTGGCACCTCACTTTGCCCTCGTGAACGACAAGAGCGATCTGGTCTTTACCGCCTATGAACCGGACCAAACCGTGCGCCGCCGAGAGGTCGGCAACTACGTCAGCCGAGGCATCGTACCGGGCAACCTGCTCACTGAAGGCACCTATTTTGTGAATGCCCATTGTAGAACGCTGCGCAGCCGAGAAGTCGACATACAAGAGTACGAAGCCCTCGTACTGCAGATTGTCGAAGGTGACACCGAACATTCCGCCCGCGGCCACATCGGTGGTCCCATCCCAGGTGTGATTCGGCCACGGTTACAGTGGACGGTGAATTTCGATAAGTTCGAGCAATAACCTGCCCGCATTTCTGCCGTGAAAAGTGACCCTCCCTTCAGAATCACAGAGGGAGTCTCACCGAGATCTACAGTGTTCTTACGAAGACCTTCCCTCACAACGGTCAACGACCAAGAGGAATGCACGGACACGTCGGAAGTTTTTCACCTGAGCAAGACGGGAACTACTGCCTACCGTCTTCATGATGGTCTCGAGCGCTGAATGCGCTGCGCTGTAACACCGTTGCGAGTTCTTGGCCGATTCGACGGTGCACTGCAGCCGACGGATGTGGGTCAAATGGGCTCGCCCTGTACTGCTCCCTCGTAAAATCCTTCACCAAGAACGACAGATCGACATAGCCGATACTGTCGCGGGTCAGTTGGTCCGGCACAGGTCCCCACGAATTGTCCAGGAGCGGAAGAAGTACGATCATGTATGAGAGCCTGCCTTGTTCTGCCGTTTCCTTGAAGTGCTTGATGTAGTGATACGATTCGGGGATCTCTCCTCGTGACATCACCTGCATGATATCGACAGGCTTAATGAACAACGGGACGGCAAAGGCTCTCAGAACATAGAGAAGATGAGCATTCCGTATAACCTGGCTTGCCGTCGAACTCAGACCACTGACAAAGGACATCCTATGACTGATGAGATAGCCTGCCTCATCAATCAAAGGCGTTCGAGCCAAGTTGAAATCCGAGGGAACGATGGCCATCATGACCAGATCCGGCTCGATGTCCAACATTCGGTATTGCAGTGTCGCCGCCATCTCTTTGACGCTATACGCCGATGCACCATAGTTGAACACTTTCACCTTGAGAGCCTGTGGAGGCTCGTTCAGTTCGTCTTCCAATACTTGTGCGAACGTATCCGCGGTGTTTCGCACACCTTCGCCGAATGTGCAGGAATCTCCGACGATCGCGATACGATATTCGTTCGGCTGTTTGGGACCATACAATAACCCTGCGGTCTTCGTCCGCAGTCCGAGACTATCGGTGTTAATGATGGCAAGTCCGCGCGCCCTGGCTTGTGCCAGATTGGGCTTATGGACATACGGAATGGTTCCGTGGCGGTCAAACGCCGTATAAATGGGATCGTAGATATGTGGCTGAGAAAACCCCCAACTTCTGACCGCGACCTCGAGCGCAATGAGGGAGGTGAGTAGAACACCCGCGACGACAAAGAGCCTCTTGAGAGGCTGGTTGATCATGAAAGATCTCTCAGCCTCTACGCCTGGCGCAAGCGACAGTTTCTGACGCCATTGCACTCATACTCATATGCCGAAAAAACCGGTCGGGATCCGTTTTCGGTGGGTTACGTTTTTCACGTATGTCATACGTGGGAGGAAGAAAGTCACCGGACGCCCCCCTTTCTTTCGATCGGAATCTCCCGATTCATCGAGCTGGGAATAGACCGGAACACCACCTGCCGGCTTCTGGTGGCAGAGCGGTGAAGGGTCAGCCGGACTCATGAGCGAGCGAGTCCGATGACATTCGGACAGTGAGTGGAGGTGAGTGAGAGCTGACATGATCGGCCCCTTGTACGTGGCGGACGATCTTCTATTCCTGCTTGAGACTATCTGAAAACATTCCTGGAGTCTCCGACGAGAACGCCGCGGGATGATGGCACGCATGTCCAGGCTCGTGCAAGAGGACGAAGGATGGAAAAGTTATGACTTAGGGGCTGGCAGCCGCCCCCTCGATCTCATACACAATGGTCCGGCTCGGCCCATGCTGGTAAATCACCCGATAGCCTTTCGGGAGCTGATTCGGTTGACTCAAGGAGTGCAGTCCCGGCCAGTAATCTTCTTCGTGCTCGCTGTACACGAGGAACCGAATATGTTCGCCCGCCACGGTTGCAAGATATTGGTCTAGAGAATCAGCAACCATTGCCGACGTCACCTCCAAGCCAGTCAAATGGGCCAGGTGTGGCTCAATGGCCATGATCCGGTCGCCTGCAACTGCGCGGGATTTGATCATCGAGGCCGCTTCGAGGAGATGTTTCGGTTCAAGCCGCAGAAACTGGCTCGTACTCACATAGGTACTATAGGTCGCGGCAAGCGCCACGAGGCCGAACACCCACCACCCAACGGCCCATTCTCTTCCGGCAACGCGTCCCGAAATTGGCATCCGCTCAAAATAAAATATCGGCAGCACCACCAGCGCAAAGAGGAGTGGAAACAGAAAGAAATAGAAACGGACGGCAAATCCGGCCAGCCCATGGAGCAGGTATCCGGCCATGCACAGGATCAAAAACGCCGCCCGCTTTTTCGTCATCCGCTGGAAATATAACAACAGCCCTGCGCCGGCAAACAGAGCGGCCGGGAACTCTATCACCCGCCATGTCAAGTGAGCGGCCTTGGTATAGAGCACGTCCTTGAAAAACCTCTTCGCGATCCGCAAGGGATCATGGACCATGACATCCCATGGAGAGGTGAAGCGCTGTCCCATTTCAGCAATCGTCCGGCCGAACCCATCCCCTTGCGGATGATAAAAGTGCGCAGCGACCTGCTGATAGAGATCGCTCGAAAACGGATTCCCATTTCGATGCCAATTCACCAACAGCCATGGCGCCATGACGATCAGGGCTGCTCCTGAGAACACCCCGATCCTACCCAGTCTCTTCTTCCAAGAATCGGTTTCCTTGCCGAGAATCAGCAGCGCCACGGGAGCCCCGACGAGTACGAAGAGAGCGTTGTAGCGGAGAAGGTACGCGACGCCCGCCGCGATGCCGGCCATCGCGCAGACGGCCCGTGTGGTTTCGTGTCGCAACAGCATCCACATCGATACCAGCAGGGCAAGGTTGACGACCATGTCGGCCGATGCGACAACCGCATACGGCAGGAGCGCGAGCAGTGTCAGGACGATGGCCGCAAGCGCCGGCCGCCTTCCCCACAAGATCGTCAGCAGACGATAACTCACGAGGCCGATCAGACCTACCGAAACACCCGTCAGGATCTTGCCCGCGGTAAACATGTCGTGCGTGAAGTGGGACGATAGGGCGAGCAGATACGCATAGCCAGGCGGATAGTGGTGGTTCGTATAGGGTTGTCCGGCAACGATCCGGGCGGCCTGTATGACATCTCGCTCGAAAAAGTCGGTCTCTACTCCCCAATTTCCCACTTCTCGGAAGGACCCCAGCCATAGTGCTAAAACAGCAATGAAAAGACAAAATGCCATTGCGAGCAGATCGTATCGGCGATCCTGTGCCGGCCGTAGGACGGCTTGCTCCAATGAAGCCTGATGCTGCCTATTCCCTTCGGACGATCCGACGTTCATGGCGTAGCGGCCTTTCCGCGCACAGTTCTCGCTGACCCGGAGTCCTCGTGCTTGATTGGGTCTGCCTCGGAGACTCCCTCTGTCTCGTTGGTCGAGGGCATCGCGGTTCTCTTGCGCATGACCAGGGAGCGGGCTAGGGCAATTTCCTCCCCTGTAAATTCCTGAAACGCCCAATAGCAGGCAATGACCAAGCCGGTCAGTACACACAGCTTGACGAAGACGAGTAAGCCGGGAGTCGGCCACGTCAGCGCCACAGTCAGCACGATCAGGCTCACAACGAGCGTGCGGACCACTGTGCCAAGCGGCGGCGTCACACCCCAGAGCCGGCCGAGGGTGACCAATCCGATCACCATTCCGATGAACTCCACGGAGGTGGTGACGAGTGAGGCGCCGAACGGACCATATCGCGGGATCACCACGACGTGTCCTAGCAGCGCGAGGGGAACGAGGAGTCCGGTCAGCACGAACGTCATTCGCGGGTGTCCATCCGCAATCAGCACGGTAAGCACGACCGACAGCGGCAACGTTGCTGCAGTTCCGAAGATGAGTGAGGAGAGAAACCGCCCAGTCCCTTGGAATGACTCCCCGAACAGACAGACCGCGATCTCATCGGCCGATCCTGCAACCATTGCGGCAAGGGGGAATAACGGCAGGACACCCCGCATGGCCTGCCGCGTCATTGTCTTGGCGAGATTGGAATCTCCGCTCGAAAGCGCCCGGCTCACACTCGACAGCAACAGCGGCGCCGCCGACATGCTCAGGAGCGCCGGAAGCAATGCAAGATTCTGCGCCGCACCATAGAGTCCGGCCTCTTCTGCCGTGGCACCCAAGGCCTTGACGGCGAATAGATCGATGCGGCCTACCGCCGCAAGGCACATCGCGGATAGAAACAGCGGCCATGAGTAATCCCACAGCGCCCATGACGTTAATCCAATGCGCGAGAACAGCGCCGGGCGCAGAGACCGGCGATACAGACGCAGTTCAAGCAACGTTGAGCCGATGATGGCCAGGATGACGCCGAACACGGACAAGCCTCCTGCGACCAGAATGATCACAAACACCAGCCTCGCGATCCATCGACCGGCACTCGCAACGGCGCACTCCCGGTAGGCGCCCGTTCCGGCGAGAACATGGCGATGGGCCTGGGCAAGCGCGAATATCGGGATATTCATTGCCATGAGTGCGAGATAGGCCACCAGCGACGGCTCATTGAGCAGCCGGGCGAACGGCAGAGCCAGCATCCACATCGCCGCCATGGCCCAGACCCCCATGCGGAACTGAAGCTGGATGGCGACCGTACCAATGGGCCGCCAGTCCGTGCTTTCTCCAACATGCTTGATGGTGGCCCTGGAAAAAAACGAGTTGATACTCCACTCCACCAACCCAATCAGCGTGACCGCCAACGTCAGCAATCCATATCCGTCCGGTCCAAGGCTGCGCGTGAGAAAGGCGGCGGTCACCAGCCCAGTCACCGGGAACAGCGCCTCCGCGAGCATGACCCGGACAGTGCCGTCGAGCAAATGGTGCCCCGGCTGGGAATGTACCCGAGCGGTTGTCATCGCGGTCGTGCCATCCTTCACCTGGGCGTTTCTCGCCGGCAGCCCTGCCAAAGGAATCCGGCGACATTCGCCACTTGCCACAAGAGGAACAACGCGGCAAGGGAAGCCGTCCGTCTGTCACGCGTGCGCACGAACGGATATCCCAGCACGTTCCGATAGAAGGAGAACTCGGGGCGAAAGGCCCCGGCCCCGCGCATGGCGCGAGCGCGATGAAAACGATACGCGCCTCGCCCATAGCCGAAATGCTGACGCCAGAATCCGGCCAAGGTCAGCTCGTGACAGTGATGGACCACCGCATCGGAAGCATAGACGAGCTGATGCTCTCCGCGCACCCACCGATCACAGAAATCCCGATCTTCCGACGTTCGAAAGGACGGATCGAACCCTCTCATGGCCCGGAACAGATCAGCCGGCAGAGCCAGGTTGTTCGAAGCGAAAAACTGGAACTGGCTGTGCGTCGAGAGAAAATACGCCCTCGCCGCCTCCACGATCACATGGCTTGCAGTCGCATAGATATTGTCAGGCAATGCGTTGGTGGTGCAGCCACCGATCATCGCCCGAGGCGCGTGCTCGAACGCGCGGGCGAAACCTTTCAGCCAGGCCGGAGCCGGCACGCAGTCGTCATCGGTGAAGGCCAGGTACTCGCCTTGGGCCTTGGCGGCTCCCGTGTTCCTGGCCGCCGCCGGACCCGCGTTGGGTTGGCGCAGCCACGTCACGCGACCATCGGACCGACCGAAATCCGTTGCGTCAAGCTGCGGGTGGCTTCCGTCGTCAACCACGATCACCTCGAAACGTGCCGCCGGGTACTCCAGCCCGGTCAACGCTCCGAGACAGGCCCGAAGTTGTCGCGGTCGATTCCACGTGGGAACGATGATCGAAAAGAACGGCACGGGCGTAGTTGAGCGCTCGGCGTTCGAAGCAGGGACATGATCGTCGCTCACGCCTCTCTCATCTCCGATCGACTCTTACGCTTTTGCCGGTCGAGGCTGAGTTTATGGCCGCCAGCGCCACCGCCAAAGCTTGCCGGCCGTCTTCCAGAGTACACCCGGGTTGGGCACCGTTTTGGAGACTCGCAAGAAAATGCCGCCACTCGTCCCGATAGGACAGCAACCACTCTCCCCCGTGCCGGAAGCCTAATAGCGCCTGAGGCAGTTCCTGAATAAGGCGCTTCGCTGCGTCCACTCGGCTTCGGACATCCCCGGGGATGCTCGTCGTCGTGGCACACTCCAGGCCGTCAAACCGATAGAATGACAGTGCGAGGGAGCCCGTCCGCCCGCAGATTTCCACGCTGTTGTTCTGACTCGTCCGTTCGGCACAGGCAACGGTAGCCAGCACGCCGTTACTCATTCGGGCGATCACCGTGGCTGATTCATCTTCCCACAACCCGGACCGCGTATAGGCGCTGACTTCCTCCACCTCCGCTTGCGCCAGATAGCGCCACAGATCGAAGTGATGGATGGCCATCTCCAGCATAGCCCCCCCGCCCGTCGCACGGGTCTTTCGCCATTCAGGAACACTGTCATGAGAACTCGTCAGGACACTGCGGATGAGATCGAGCGGTCCCAATCTGCCCTCTTGGATCAATGCCCTCGCCTGACGGGCCAGCCGATGCCATCGTACATTGAATCCCAGCATCACCATCCGAGTCGTGCGTGACGCCCGGTCGATCAGCCGATCGCAATCCTCCAGCGTGAGGGCGAGCGGCTTTTCGATAAAGAGATGCTTCCCCGCATCCAGCGCGGCCAGCGCGACCTCCACATGTTTCTGTGCCGGCACGCAGATCGCCACGGCATCAATCGAGTCGACCTTGAGCAGGTCCTGATAATCGGTGAACCGATACTCGGCGTCGACGTGCCGAGACGCACGGTGCAACGCCTCGGGGTCCATATCAGCCAACCCGACAATCTTCATCCCCTGAAGTGACTTCAACGCCGGTAGGTGCAACTGTTCGGTGACACGCCCGCACCCGACGAACCCGATTCGAATCTCCGTGTCGCCTTCCATACGCCAGCCCGCTGTTCACACCAGAGACAGATCCCGGCGGTCTTCGTCTCGAATGTGCCGAAACCGATGAAATTCGAACCGGGCCACTTGATCGACGGCTCCTCCGACTCCAGCGGCATAGCCCACCAATTGTCCGATCCCATCCATGACCAGTCCGATCACCAGAGCATGGATACACGAAAGAAACCGGCGCCGTTGCTCAATGGACCCAAGGCCTCGCCAGATCCGCCAGAGCCGCAAGGCAGGAATCAGCGGCGAGCCTGCAACGAACAGCGTGCGCCGCCAGAAAGCCATTTCCCGCACCCTTGCACCGGCAAAGAGGCGACCATTGTAGAATTGCACGGGTAACCACGACCGCCACAACGAAAAATTCGTATGCGCAACCTGAGCGGATGGATCGATATAGAGGCGGTGTCCGGTCTTGCGCAAATCCCAATGCAGAAGCGTTTCCGCCTCCATCATCGGCTCCAATTGTTCCCCGTATTCAAGCAACACGTTCCGCTTGTAGCTGGTGTTATGACCGGGAAGAAAGTCAGCCTCTCTGGCGGTTGTCGGCCAGAGCCAAGGGCCGTAGCCAATAAAGAGATCCGCCCAACTCACGGCGCTATTGGGATTCGCATTGCGGACCGCGGGACCGACGGCCGTCCAAGGACCGCGATGGGCGTTGATTAAGCTCTCCGCCCATTGTGGATCCGGGAAGCAATGGTCCTCCGCCAATGCGATCAGCGCAGCGGAGGCCCGGCGAATCCCCGAGGCATTAGCCCGACCAATGGAGTGAATGGCCCCCACCTCCAGGATCTGCACCTGCGAAAACTCTGCTAGAAGCTCGGACAATCGAGCTTCATCCAGGTTCAGTTGCCTACGCGAGGGAGCCACGATCACGATTTCGAGCGAAGCCCGGGCCGTCTGGCGGATCAGGTAGGAGATCGTATGACGAATGCCGTCAAAACTATCAGGGGTCGCGATCACGACCGACATCAACGGGCTGTTCGTCTCGCTCACGTGGCAGGGACTCCTTTTGCCCGACAGTCCTCACTTCGATCGCATGTCGACAACCCGATTATAAATAGTCGCCAGGGCCCATCCGATGAGTCCCCCCGTTGCGGTGCCGTAGAGAAAGCCGACGAGGCTGCCGGTCCAGGTGACCGAATAGCCGATAAAGTAATTCGCCAGCAAGCGGAGATGGATTCCGACATCCTCGCCGCCTCTGATCAGCAGCCAGGCAGTCATGAGAAATAAGCCGGCTCCGCACACCAGTCCGAAGCCGGCCGCGAGCAGGACCGCCTGGATTCTCACCACTGCGCGATTGAGTTCCCGTTCTTCCCGATCCGCATTGTCCATCTATCACCTATCGATCCAGAACACGATCAGGCTGTTGTACAACTAATTCGATGCTTTGAAAACCGTGACCCGAGAAGAACGCTGGGGACTTTCCGACATCCCGCTATACCTTGTCCAATAGATTGCGTCTCTCCTCCGCCTCGGCTCTAGAACGCACCAGCAGTGCATAGAGTACGATGCCACGGTTGAACAGCCATGCACCCACGTATCCAGTCAGAAATCCCCATAGCCCCATCTCGACCAAGCCGATCACCGCGCCGATCCATGTGACGCTGAAACCTGAAAGAAACTGTCCGACGAGAGACAGATTCGGCCCCACGTTTCCACCGCCCTTGACCAATAAGATCACGGTAGCCAGGAGGAGCCCAAGCCCACTGACCGTCCCCATCGCCACTCCCATGGCAACCGGATCCAGCCGCGCAAAGGCCCGGTCGAGCACCCGATCGAGTGAGGCCGGCGGGTCCTTCACGGCAACGGTTACCGGCTCGGGAACCAACCGATCCCCGCCCTTCGAGTTCGCCATGCGGCCCTCTTCGTGATATTCCTTTTCGGTGTTCACCGTCCACACGTCCCACCGTTCTCCCGTGATGTTCCGAGCCGCATAAATCCCGGTCAGCATCGAATGGTCCTGGTTGTTGTATCGGTGAAGCCCGTTCCGTCCTATGGTCTGCAGATTCGCGAATGACGCCAGATAGTCACGGATGATCGTCACATTGGCTTGGTACGTTTGATCGTACACGGGGTAGGCTTTTTCCATCCGAACGACCGTCCCACCAACGACCTCCTTCGGATCGATGAGCCCCAACTGATGACATTCGCGGGTGCCCAAGTGGATGAGCTGTTCATCGGGCCATGACCATTCCTCATCCTTATCCCAGAGAAAATATTCCAGTCCTAACGAGGTCGTTGCTGGATCCGGCACCATGTAGGGGCTCCAGTTCTTATAGTTCTGGATTCTTCCAACCTTGACATCCGGAGAATGGATATAGATCCAGTTGTCCGGGAAGACCTCCTCGCGGTTGAGGATCAGGACCACGGTCAAATAATCACGGTAGCGGAGACGCGAGGCGGCATGGAGCACTGTTTCCGGAGGTAAGGGATCCAGCGCGAACACAAGCTCCCGAAGCGGCATCGTCGAGACAAAGTCAGAGCCGTCGAATTCCGTCTGTTCTCCAGTCAGCGTCGTCCCGGAGACGGACTCAACTCGCCCTTGTCCGTGACGGAGCCGCTGGACGTGGATGCCGCGAATCGTGCGGACACCCCGCTCGCCGATCACCGACTCGCACCGTTCCCACATCATTCCAGGCCCAAACCTTGGATAGTGAAACCGTTCGATCAAGGAGGTAATCTTCTGACCATCTATCCCGCGAGAGGCGCCCAGCAATGCGTTGCGGACGGCCTGCTTGAGGGAAAGGTTCTTGATCCGCTGTGCCGCCCAATCTGCCGAGATTTCTTTGCAGGGAATCCCCCAGACCTTCTCCGTGTAGGTCTTGAAGAAGATGTTATACAGTCGGTACCCGAACCGATTTGACACCCAGTCCTCGAAAGTCTTTTCGTCGTGGATATGTGCGAATCTCGCTTTCAAATAGCTGAGCGCGATCAAAACGGACTCGAGTGGTCCCAATCCGAGCAAGGCGTTGACCGGCCTCAAGGGATAGTCGAAAAAATGCTGTTGGTAATGGATGCGGGACTTGCGCGGACGCAGCAGGAATTCCTCTCCCAGGATCTCCTGCCACAACTCATTAATCAGCGGCACTTTCGAGAAAAATCGATGCCCCCCGATATCAAAACGATATCCGTGGTAATTCACGGTCTTCGAAATCCCGCCGACCTGGGTTCCGCTCTCCAGTACGGTCGACATCACTCCCCGCTTGGAGAGCTCGTAGGAAGCGGTCAGTCCGGCCGGACCGGCGCCAATGATCACTGTAGAAGCTCGGCTCACCTGGATTCTCCAATTACACGAACTTCATGAAACACGTGCCCTTCAAGTCCGAAGTTCAGCGGGCCGGCCTCGTGCGAGATATCATCAGAAATCGGAGCGCTCCGGCTCCAAAGGCCAGCCCGCTGTAGAGAAAGTAGACCCAGTGCAAGGGGATAGCCCGCAGGGAAAAACTCAATCCGCGTTTCTTGATAAAAAACCCATAGAGTTGATGGTTCAACGCAAGCAGCCCCACTATGGACAGGGCTGTGATGACGATTGCCCAGGGCCACCACCAGACGATGCCCAGACTCACCACCATTATCCCCACCAATAACGTGCTGATGCGCCCGGACATCTTCAAGTTTAAATCATTGGGGATCCCACGCTGTGAAAGGATGAGTGCGGTCCAGGGCAATGCGCGGCAAAACACGTCGGTCCAGACGATTGACGAAAGAGTCCACTTCTTCCAGTGGGTGACCTGCAAGCTTTTCACCAGGCGTATCCGATAACCCGCGTTTTTGAGCCGACACCCAAGTTCAATATCTTCGATGGAAGGTCTTCGATATGTTTCGTCGAACCCGCCTACTTTCTCGAACACGGTCCGACGTATGGCTCCGCAGGCCCCCCAGAACGTTGAAGCCTCCTCACGTCCCTCCTGATGAACCCAATGGTGCAAGAGATTCCTGTACTGGGAAAGCACGTTCGGATCGCCCGGCTGATCATCATAAGAACCCATTACTGCGGCGACACCCGGCTCTCGCCGGAAAGCCTCCTCCACCCGGCCGATCGTATCGCCCTTGATGGTGACGTCGGCATCCACAAAAAAGAGGATCGCTCCTCGCGCACTGCCGGCACCAAGATTTCGCGCTCTTGCGGGCCCTCCCGCCGTTGGGAATCGCAACACCTGCAGGCCGAGGCGCTCGGCGTAGGCCCCCGACCCGTCGGTGTCTCCGTCCGCAACCACGATAATTTCAAACGGAGGTGGCGAAGCGGCCTGCAAGCTCGCCAGGCACCGTCGGAAGTCCGGCCCTCCATTATGAACCGGGACAACAACCGAAATGGTGTCGGCTTGAGGAGATTCGGTACGGTCAATCATCGACCGTTTGTGCGGTGACAAGACAACTCTGCCTTCCAACGATGAACAACCTTGTCGGATCGCTCACTCTGTCAGGGACCATGTGAAAGAGTATAGGGGGCGGCCCCTGGCTTAGGCAATTCAGGAAAATAGCATCCCATATACCGGCTAATCCATGTGCTCAGTGGAATGATTCCAGCAACAAGACAAACGGATTGATTTTTTTGATTCCGAGCTGGCATAGTTTTTGGGCAGTCTTAACCGGGGAATCCAGCTCACCCCACGGAGTGTGCAGGATCAAGGGCCACACGCGCATCCATTCAATCTGTCATGGTGTACACAAAGTGATTGCGGCCATCTCATTAGAGGCTCCATCGGCGCCCCTGATCGAGCAGTTGATCGGGGATGACCGAATGCCGCATCTTGCAGCTCTTCAGCGAGCAGGCCAGAACGTTCAGCTCGCCCCCCCGTTTCTCGATGGTTCCGTCTATTCGACTCTTTACACGGGTCGTCATCCATCGGAACACGGCATTTACTCCTTGTTTACCTGGTCTCCTTCCGAACAACGACTCCGGCTTTCCTATGACCTGATGCCGGCTGATACGTTGTTCCAACGATTGGACCGAGCGGGCAAGCGAGTCCTTGCCATCGATCCACCCGAACATCCTCTACAGAATCTGACCAACAGCATTGTGGTCAGCGGATGCCAATTTCAGTCACGGGTCCACTTAGCCAAGTGGTCGCGTCCCTCAAACGTGGGCAAGGAACTCTCAGAACACCTCGGCCAGACACCAAGAGGTGAGGAGACCTTTGGACAGCCATCGCAGCATCACCTGTTATATCTCCGGGATATTCTCATGCAGGCACCCGGTCGCCTAGCCGGCGCAGTTGAACGACTGCTGGCCGAGAAGACTGTAGACGTGCTCTGGGTGCATATGGTTGCCGTACACCTGGCGGGCCATCAGTTTTTGAATCCAGCGGCCGTCAACCTCATAGGTCAATCCTCAGCTGGGTCCGCTTTGTTGAAGAATTCGTTGGTCGACGTCTACCAAGCAGCGGATGCCGCACTCGGTCGGATTGTGAAGGCACTGCCTGCCGACGCAAATATCTTCGTCTTCTGGCCCAAGGGCATGGGTCAGGAAACCTGTCGGGCCGATCTTCTTCCCGAGATGTTGAAACGAATTTTGAACCCCGGAGCGCCGGTCCAGAAGTCATCTGGAAGTGACGCTCTCACGAAACTGCGCGCGATGGTTCCCACTTCGCTTCGAACGGCCATAGCGGACATGCTGCCGGACTCCCTTTCGCTCGAGCTCACCGCTCGACTCGGGACGATCGGGAAAGACTGGCCAACCCTTCGGGCTTTTTCATTACCCTCCGACGGACCCGGGTTGGTTCGGCTCAACGTCCGAGGCCGAGAGCGGAATGGCATTGTTGCCAAGTCCGAGGTAAACGAGCTTTGCAACGAGATTTCCGCAGGGCTCCGGACGTATTGCGATATCGACGGGAACGCGTGCATTGCAGGCATTGAACGTCCTGGGGAACATTTACCTCCCGGTCGAGCGCTCGATCACCTTCCCGACCTCATTATTCGGTGGAGCAATGAACAAGCTATACATCTGCGGGGCGTGACTTCACCGGTCTACGGCACCGTGTTGCGCGAAGGGGTGGGGTCAGGGCGGTCGGGAAACCACGTCCACGGTTCACGCGCGATTATCGTGCCGCGATCGGGAACGTACCGACCGATCAAGGGGAGACAGCCTCATTTGGTTGATGTAACTGCTACAGTCTTGGCGGCAGCAGGCGTCCTTCATAGCGACCTTCCCGGCCAGTCGCTTATCGTATAGTGCTGGTTTGATCCACACGTGAAGTCCAACGTCGATGATGTGGCAATACATGCTTAGCCCCACAAACCGCGGAGCACGGTTTTGCCAAGTCACGCGCTTGATCGGCTGCTCATAGGCTCGTGAGTTTGGAATAGCTTTTGGGGTCTTCATTTCTCATTTATGTCGACTGGAGTCATCTACATCGCAACAGGAAGGAAATTTATTGATGAGTGCTGTGTCTCTGCCGAAAGTTTAAAACGCCAAATGCCGGCCATCCCGATCACACTGTTTTGCAATGAACAGGTGCAATCAAAACATTTCGACAGTGTGATGCCAATTCAACATCCCCGCTTTAATCTCATGGATAAAGTGTTGCTCATGAACTCTTCTCCTTACGAAAACACTCTGTTCTTGGATACTGATACGTACGTCTGCGATAGCTTTGAGGAGCTATTTACACTATTGGACAAGTTCGACCTCGCCTTGGCCCACAGCACGTACCGAGCCGTTTACCGGGTAAATGGCATCCCAGACAGTTTTCCCGAGTTTAATACCGGAGTGATGTTGTTTAAGAAGTCTCCCCAAATCAAGCAGTTGTTTGCTGATTGGCTGGCCTTGTATGAGAGGGATGTGGGGAAGGAGCAACAATGGCTCACTCCCTTCGGAATCGTCACGAAAGTGGATAGCAACCTTAATGATCAGCCAGCATTTCGAGAAGCCGTATATAACAGCCGCGTGAGAGTGGCAAATCTCACCTCTGAGTATAATTGTCGATTTGAATCACCAGGATTTGTGCATAACACTGTAAAAATACTTCATGGTCGCCATCCGAATCCGCGTATGATAGCCAACACGATCAACGCAGATCGTTCACGAAGGACTCACATTATGAAGTGGGGAACGTTAAAGGTTGCTTGCGGCCATGATGGGAGGAGAAATCACTTCGACCTCGTCAAATGGTCTCTCCATTACCGGGGCCTATGGGCAACAGTAGCACTCATCGCACAAAGACTTCGGGATCGATTTCGCAAGCCTTAACTGGACCACGGCTTCGCCGAACTCGCGTGGTACAGCGCGGGTTCAGCTGTGTATCGGTGATCCTTCGCCATGTAACACCGGAATGAAAAAGATACATGTGCTGTATGTCTATCTTGGTTTTTATCGCGATGCCGGAGGAGAGCATGCACCGCTTGGTCTTGCCGAAAAACTGGATCGCGAGCGCTTCAAGTTCGAAATTGTCACCCTGATGCCGACCACCTCTTCACTCGGCGCTGCGGTGTTGGCAACCGGTTGCACGATACATGAACTTGGGCTGGGCATTCCGAGTCTTAGAACTCCTGCGGGCATGATCAAGACCATTTATGCATTTTACAAGACGTTCCGCCGCATTCGACCGGACATCGTTCACACGCAATCCGGGTTCTGCAATGTGTGGGGCCGCTTGGCCGCACGACTGGCGCGGGTACCGGTGGTCATCGCAACGATAAATTTTGGGGGTGGCCCAAAACCACGATGGTTTCTTAGGCCGTTGATGCGTGTGATGCACTCCTGGCTGTCGACACATACCGCCGCATACGTTTGTGTAGCGAAGCATCTGCTCAAAGAGGAGTTGCTGCCACGCGAATGGGATCGTGCGGAAGTGATTGGCGGATTTTTCGATCTCAATCGTTTTCTTGCAGGCCGCACCGAATTGCCGGAAATTCGCGCCCTTAGGAATCCCGTGCGTCCAGTACTTGCCGTCATCGGAAGGCTGGAATATGAAAAAGGGCATTGTGTTGCGATCGCTGCCATGCGAAAAATCGTTGATGCTGTCCCTGACGCTCGACTCATGATTATCGGTGGCGGCAGCTTGGAGGGAGAACTCAAGGATCAGGTCAAGACACTGCGACTCTCGAAGAATGTCGAATTCACCGGTCATCGAACCCAAATTTGCGACGTCATGTCGACTATAGACCTATTATTGATACCTTCGTACAACGAAGCATTCGGCCACGTGGTCTTGGAATCGATTGCCGCCGGCGTGCCGTTACTGGGAAGCCGCAGCGGTGCATTTCCAGAAATTCTTGAGAACGGCCTGTATGGTAATTTGGTGGCGCCATTGGATCCAGACGGATGGGCAGATGCAGCGCTCGACATCATCGCCAACCCTGCCCCAGCATTGAACAAGTTGAAAACGGCTCGCGCAAAGGTCCTCGCTCGATACACAAAAGAAGAGGGCGTCAGGCGCCATGCCGACCTGTATCAACGTCTCGTTGAACACTGCAGCACGGGTAAATAGAACATCGCGCATCCTGGTCGATGGATGCACAGGGAACACAACAAGAGTCGGAGAATTCACGATGCCAACATCTACAAATACAATGACGGAACAGTCGGTGATCGGCGCCAATTCCAAGCCTGTAGTCAGTGTGGTGATTGTCGCGGACCATGACACCACGCGCCACGAGGGCCTTGAGGACTTGCGAAGTTGTCTGCAAGCTCTCGCACGACAGAAAGTCGACCAACCCGTCGAGTTTCTCCTCGTTGAGACAGACGAACGCGCTCGGAAGCTCCCTGCCGAGGTGATCGCCGAACTACCTGACTTGCGGGTACTTGCCGTGCCTCACGATGGAAGCTATGAGCGGAAAAATGCAGCTGCCAAGGCGGCGAAAGGTGAAATCATCGCCATACTGGATGTCGATTGCACGCCAGTTTCCGGATGGCTCCAATCGCTGGTGGACACCTTACGTTTGCATCCCCAACACGTTGCCGTCAGCGGCCGGACGATGTACGAAGGCAAGACCGCCATCGAGCGAAGCCTTGCGGTCTTGACCAGAGGATTCCTTGATCCCGGGAGAGTGGCGCCTACCCGGTTCATTTCGAACAACAACTCCGGAATTCGCCGAACAACCTTGGAACGGTTTCCCCTACCCGAGAAGGAAGGCCCGTATGCCGCGCAACTGCAATCTGCGGCCATCCAGCGGGACGGAGGCCGCTTTATTTTTCAGCCTGCCATGACCGTGATACACGAATTCGAAGGATGGTCCATGGAGCGGGATATCCGTTGTCACATCGGCTGGGCCACTATACGCATTCGTCAGGTTGACCCCCAATTGCGCTTCAGCTGGCTTCTCAGACTCGGGCAGGCTTCAATTCCATTGTTCTACATAGGTCGACTGATCGAGAGCTGGGGAACATGTTTCCGGGTAGGCCGATATTACGGCCTGCGGCTGGCGGACTTCCCCATCGCTCTGGGGCTCGCGTTTTGGATCCATGCTGTGGAGATCAAGGGAATGCTGATGGCTTTCAGAAACCAACAGCTGGAAGAAACGAACTACCGCTGACCGCTGTGGCAAAGCTACTCATTGCGTCATTGGTTGACCCTGCCACCCATCCTGGCGGCGCAGGCACCTATACGCGCGGCCTGGTAGCCGCTCTGCGAAGAAACCACACGGTTGACTTGATTGGGCCCCTTCACCCTCCTCCCGGCCCCTGGTACCGGTCGCGGCAGCTCGCGTCCTTGGCCAAATCGTGTTTTTCAGAACTCCCCGCAAAGGCCCTGTTTGCGCGTCAAGGCGAGTTCGAGCAGAGAATCCTGGAAAGAGCGCATGCTCATCATTACGATGCCGCGTTGATCAATAGCAGCGACATGTTGTGGGCTCTTGACGTCTTACCTTCGGACATGCCGACGGTACTCATCGCTCATAATCTTGAGCATCAGTTGCTGGTTCAGCAACTGGGTTCTTCCTTCCTCCATCGGATATTTAAGGCGGAAATTGCCAAGCAGCGGTGTTACGAGATTGCAGGTTTCAGTCGTGTTCGAGGAGTTATTTTTCTTTCAACGACTGAGATGGCTTGGGGCTGTACCCAAATCCCGGGGTTGCGAGGCCTGTACGTTCCGCCGTTGTTTACAGAGCCTCCGATAGCCCGCACGCGTCAACCCAGTGCACGGCTTCGCCTCGGATTCCTTGCTGATTTTGCCTGGTGGCCCAATCGCCAGAACTGGATGTGGCTGCTCAATGAGATCCTTCCGAACGTGCACCGTTCGATCGAAGTTCACGTCTTTGGACGGCAGAGCGACAAGATACCGACTCGCGACCGAGTCGTCGCCCACGGCTTTGCCCGTGAACTCCAAGTGGTCTGGAACCGGGTTGATATTATGATGTGCCCCATCCGCACCGGTGCGGGCGTGAATATTAAGCTTGCCGAGAGCCTGTACCACGGAGTGCCCGTTCTTGCAACTCCTCACGCCCTTCGCGGCATCGAATATCAATCGGGGGCCGGTCTAAAGATTCTCGACAGTGCCGAAGAGTGGGTGTCTTTCTTGAATTCATCTCAAGCCGGTTTATTGGCCACTCAAGTACCATCGGAGAAATTGAGTCGACAATTTGCTGTCGACCGACATGTGGAAAAACTGGAAACCTTCATTTTAGAGATACTACGGGGCAGAGACCAAGAGATAGATACAGGGCCGAGCCCGCTTATCGATTGCTCTTCAACGCCGTCGCGCTTTATTCATTCACCGTGAGCGGTCACGCATTCCTTTCCTACGCCTTGGAAGGTGTGGACGTGATACTCCGCATTCCGTAGTTTCGTAATTCCACCCGACCGTATGGCTTCGGCCTCGGTCACATCAGCCATATCTCCCAGTCCGAACACGATAAGCCGGCAGTCTTCGCCCTGTTTTGCAGAGGCAACGGTCGTATTGGTGACTCCCAACGGTCTTGTATACGATTCACAACCGGAAATGACCGGCAGCAGTATCGTGATCAGTATCAGTCGTGTGTTCATGGGGACCTTCCTTCTGTCGATCGACGGTGAGTCCATGGTCAACGCTTCACATTATACAAGAATGATCTCCCGGAAAGGCGAGGTATTGCTTAAGAAGATTGATATCGGTCTGGGAACGAGCTGTACATTCATACGCAGAGAAGACCGAGCGCGACACACGGCTATTCCGCTCGCTGCCAGAATTACTATTGGATACTAGCAGAGGATTTCTTTGGGACGGATATGAGCTGCATCTGACACGAGGGGAAACAGTCAGGCCTGTAGTTCAACCGACGATAGCCTCCCTAAGCTTGGGTCTAGCGGGCCTGAGAACGATTGCAGGTCTAAAAGTCCGACAAGAGGTGTTCGGGCATATGGTGTTCGGCCTGTTTCCGATAGGCAACCAGCATTTGCCACTGAGTTTGCCTCTCGCGTCGAGCCTTCCGCTGAAAAATGCGGCTGTAGAGTTTGCGCGTTATCGGTTGACCTCCCGTATAGAGCGGAGGAGAAAGGCGCGAGTAAGGCTTATTGCATTCCAACCATCGCAACGCTTTAAAGACCGGAGGTGATGATGAGTCATGACACACGAGCAGGCCTCCAACCTTGAGCAGACTGTCGGCGTAGAAGAGATCGAGCAGTGTCAGATCAAATGAGTGATAGCCGTCAACCAAAATGAAATTAAACTTTTCTCCATGTTCCGCTAACCGGGGAAGCGCAACATAATCAAAATCTTCAATGAGCCGATGGTTCGGCAGAATCGGTGTTACCGCCCTTAGCCCGGCACTGCCGTATCCTTCAGGACTGGAGGCCGTTTGCTTTGGATCAATCGAAGTGAACGATCCACCTCCAGACTGGCGTAACGCATCGGCAATGACCACCGAACTCGTCCCGTTAGCCATGCCCACCTCCAGCACATGAGCGGGTTTTTCTGCCAAGACCAACTCCCGCAGCTTTCGCAGTTCCACCGGACTCATCCCATCACGAATGAACGCATCATCGGCTGTTCGACTTTGCGGAAACGTGTCATAAATGATTCGAGGGGTGGCTATCGATAATTCAGGTTTGGCAGCAGTGCTTTGGTCCCACGACAAAGGTGAAGCACTTGGAACTCCAAACGGCGTTGCCGGCATGATCTGCTCCTCTTAATTAATTATTAAGTGACACTTTTACGCGGGTTCGTCATTGCACAACGGACAATTGATGGGGAACCGCACTCGATAACGAATTTCAGACAGTGCAGGACAGAGGAGGATCGGTCTGAGATGGACCGGCAGTGTATCGCTGAGGAGTTTCCGCAGACATATTCGGATTACTAATTTCAGCAAAGGTTTGTTGTCAAAGTCGGCGTTAAGAAACGCGCGTACTTTATGAAGCCGGACATTAATTCTTATGTCAGCAAGAGCCGGGCCATCTATCCTTTTCTTTGCATGAGAGTGTAATCCTTTAGTTTGAGCGAATTTGTAGAAGCTATGAGAGCGTTGGTTCTTCGCTACTGTAGGAATCTCGGATATTTGGTTCCAAATGTATACATACGATTATTAGAATAATGGAACAGGTTCTTTTTTAATGTGGAGCACAAGAGTCGTAATAGAAGTATAAATAGAAGTATAATAGTACGATGTATCGAAGCTGAGATTGCGAGTCCATGCAGAGAATGGTCTGCTAAATCATGAAATTTTCAATACGACACACTGTATCGGTTTTATTATTTATTTTGGCTTTCCTTCCATGTCCAGTACATGCTCAGCCTATAAACACAAACCCCAATTCGACCGCCAGCCCTGAAGGGACACAAGGACTTCTCCTTAATGCTTCTGGTGTCACTGGATACCGAAGCGCTGCGGAATATTTGACTGAAAGCGAGAAAGAAGAACAACAGGAACGGGCTGAGCGGGAAAGACGGTTGAAGGCCATGGAGAACTATGGTGACCCGCTCGCTCCGGTCGGACAATCATTCGGCCAATCCTATACGAGGCCACCTTACAACGGGCGTTGAACCGACAATGGCTATTGAAGCTGTGTGGCGACATCGACCCGACCAATCATTCATGTGAGGCTGCTCTCAAGCGAGTTCGGCGCGATGGTCATCCCCAATTCCTCATGTCGCAGGTGATTTGAGGGTCAATCTTTACAGCACCCCCCCAATCCTTTGTCATTGGTATCGACGAGTTGCGTAAGGATTGACTTCCGGTCAGAGTAATTCGAAATATTCGGGACGAATGAAATACGATCGACCATGATACAGGACTCCCTCGGAGACTCAACTGACTCTCAGACTGCCATAGGCGCCATCCGCGTCCTCGTCGTTGACGACCATGCCTCCATGCGAGAAGTACTGACCGACATGCTCAGAAGCTATCCCGGAGTCGAAGTCATCGGTGAAGGTGCCAATGGGAGAGAGGCGATCCTCTTGGCTAAACAGCGGCAGCCCGATGTTATTCTCATGGATATTACGATGCCGAAGCTCGACGGTATTGAAGCGACCCGGCAGATCAAGCAAGCCCATCCCAAAATCATCGTGATCGGGCTTTCTGTTCACCAGGGTGGCCCCGTTGAACTTGCGATGATGGAGGCCGGAGCCTCGGTGTTCATCAACAAGGAAGCCGCAGTGGACCGTTTATACGAAACGATGATGAAGTTGTGGCACGATCAGCACCTATCTTCAAAAGGGTGAGCGGCTCGCACCTCTAAACCTTCTCCCTCCCTGTCAAAGCGACTCCAAGGAACCGATCTCCAACATCACTGTACGGCATCTTCAATCTCCGCATATCTGTAACATCGTTACTCGTTGTTTGTACCTAATATGTTTCCATACAGTGCCCCTCGTGCGAATGCACTCGTCCTACTATATTCACAGCGATGAGAACGCAGGAACTCAGCTCAAAGGTCGGTCGGAACAATAGGCTCAGGGGAAGGAGTGGTCGTCGTCGCAGGAGCGTCCGCGGGAGTCGGTCGTGCGACCGTAAAAGGATTTGTGATCCAGATCAGGTTGGATCAGCAGTTGAGAAGATCGAGCGGTCACTGGGGCCAATTGATGTCCGGATCAATACTGCCATGGCATCGGCGCTGGCACCAGTGAAGGCGATGCGCCCTGACGAATACAGGCGGAGCACGGAGGTCACCTACCTAGGCTGCGTATATTGCACGCAGGCCGTGCGAGTGTTGATTCCATGATGGAAAGACCTTGGACACTACACGTCCGATTTTCTCCTCCTGACCATGGACGACGTATCCACGGCGACCATAAATCGATTCATACCTGTACCCGCTCGTCAGGGGAATCGAAACGTAATTCCGCCGATGACCTGATGAGAGTCCCACGTTGTTTTGTAAGTATCAGTGGCCGGTCCCCCTGCCGTGTTTTCATAGCTCAGCTTCGAGGTGAAGTGCGTAAACCGATATTCTGCAAACAGACCGATCGTTTTGGTGACGAGGAACGTCAATCCCCCTTCGGCCTTTGCTCCCACGGCCACGTTCGTATCGTGTTGACCCGTGGGCTGGACGTTCCGAGGCGTCTGTGCCCATGTGATGAAGAGCGCCGGCCCCGCGCTGATAAACGGTTGCAACCGTCCGTGAGTAAACTCCTCGCTGCGTAGCAGCGGCGCCCGTAGTCGAAGGACGTCGAACCCAATACCGAGGACCGGCAACGACCAATCCGCAGGTGTCGATGTCGTGGTGGTGGGGCCGAAGCCTGTGGCCGTGCTCTGGACGAGTTGGCTGGGAGCCTTCAGGTGGAAGTAGAACACGTCCAATCCGACACCGAGCCAGTCCATGCCTTCGAACCAATAGCCGCCCCGCCCTCCGATTGTCCAGTTATTCATGACCTTTAGATTCTGGTTGTTGATCGTCGTGCCCCGCGTACTGGTGATGGTGAGGTCGGTATCCTTGGTAAAGACTTCACCGCCGTAGATGTCGGCATAATATTCGGCCCTGGCAGACACGGGGAACGACAAGAGGAACATGAGCGCTCCGGCAAAACACAAGAGGATGGATGCACGATTAGCCATTCGAACACCTTTTGGATTGAGGTTGACCAATGTTCGATTAGGCTATCGTGTTTATAATACGAGTCAAGATTTAACGGATCATCTGCGCACACAATTCCCCGCGTACGACCCTTTCAACTCTCATTGCGAACCGGCATTCAATGCGATGGGTGTTGCTGATACGGCGATTCCGAGAACTAATTGCGACAATGTTCGCATGAAGACACGGCAGGAGGCGATTCTGTAAGGCTTTCATCAAAGCCTATTGGTTGTATTTCGTATCAACAAATATTTGACAGCGGCTTGATGAATTCATACTGTAGGCCCAACAGAACCTGCCGCGAACGGGGAACTGCTTAGATGAATTCCCTCCTGCCTACATGGGCACAGAGTGGGACAACTATCCTCTTTACCAGTTGGATCCTCTGGGTGGAGAGCGGGTCGCTACTGGATCTCGTCAATAAGCAGACCCGTTGGTCGATTTACGAAGCCTATGAATCACGCGAGGAGTGTAAGCGGGACATGAAAGGCCTGATCAATTCCATCAAAACATCAGCGATTGACCGTGGAGAGAAAGTATCGGACTCCGAAAGGAACGCGCTGGTTTTCGAAAAGAGGGGCGTGAGCCGGAGCGCCCACTACTACTGCCTGCCCGCAGATCTCGATCCACGACCACGAAACTAATTTCCATAGCCTTGGTCTGTGCGGTCTGATATCCGATCCATCGCTCGCAATACATTGCCAAGCCTCGCCACGCAGGTATGGCCCTCATGAAATCGTTTAGTCATTGGAGCGACATCATGGCGATGTTATAACGAACTGAACTCGATCCATCTTATTGTGAGGGATGGCATGCACTATGTACGTATCGGGAAAAAAGCCCTCAACTTGGACAGCATCGCCTATTGTGAGGTTCAGGCCTGGCAGGACGAGCTGACAGTGAAAGTGTATTTTACCGGCTCTGCCAACAATACTCCTCTCGTCTTTGGAGAAGCCGAAGCAAAGGATCTGTGGAAATACCTCGAATACATCGCTGAGAAACCGGTCTGAGGAACCAGCAGCATCCGTTTGCCTACTCTCTCCACCGTCATACCATCGACATACGTGAATATTTTGATTGCCAAGATGGTTAGGGCATGGAACCTGCCCATGAGGTTTTCCTACGCTCTCCGCCTGGATCCTGTGATTGTTTCTTTCCATAGGGCTTGCTCAAATACGTTGGTGCGCAGGGAGAATCTTTGGTGTAGAATTCAGAGGAATGAGTGGCGAAGGCCAATTACAGGTGCGGTGCCCGTTGAAGGGATCAGGTTCACTTATTACAGATGTAAAGCCGATTCGATTGGACTTTTATTGAGAGACATTGTGTTAGGACAAGCCATCCCAATGCGTGGTGTATTTCTGCTTGTCAGCGTGCTCTTGCTGGCCGGTTGTGCCGAGCCCTTTACGATTTTTCACAGTCGAACCGGTGAACCGATTATCTTGGGGCGAAGATCCTTTTCTTACGAGGGTTGTCTTTCCACCATGCGCGAGGAGGCTGAACGTCTCGGAGTGACATTCCGGTACGTCCACGTAAGAGGATCGACATTGGGACGGTCCATGCTCTGGCCGTTCGAGCCTGGGTATGCCTGCGAGGCGGCCATAGGTCCTGAGCGGTTGCCTGGCGGGCCCTATCTCGGTGTTTCACCGCTGGTCCCTCACGGATAATTGTTCATAGCACCCACCTCGCATTGTCCGCCGAGTTGTCAAAACGCAACAGTTGATCGAGTCTTCCCCGGGCTAGGCATAGCGCGCCATTATTCGATCTGCAGGGCGGCGGTTTTGCGGTTTTTGTTTCTTGCCTCGCCACTCGTGCTTATAATGGCAATCGAGATCCGCCGACCGTATCCGGCCGGCTGTTCCGGTCAGCGAAGCACCATCCGCTGAGTGGTACCGGTTAAGGGTCCTTCCATGATCACCGTTTTGCTCATCGAGGACAATGACGTCGATGCACGACTCACGCAGGATCTCCTCGCGGAGTGGAGCGTCGAGGAATTTGAGATCACCCATGTCAAGACGCTGACGGAGGGTCTGAATCGCCTCGGCCGGAGTCGTTTTGATGCCATTCTCCTCGATCTCTCCCTTCCCGACGCATTCGGTCTCCCGACCGTTCGACAGGTTCATGCGACCAACTCTTCAATTCCTTTAGTAGTCTTGAGCGGCGTCAGCGATCAAACACTCGCTCTCCAGGCCGTCCAACAAGGAGCGCAGGACTATCTGGTCAAAGGACAGGGGCACCCCGAACTGCTCGCACGTGCCGTTCGCTATGCAATAGAACGAAAGCGAACCGAGGAACGGTTGACATACCTGGCCCAGTACGATCATCTGACCGGACTGGTGAACCGCAGTCTATTTCGGGACCGGTTGGTTCAGGCAATGGCCCGCAGCAAGAGAATCCAACAGCCCATCGGGCTCATGCTGCTCGATCTTGATCGATTCAAGGCAGTTAACGACACATTGGGTCATGACATCGGAGATGAACTCTTAAAGACCGTGTCGGAGCGCCTCAAGAGCTGTGTGCGGGAAGTGGATACGGTTGCAAGAATGGGAGGAGATGAATTCACCATTATTTTGGAAGGCGTGGCGACCGAAGCCGCAATCGTCATTGTGGCAAAGCGGATCGTCGAAGCGCTTTCAGCCGGGTTCGATTTGAAGGGGCACACGGTGACTGTCGGCGTGAGCATCGGGATCACGGTCTTTCCGCATGACGACCAGGGTGTAGACGAATTGCTCAAGCATGCCGACGCCGCAATGTACCGCGCCAAGCAACAGGGCGGAAGCGGATTCTCCTTCCACGAGGCATCAGGATATGCCGCATCGGCTGCCGTTTCTACCTCCTGATTTCTTTAGTACTGCGATCCCCGTCTCGATCTGAACCGCATTCTCACTGCCCTTATCGCCCAATCTCGGCTAACGGTGAATCCGTCACCAGGATGGTCCCTCGAGGATTTGGGTAAAACACGTTTGAATTGACAAGCTGATCAGCGCCGGGTGTCGCTGAGGCGTCAGGCGTGATGACCATCCCCCAATGCATATTCCCGGCGCAGCGGTTGTCCATGAGAAAGGCTTCGGCATGATGGAAAAGCAATATTCCGCTCAGCATATTTTCACAACAGTGATTTCTCACAAGTTCAGGCCGACTTCCCGCATCCCGCACCGCAATCCCGAAATGATGGTTATTGCGGCATATATTGTCGGCCACTCTGGGCTGGGCTCCTGCAAATACAAAAATGCCCGACTCCCGGTTGTCGCACACCTCGTTATCGACGAAGGTGGGACGAGATGACGGACCATAAATCACCACGCCTGACAAAATGCCCTCCTTGGCCCGGCACTGCGTTACCACGCATGTGGAATCGAGCAGATTCATCGCCGAATGCTGATCGCTCCCGACATAGCGAAAGGTGATGCCGGATATCCGTCCAGTTTTCACCTGTTGGAGATACAGCGGTCCGCCTCGACGGGAATAGATTTGCACGGCGTCCCTGCCGGCACCGATAAGGAAAATCGGCCTCTCCGCGACAAATACCTTGTCTTCATACATACCCGGCTTCACAAAAATCTGGTCGCGTTCTTCCGCCTCTTTCAACGCCTCGCTGGGTTTCTGATAGGCCCGGGGATCCTGGCCGTCGACGATCAGTGTTCTGCCTCCGTGCGGATTGTCTGGAATCTTCATCATCGCTGAATCATTTTCTGATGGGCTGTTCATATGAATGGCCTATCTGCCGACAACGGAAATCAGCTGCGTTCGCGTCTTGCAGTCATGATCGGGCTCTCACTGGATCGTACAAATCTGTCGGGCGTTCGAGGTTCGCCATCGCACCGGGCCTCGGGGGGACAATTGTAACAAGGCGAATTGCCTTACTTTTAGCGGTATAGTTCGATGTCTGATCTGGCATGCCGATTGCGACATACCCGAGGACGTTTGATCCCAGGAGGTTCCCATGAGAATACGACGTGGCCGGATAGTGAGAATATTCGCCATGCTCCTACTCCTGACTGTCACTCCTCCTCTCTATGCAACGGCAACTCCCTCTCAGATACAGGACACCTCCCGACATCTATACGATCGGATCATGGAAGAATTCAAACATCGTGACTACGAAGCCGCTCTGGCGGGCTTTCGATTCTTTCTCGAACTCCACGGACACACGGCACTCGCGGCAAACGCCGAATACTGGGTCGGCGAGTGCCAGTACAGGATGGGGCGATACAAGGATGCGCTCAAGGCCTTTTACAACGTCGTTTCGTATTATCCGTTAAGTCCCAAACTCGCAGCCTCGACTCTGAAGATCGGCCAAACCTATACCAAGCTCAAAGACCTCGAAAAAGCCCGAATGATGTATGAGCGCGTGGTCGACCAGTATCCGGACAGTCCGGAAGCAGAGCTGGCTCGCAAAGCGATCGAGGCGGATTCGATCCGCATCGAACCGGTTCCACCGTTCTCTGAGGATGTCGCTGACGGCTTGCGGTGAGGTATTTCAATCATCGTCTCCAAGCCCACACATCCGCTCCAATTCCTGAACCGTATATGCGCGATTTCTTCCTAACGTCGTGACTCGGATTCCCGCCGCCCTCAAAAATTCCTGAGTCTCTTTTTGACCCACTTGATGCTCTTCTGTATCGGAATGGGCATCGCCGACGACGATCACCTGTTCGATCGTTCTTGAACCCGGATGCATCAGCACGAAGTCGAGCTGCTTCAACGCCATCCGGCGCAACAGCGGCAGCCTGACGGCTCCATCCACTTGAAGAGATAAGACAGCCCGCAACGGCACCTTGGCGAGCACGAGATACCGGTCGTGAACCGCCAATTGGATCATATTGTAGAACGCCAACTCTCCTGCCGTGAGGAGTTCCTGCGGCTTCACGACGACATGGCTCGGGAGCGTGATGGCGTCCTCTTGATCCGAGTGCTTTGAACGCCGAGCCATCTGCCAGAACACCACAACGATGGCCACAACACCCATTCCAATTGCGACGTACTCCATGGCGTGATTCATCATCGATGAAAATGCCGCGTCCAGCGAGGGCCGGCGGGAACAATGGTGCCAAGCAGCACAGAATGGGTGGCACCGGTGACAGCGGGAATGTTGCCGCCTTGTCCAGTCGCGGTCTGATACGCCAAGACCGCAAAGGCCACCGCCTCGAAGGATTTGCTGTCCCACCCCAGGGCTTCGAATGTCGTCACCGGCACGGGAGAAAAAACGGAGGACAAGCAATTCATAATGGCTCTATTACGCGTCCCTCCTCCCCCTACGACGACTTCATCCACTTCCCCGGTTATCCATCGCCGAGCGGTACCGACGGCTTTGGCCGTCCACATACTGCATGTGGCAAGCACGTCTTCAAGAGAGAGTTGCTGCTGTTGCTGAGCGTTCAGCACTTCGTCTACCAATGCCGGTCCAAAATCCTCCCGCCCTGTGGATTTCGGCGGACGCTTCGAAAGAAACGGATGGGCCAGAAGCTTGCCGAGTAGTCTGGTATCGACAGTCCCTTTGAGGGCCATCTTCCCGTCACGGTCCATGGACATCCGTCCTTTCGTCACCCGCGCGACCAAACTGTCCAGAACGATGTTCGCGGGCCCGGTATCGAACGCGAGGACACCGTCCTTGCTCGCTCGGCTGGGTACGTATGTCACATTGCTGATACCACCCAGATTTACAATCAGCCTGGCACGGCGAGAGTGTCTCAAGAGCAGCGTGTGAGCCGACGGAGTAAGAGGGGCACCCTGGCCCCCCGCTGCAATATCGCGAGGGCGAAAATTCGCGATGGTCGTAATACCGGTCCTCTCAGCAATGACGGCAGGTTCGGCAATCTGCAACGTCGAGCGGATCGCTCCGACGCCAGGCCCATGGATCCCATAGGGGAGATGATGAACGGTTTGTCCATGAGATCCGATCAGCGCGATATCAGCCGGCCGCAGTTTGGCCTGCCGGATGACCTGCAATGCCGCATCCGCAAACCATTCTCCGAGCAACGCGTTCAAGTGGCAAATGTCTGCGACCGTCCCCGACACGGAGGCGGTGAGGATCCGCTGTTGCAATGAACGGGGATAGGCCAGCGTTTGTGCGGCAAGTGTCCGAGCAGTGAGTGACTGATTTCGACCTGTGATGTCCACCAGCGCTGCATCTACTCCGTCCCCCGATGTACCCGACATCAATCCCACAATCTTCATGCAACGCCCTCCACAGATAAGTTTGCCGCTACGCTAATTGAAGTGCGTCGTCCGGTCAAGTCGCAGGTAAAGAGAACGGCTAGTGATTGCGCGCGTTGACTTCGTACAAACCCGATGTTACGGTCCCGACCCCATGCCTCGCTCCTTGTACGGATACATCCGCGTCCTCGTGATGAGCATCATCTCCCTTCTGGCGGGATCGTCTTGGGCCGGACCGCCTCAGGGACCCTTGAATATCGTCGTCACGATTCCTGTGCTCAAGGATCTGGCCGAACAGGTAGGCGGCTCACATGTCCGGGTCACCTCACTGTTGAAGGGCTATGAAAACGAACACACCTACTCTCCGAAACCCAGTGATCTGGTGGCGGTGAGAAAAGCGCGATTGTTATTCGAGGTGGGTATCGGATTAGAGGTTTGGGTCGCCTCTCTCGTCAAGAATGCCGGGAGCGGATCGTTGCAGGTCGTGACCACGTCCAAAGGCATCGGGTTGATCCGTGACGATCACGGACATCCCCACGAGAACAGCGAATCGGGCAATCCGCATGTCTGGATGGATCCGCAAAACGCGGCCACCATGATGCGTCATATTACGGAGTCACTGATCCAGGTCGATCCAGGCCATGCGGATGATTATCGCCGTAATCAAGCCGCCTATCTCACCCGTCTTGACCAACTCCAGTCTGAGCTGGCCGGTCGGGTCAAAGCGCTAAAGAATCGCCGGTTTGTCGCACATCACCCAGCTTGGCCGTATTTAGCCCGGCGATTCGGCCTGCAAATTGCCGGGACGATCCAGATGCAATCTGGAAGCGAGCCTTCCGCACTCCACATGCAGGAACTCATCGATATGATGAAAAAGGAGGACGTCAAAGTTGTCGTCTCAGAAATTCAACTCAGCCAAAAGCTTCCCGAGCTGCTCTCGAAGGAAACGGGGGCCCGTGTCGTGGTTCTCACGACACTTCCGGGCGGCATACCCCAGACGGACTCCTATCTCGACATGTTGCGTTATAATGTGCTCCAATTGGCGTATGCACTGGAAGCCGTTTAAGCGATCGGTTTCGATCCATCCGGGCAGGCCGGAGGAGATGTGACTAGTGCACCGCTCAACACCCTCCATCATCCATTTTGACCACGCGACGTTTGGCTTTCCTGGAGTAACGGCCCTCAAGGACATTTGCCTTGAAATCCATGCAGGGGAGTTCATCGGGGTCATTGGTCCCAATGGATCAGGAAAAACAACTCTGTGCCGCGCCGTACTGGGACTGATGCCGCCCCGACAGGGGCATATGAGAATCTTCGATTGCTCCTGCGATGAACTTCGGTGTCACCATCGGGCGCGCATTGGATACCTTCCTCAAAAAGGGGTGATCGACAGGCATTTTCCGGTCACGGTGCTTGAAACCGCCATGATGGGCCGCTACGGCGCGCTTGGATTGCTGACGCGTCCGTCCAGGCAGGACCGGGCTATCGCACTGGACGCCTTGAGCCATGTCGGGATGGAGGCCCACCAACATACCGCGCTGGGACATTTGTCAGGCGGTCAGCAACAGCGTGTGTTCATCGCCAGAGCGCTCGCTCAGCAACCTCAAGTCCTGTTGTTGGATGAGCCCACCACCGGTCTTGACATCACCACCCAACACAGCGTCGTTGATCTCGTGCAACGTCTGCACGAAGATCTCGGTCTGACCGTCCTTCTGATCACCCATGATATCAATTTGATCCGATCGCGCGTGGATCGATTGGTGCTCCTGAAAACTCGTCTGTATGCCGCTGGGCCGCCGGAGGAAGTCCTCAAACCTGATATCCTTCGTGAGGTGTATGGCAAGGATCTGGTCATCACCGGTGATGATCTCGTAATCGTCGAAGACTATCATCATCATTAGTGGTAGAACCCTTTTGGCACAGTCGGATTCTCTGAACACCTCTGGTTTCGTCAAGCTATTTGCCTTTGATCAGGCTACTATGCAATTAATCGGTTCTGTGAATCTTTCTGGAGCTTCAAACAGCGGTCTGAACTCGCTTGTCCGCTGGAGCCTCGATGGCATTGCGTTCAAGATGTTCCCTGATCAGGGAATAATGTCCCGGACCTCGCTGTTTCAATAGATCGATACTGATCTCGTCACCGAATGCTTGAGCTCCTCACTTACGACTTCATGCAACGATCCCTGCTCGCGGCGGCGCTGGTCGGAGGGGTCTGTTCCGTCATCGGCGTATTCGTGGTGTTGCGCGGTCTTGCATTCGTCGGAGCCGGGACGGCCCATGCCGCGTTTGCCGGTGTGGCGTTGGGCTATTTAATGGGATGGCCGCCGCTGTTGGTTGCTATAGTCTTCGGACTGATCACCGTCTGGATGACGGGATGGATGGAAGAACGCGGCCGCATGAAGCTCGATGTCTCAATCGGCATCCTGTATACGGCCACGATGGCCCTCGCCATTCTCTTTATCGGGTTGATGAAAGCCTACAATGCTGAAGTCTATGGCTATCTCTTCGGGAACGTCTTGTCGGTGACATCAGAGGAAATCCGAGTCATTGCGGGACTGACGGTTTTCGTGATCGGAACCATTGTCGTGTTTTCAAAGGAGTTGTACTTCATTGCCTTCGATCAGGAAATGGCCGAAGCGTCCGGCGTACCGGCTCGGCGCATGTTTTTTCTCCTCTTGACGTTGATTGCAATCACCGTCGTCGTCTCGCTTAAGACGGTGGGCGCCATTCTCGTGTTCGCGATGGTGCTTATTCCCGCGTCGACCGCATACCAATTGACGCACAGCCTCAGGACACTGACGTATTATTCGTTACTCATCGGAGTCTCCACCGCAGTAGCCGGTGTCTTGGTCTCAGCCACCTGGGACGTGCCGTCCGGGCCGGCCATCGTCCTGCTCTCGACCCTGCTGTTTTTTCTGTCAATCCTGTTCTCACCCAAACGTTCACGCGGAACGGCAACTGTACCGGCCTAGGACTTGACTACCCCCGATCCTCAAGTTTCGATTGAAACCCCTCCAGGCATTTGGTAGATTACGCCCCTTCAAAATCCAGAAAATGGGCGCCAGTTCACATTTACCACGGAGGACCATATGAACGTCCGGTTCGGCCTATGTGTTGTGTTATCGATGCTGCTAGGATTCTTCACCTTCGGGTTCTCAGGCTCCGCTGCAGCGGAGGACATGTCGTGGAAACATGAAGGGACGGCGCCAGAAGGAAGAATGACCGTGGGGTTCCGTGCCGGACTCAGTTTATTGACTCAAGAAGTGGTGGATGGTACCGACAGCAGCGTGGGGCCGGCACTGAACTTCCAGGCCATGTACGGCGTAAATAAATGGATAAACATTGGAGCCATGCTGACCTGGGAACGCCATTCGGTCGACCTCGAACGACCCAAGGCGGATTTAGCCAGCGTGAACACGGTGACATTGTTGCCGCTCTATGCAGAATTTCGGCCTGGGCATTTTGGTAAACTGCAGCCATATGTCGGAACCGGCATCGGCGTCAATATCAACTCGACCAGTGAAGCGGACGCGTTCAAGCGCCAGAATATTACCCTAAGCCCAGGCAATACCTTCGCCTGGCGCGTCGCCGGCGGATTAGACTACGCCCTCACCCAACATTTTCTTCTAAATACAGAATTTGCCGTCAATCGAAACCGCGGAACCCTTGAGACCAAACAGGGGTCGACGGTCACCGATCGGTCTGCGTTCGACGCTTCCAGCATGAACATCCTCTTCGGCGTCAAGTACATATTCTAGACCGGAATACGCCCCCCGGCGATCACTCTCGCCGGGACGGCGGCGTTCCTATGCCTAGCAGGATGTTGAAAAAGTCGCTCATGTCACCCGCCCGCCCGGACGTGCCAAGACACGTCTTCACCAGGCTGCGGTCTCGCGGGACACTGCCGCCTCACCATCTCGGCGGCGTTCACAGGCGTGCCGTGCCTTATTCGGCACGGCGTGAACCTCAGAGGCTCAGCGTACGCCCGGGTAAGAGCGGCTTGGGCCGCTCGGGGCGGGCGGGTGAGAACGGTTACGATTCGCCTCTTCGTTCGCTGCGGCCTTGCCGGAAGGCCTTTTTGAACATCCTGTGAGCTCTTCCGACTCGATCAGCGATCATACCCGGGTTTGTGTTTTCCGGGGTCCAAAACAGTTTTTCAACGGCCTGCTAGAGACCTCGGATTGCCAGCAAAACATCCACGGCCGGCCGCTCTGAATATTTCAGGCTAATCGAGGGAGACGTGTTTTGAGCGGACCCAGACCATGCCGGTCTGCTCCTTGGAGTTAAACCCAAGCTTTTCGTAGAAGGCAGGACGGCGGGTACAGAGCCAGAAGAGTTCTACGCGCTTGAGGCGGGGATGATGAAGGATTCGTTGGACAAGATCGGTTCCGATGCCATGCCTTTGATGGGATTTGTCGACGATCACATCCCAGATGGTAGCACGATAGACAAAGTCCGTCAGCACACGGATGAATCCGATCAAATGATCGCCGTCCCACGCACACAATGCCATATCCGTGTGGCGCAGCATGTCCCGAACATCTTCGAGCGTCCGTTCCTTGGCCCAGGGTGCCTGATGAAACAGCTTGAGAAGTTGCTCCGGCTGAAGCTCTTTTTTTTCCGAGAACGTGACGACAGGCTTGAGGGCAGGCGCCATCTTGGACTACAGTAGCTCCTCTGGCGGTTCGATTGCCTTCCACACACGCGAGCGGGAGGTGAAGAAAAGAGCACGCCGCCGGTGGCCCTGACTTTTTGTAGATGAGTTGGAGTCGATTCCGGGTATCGTCTTGAACATCTTGCGCGCATAGTGTACGAGGAACGTTATGACAACGCAAGTCCGTAGCTGTCCCAAATGTTTCCAGCTGATGTGGCTCAAGCAGAATGAATACGAACCATTGGACGAAGCGACGATCCGTGCCAAGTGTCCGCACTGCGGGTCTACCGTACGGTTCAAGCTGGTGGCCGAAGGAGCAAACGCCACCGGGCCCAAGATGGGTCACTAGTGTTCTTTGTTTGCTCCGGCGTCTCCGGAACGTATACGCGGGATGCCGTAAGAATTCCGCCTCTTCAAGGATCAGCCCAGATCATATTCCCCTTCCGGCACCGTCCAATTCCGGTTTGTTTCCGGGAAGAATTTTGTGCAAGGCCTGACGATATTCCGTGATTCGCTTTTCGTCAGGTGCTCCGATAGCGATTTCCCTGTCCTGATGCATCCGTTCGATATGATCGAGTGCGGCCAGGAGCGGATGCACGGCCCCAAGTAGATTGCCGACTTCGAACGCTTCGAGGGATTCCACAAAAAACCCATTCAGCATCTTGTAGGCGGTCGTCCCGCTCATACCTCGAAACCGGGAAACCAGTTCTTCGTAATCCTCGATCGATTCGAGTTTCGGTTTCATACCTGTGGGCATGACCGCGAAATGAACAATATCAGGCAGCTTGGCCGCGAACAATTTCAGATGCGCGATGAATCCTCCTATGGCATCGAGGACGCTTCCCGTTTCCATAGCGTTATCTCCTATTACTCCTTTCGCGGCACTATGCTTCGGTGAGCCGCGGTGCGGAGCCGATCCGGGTCAATTGATGTATGACTTGGTCCATATCGGGAGGATTGGGCCGCACATATTCCTGACGCTCCCCGGTCATCGGATGTTGAAAACCCAAAGATCGCGCATGGAGCATGACTCTGGGAATCTCAATTCCTTCAACATAGCAAACCTTCCGTCCGCCGTAAGTGGGATCTCCCAATATAGGGTGTCCAAGAGACGATAAGTGTACGCGGAGCTGGTGAGTGCGGCCGGTCCGCGGATACAGCAGGACACGGGAAGCGGTTTTTCCAAACCGGTGATCGACCCGGTACTCCGTGACAGACTCCTTTGGACGTGTCGTGCGAGAG
The DNA here is from genome assembly GCF_011405515.1 of Nitrospira sp. KM1. Lineage (NCBI taxonomy): Bacteria > Pseudomonadati > Nitrospirota > Nitrospiria > Nitrospirales > Nitrospiraceae > Nitrospira > Nitrospira sp. KM1. Next base: position 2,760,310 of record NZ_AP022671.1, on the reverse strand, counting down.
GAAAACTTCTTTCGTTCCTTATGGTCCCTGCCGATAGCCAGTTCGATCAGGCCATGTCCCTTTTTCGGGACGCCGAGGACCAACGCTTCATACACACGGGAAATCGTATGGTGCTTGAACTGCGCTGCCAAATGGCGGTGCGCCTGATCGGTCTTTGCTATGACCATCACTCCGGACGTTTCCTTATCGAGCCGGTGAACAAGGCCGGGGCGCTCTTTCCCGCCAATGGTCGAGACACTGCCTCCTGCGACTTGAAAATGATGGAGGAGGGCGTTCACGAGAGTCCCATTCCAATTACCTGGCGCCGGATGGACCACGATGCCCGAAGGCTTCTCCAGGACAAGCAATTGGTCGTCTTCAAAGAGGATCTCCAATGGAATCGCTTCTCCCTTGAGCTCGAGGGGCTCCGGCTTGGGCACGTCCATGGTGATCGTATCGCCTGGCTTGATCTTCTGGCTTGGCTTTACGGCAAGGCCGTTGATTCGGATCCTGCCCAGCTCAATGAGACGCTGGAGCGCGGAGCGTGAAATGTCTCGCTCACGGTTGACGAGGAAGACATCCAGCCGTTTGGGTTGCTCACCGGCGGTCACGACAAATTCTGTAATCATATGCGTAACGCGTCACTTCCGACTTGTTGCCGACGGTCCAGAATCCCGCGCATTGCCCGGGATGGAACGGGAAGGGTATGCTGGGTGAAGAACATTTTATTCATCAAAGGAGGTCCCCATGAAAGGGCTTGCTCTCTTGAGTTGCGTAGTGCTGATCGGTCTCGTTGTGACGGATCGTTTGAACGCGCGCAACCAACCCGGCATTGCCCCTGAGACCGTCACAGATTATATCCACGCAGTGATCGAAGCAGACAGAACTTTTTACACTATTCACGTCGTCGAACGACAGGAACAGAATGGAGGAGCACCTGCAGCAGAAAATTGGCGCTCCAAGAAAAATATTCTTCCGCTCCCGGCTCAATTCCTCCTGGAAGCCGGTAATCTCGCCGCCACAACGGGTTCGAAGGTGCGCTATCGCCTAATCAGCCAATGGCCGATCAATCCGCAGAATGGTCCTCAAGGGAGGCTTGAAGCAAATGGGCTATCCGCGGTGCGAGAGCATCCCGAACGATCGGTGACCGGTACGGTTACAATCGACAATCGTCTTTATTTTCAGGCTGTTTATGCCGATCGGGCAGTCAGCCGATCTTGCGTGGAATGCCATAATGCACACCCGAACAGTCAGAAAAAAGATTTCAAAATCGACGATGTGATGGACGGCCTGGTGATTGAAATCCCGTTGGATAATTGAGGCGGCTTACGAGGCGTGACGGCAGGAGTCTAAAGAGCAAGGATACAAGTAGGCGTTACGACCAGCGTTCCTGCAATCCGAGCACTATCGGACAGGTCTTACTGCGCGTTCAGCAATTTTCTTTCGGAGCCGGGCCTTCTCTAAACTGATCTCCGCGTCTCTTACCTCGGAGGGCAGCCCTCCGGCCTTTACCAATTGTTCTGCCTTCTCGACCGCGGCTTGGGCTCTGGCCACATCGATATCTTCCGCTTTCTCGGCGATTTCCGCCATGATAGTGACTTGCGTCGGGGTTACTTCGGCAAACCCCCAAAGCACAGCCATGTGATGCATGGCATTATCGATTCGGTAGCGCAGTTCACCGATCCTCAGCATCGACAGAAAATGGCAATGCCCCGGGAGGACTCCGAAATCGCCCTCTGATCCTGGCGCGATCACTTCATCGACCTGTTGACTCAGCAGCTGCTTATCCGGTGTGACGACTTCTAACAGAATTTTCCCAGGCATGTCCGACCCTACAGGTTGTCTTCGAACGACGATCTCTTCGAGGCCGAGCGACCGGCTAGACTTTGACGCCCAGCTTTTCCGCCTTCGCCACCGCTTCTTCGATTGGTCCCACCATGTAAAACGCCTGTTCCGGCAAGTGATCGTATTTGCCCTCGAGAATCTCCTTAAAACTGCGCACGGTGTCTTTCAGTTTCACGTATTTGCCAGGAGCTCCAGTAAAGGCTTCGGCCACGTGAAAGGGCTGAGACAGGAACCGTTGGATTTTTCTGGCACGGGCGACGACCATTTTGTCATCCTCGGAAAGTTCGTCCATACCAAGGATGGCGATAATATCTTGTAGATCTTTATACCGTTGCAACACGGACTGGACTCCGCGCGCAATCTTATAGTGCTCTTCACCGATGACTTGTGGGTCAAGAATTCGCGACGTGGAGTCCAACGGATCCACAGCCGGGTAAATACCCAACTCCGCCAATTGCCGTGACAAGACTGTAGTCGCATCCAGGTGCGCAAACGCCGTGGCCGGGGCAGGGTCTGTCAGGTCGTCGGCCGGAACGTAAATGGCCTGCACGGAAGTAATCGATCCTCGCTTGGTGGAAGTGATGCGCTCCTGCAACGCTCCCATTTCGGTAGAGAGGTTCGGCTGATAGCCCACGGCAGACGGCATACGACCGAGAAGGGCCGACACTTCAGATCCCGCCTGAGTAAATCTGAAGATATTATCCACGAAGAGCAGCACGTCCTGGTTTTCTTCATCCCTGAAGTATTCCGCCACAGTCAACCCGGTGAGGCCTACACGGAGCCTGGCTCCCGGAGGCTCATTCATCTGCCCATACACCAATGCGGCTTTGGATTTGGTGAAGTCGTTGGGATCGATAACCTTGGACTCCTGCATTTCGTGCCACAGGTCATTGCCTTCGCGGGTGCGTTCTCCGACACCGGCGAATACGGAAAATCCGCCGTGATGAAGGGCAATGTTATTGATCAGCTCCATGATAATGACGGTTTTTCCTACCCCTGCTCCGCCAAAGAGTCCGACTTTTCCACCTTTGCTATACGGCTCAAGGAGATCGACGACTTTGATGCCGGTCTCGAGAACCTCTGTTTTTGTCTCCTGATCCTCGAGTTTGGGGGCCGGCCGGTGAATCGGATACGTTTTTTTGGCCTTCAACGGGCCCTTTTCATCGACCGGTTCACCGAGGACGTTGATGAGGCGACCGAGCGTTTCGCGGCCAACGGGCACCGAGATCGCCGCACCCGTGTCCTGCACATCCATACCACGCGTCAATCCATCGGTAGTGGACATCGCGATCCCCCGGACCCGGTTCTCGCCAAGATGCGAGGCCACCTCGAGCGTGATCTTAACCGCCGGCTTTCCCGCAGCCTTATTCTCCTCCTGCGTCACTTTCAGCGCATTGTAGATATTGGGAAGGTGTCCCGGAGGAAATTCGACATCTACGACCGGTCCGATGACCTGAATGACTTTTCCAGTTGCTGTCGCCACGAGATGCTCCTTTCGGGAACGGATTCGGTTACTTGAGCGCTTCTGCGCCGCCGACGATGTCCATGAGTTCCTTGGTGATCGCCGCCTGCCTGGTCTTGTTGTAGTAGAGCGTCACCTTCTTGATCAACTGTCCGGCATTACGGGTCGCGCCGTCCATGGCAGCCATGCGGGCCCCGTGTTCGGCCGCAGCGGACTCCACTAGGATCCGGAACGCTTGCACTTGGAAATGCTTGGGAAGAAGGACCGTCAACAATTCCAGTTCTTCGGGTTCGTACAAATAACTTCCCCCGGTGACGGCCTCTGCTTGGGAGGAATCGAATTCGGCTGCCACATCAATGGGAAACAGCTTTTCGACGATCACCCGTTGCTGGATGGCGGATTTGAACTCGTTATACACCACGTATAATTCGTCAAAGGATCCATTCGTAAAATTCTCGACAAGGTCGTTGCCAATGTCCATCGCGTGTTCGAAGCTCAGCTTGTCGAAGATTCCCGTCCACTCTTGACGGATTGCCCACGTCCGCCGCCTGAAGTAATCGCGGCCTTTTCGTCCAACAATGCTCAGCGTGACTTGCAGTCCGCGTGCTTCGCATTGACGCACGAACTCCGACGTCTTTCGGATGATGTTCCCGTTGAATCCGCCGCACAGCCCACGGTCGCTCGTGACGACCAGAACTTCGACACGTCGCACTTCGCGCTTCTGCAGGAGGGAGTGGGACGAGCGGTTCACACGTCGGCTGAGATTGCTCAACACGGCGCGCATTTTGTGGGCATACGGCCGTGCGGCCAGAATGCGGTCCTGTGAGCGCTTGAGCTTCGCCGCCGCAACCATCTTCATGGCTTTGGTGATCTTCTGCGTATTTTTGAACGCCGCGATTTTCCGGCGTAACGATTGAAGGCTTGGCATGCGTCGGCTTCCGGAGTTACTTCGCTCCGAATCCCATTTTCTGCTTAAACGTGGAAATGATCTCTTTGAGCCGGCCGCCGATTTTATCGTCGATCTTTCCAATGCTCGTGATTTCCTTCTTCAATTCCGGATGGTGCTGCTGCACGTAATGCAGGAGATCCGCTTCGAACTGTTGAACTTTTTCGACCGGCACATCGTCCAGGAACCCGGAGACACCGGCATAGATCGACAACACCTGATCGGCAACCGGCATAGGTTTGTATTGCCCCTGTTTCAAAAGTTCAACCATGCGAACCCCGCGAGCCAACTGCATTTGAGTGGCTTTGTCGAGTTCGCTGCCGAACTGACTGAAAGCCGCCATCTCCCGATATTGGGCCAAATCCAGTCTGAGCGTGCCGGCAACCTGTTTCATCGTCTTGATCTGCGCTGATCCTCCGACACGTGATACCGACAGACCTACGTTAATGGCCGGGCGGATGCCGGAATAGAACAAATCGCTTCCGAGATAAATCTGCCCGTCGGTGATTGAGATGACGTTGGTCGGAATGTATGCCGAGACGTCGCCCGCCTGTGTTTCGATGATGGGAAGAGCCGTCAGGCTGCCGCCGCCCAGCTGGTCACTCAATTTTGCCGCGCGCTCCAGCAGACGGGAATGGAGGTAGAACACGTCGCCCGGATAGGCTTCTCGACCCGGTGGCCGCCGAAGCAAGAGCGAGAGCTGCCGGTAGGCCACAGCGTGCTTGGACAAGTCATCATAGACAATCAGCGCATGCTTTCCGTTGTCGCGGAAATATTCGCCGATTGCGGCGCCAGCAAACGGCGCCAGGAACTGCATCGGGGCTGCGTCGCTGGCCGTGGCCGAAACCACCATGCTGTATTCCATGGCGTGGTGTTCTTCCAAGGTCTTGACCACTCGGGCGACCGTCGAGCGTTTCTGTCCGATGGCGACGTAAATGCAGAAGACATTCAAGCCCTTCTGATTGATGATCGTATCGACTGCGATCGCGGTCTTTCCTGTCTGACGGTCTCCGATGATAAGCTCTCGCTGACCACGGCCAATCGGAATCATGGCATCAATAGCCTTGATCCCAGTCTGTAGAGGCTCCCGGACGGATTGACGTGTATTGACGCCCGGCGCAACGACCTCGATCCGTGACGAATGATCGGACTTGATCGGCCCTTTACCGTCAATTGGTTGGCCAATGGCGTTAACCACACGGCCCACCAATGCCTCGCCGACCGGAATCTCGGCGATGCGTCCGGTTCGCTTGACGGGGTCACCCTCCTTGATTCCAACGTCGTCACCCATCAACACCGCACCCACGTTGTCTTCTTCGAGGTTGAGCGCGATGCCGTAGAGACCGCCGGGAAACTCGAGCATTTCACCTGCCATTGCTCCGTCGAGGCCGTAGACCTTGGCAATGCCGTCTCCGACCTGGATGACGGAACCCGCCTCCTTGACGTCGACCTGCTTGTCAAAACCCTTGATTTTTTCTTTGATAATGGCGCTGATTTCTTCTGCCTTAATCTGCATGGCTACTCCTTAGTCCGTCAGTCTCGACAGGCATTGAAAGTCGATGGTTTTGACGAGAGAGCGATCTGCTCTGCTTCCTTGTTGCACCACCATATGGCGGGGCTAATCTCGCGTCAGGACAGCTCGCATGCTATTGAGTCTACCCCTGACCGTACTGTCCACGACGGTGCTGCCGATATGGATCTGAAGTCCGGCAAGCTGGCTGGGTTCGACATGAAACGTGACATCCACGTTTTGCTTTAACGTTTCTCGCAATCGAGCGGTGATCCGTTCCTGCTCAGTCTGAGGCAGAGAGGCGGTAGACAGGATCGTAACCTGCTGAGTTCCCTTCGATCGGTCGACCAGCTTCGAAAATTCCTGAGCAATCTCAGGAATGAATCCCACTCGATTCTTCTTGACGAGTTGCTGAATAAAGGCCTTGCAGGACGGAGGACAGCCAAGCCGTTCACCGAGTTCGATCAGGACGGCAATCTTTTCCCCCACCCCGAATGCTGGAGAGGCGACCACGTGGCGGAGAGAGGACGAATCTTTGAGAGCTTGTCCCAGCCCTTGAAGAGTGATTCGCGTCGCCTCAATCTGTGATTGTTCCAGAAGCTCAAAAAGAGCCTGGGCATACCGTCGCGCAACTGCTGTCTTAATCACTATTCCTTGTCCGCTCGTGAGTAGTATTTGAGACACACGGAATGCTTCCGTGCCGGAGCACGAAAATTGGCGCGCAAAACTAGCATTGGAAGAAGGGAAGTGTCAATACGGAGATGCCGCTGCAGCTCAGATCGGCTGGATGATTCCTCCGCCAAGCACCTCGTCCCCGCGATAGAACACCGCAGACTGACCGGGACTCAATGCACGTTGCGGGTGATGAAAATGAATTTGCATGCTGCCGTCACCAAGCGGCTCCGCTGTGGCCGTAGTTGAAGGAGTCGCATAGCGGACCTTGACTTCCACCTCGCATCGCCCGGTGCCCAGCGTCTCGTCAAAGAGGTTCAGATCATGGACGCGGCAGTTCCGGCTAAGCAGCCCTTCCTCGGTACCGAGTACAACTGTATTGGTCTGAGGTTCGACCTGTTGCACATAGAGGCGTTGCCCGGTTGCGACTCTTAATCCGCGCCTCTGGCCGGGAGTATAAAACGCAATCCCGTCGTGTTGCCCGAGGTACTGTCCATTCTTGTCCTTGAAGGCCCCAGGTTTTCTGGCTGATGGAAGTTCCGCCTCGATGAAAGTCCGATAATCTCCGTGGCTGACGAAACAGATTTCCTGACTTTCTTGCAATTCTTCTACAGGTAGTCCCAGGGATTCCGCCTCTGACCAAACTTCCCCTTTTTGCATGGCGCCGACGGGAAAGAGCAATCGCGGCAACCAGCTCGGATTCAACCGATAGAGAAAGTAACTCTGATCCTTCTTCCGATCGGCGGAACGTCTCAAGCGCAATCTGGGACCCGAATCGTCGATTTGGACATAATGACCGGTGGCTACATATGCAATCCCGCGTGCATCGGCAATCTCCAACAAACTACGGAGCTTGACTCGTTCATTGCATCGGACGCACGGGTTGGGAGTCGTCCCTGCGGCATAGGCGTGCAGAAAGTCCTGAATGACACCGCTGCGGAATTCTTCGCGTCGATCAATGACCTCGTGCGAGATCTTGAGCTTTTGGGCCACAAAGCGGGCAATCCCAACCTTGCAGCAGCCTCGCTCTTGCCACTTTTTTGAGGCTGCGACCGTTTCGTCCTCATGCTCCCAGACTTGCAATGTGACGCCTTGAACATCGTACCCGCGACGGACAAGGAGCGCCGCAGCCACTGAGCTGTCGACTCCGCCACTCATTCCAAGAAGCACCCGGGGCTTGGTCATGGGGACGCTATTGTACTGAGACAGGTGACAAAGGGCTAGAGGAAGCTGGGCAGGGAGAAGAGGCCCGCTTAAGAGGCAACAGGAATGACGTGCTCGTCAAGCCGGTGCATGCCCATGTCGCACATGCCATGGAAATGGGAACCCTCTTCGATGGCAATAAGAGGTGTGCTGATGTCTCCGACAAGGATTCCCGGTTTGAGAATCTGGATTTTTTCCGTCGCCGTGATGGTGCCATTGATCCTGCCGCTGTTCATGAGGACGGCAGCAGTCACCGACCCCTTGATGACCGCACTCTCCCCCACGATCAGCGTGCCTTTGGTATGGATTTCCCCTTCCACATGCCCATCAACCCGCACCGTCCCGTCAAAACTCATGACACCCTTAAACAGCACATCTTTCGCAAATAGCGTGATATTTTCGTTGTCGGTCTCGATCTGCGCATTTCGTTCTTTTAGCGCCCACATACGAATGCCTCCTTGTCGGCGAGATCGAGACCGGACATGGACCTACGTATTAACAACTAGGAAAATGCTCCGGACCATCAGCCCGCCCGCTTGGTACCGGGACCGGCGCCGCCGCCCCCAACTGAATGCAACGTCGTTCCCTGCGTTGTCTCCCGAACCTGACTCATCTCAAGACCGCCGTTGAACAATACGCCGTCCTCCATTGAAAGCATGGGCGTCTTCACGCTTCCATTCATGACGGCTGGTGCACGAAGCTTCACCCGATCTTTCGCGACTACGTCTCCTGTAACCTTCCCCTTGCAGACAATGGTGCCGGCGGTGATCTTGGCTTTGATGACGGCTTCCTCTCCGATCAGGAGGGTTCCCTCAGTATGGATCTCGCCATCAAGCGAGCCATCGATTCTCACCGTGCCGTTATAGGTGATGGTGCCTTTGAAATCGACTCCCTTTCCGACAAAGGCGCTGATATCCTCGTCACCTTCACGCACCGGAGAAGAACTGTTCACCATTTCATCCAAGTTCTGTTCGGAATCAGATCCGCGCTTATTGTCTTGCTTATCTTGTCCCCACATCGCACTCCTCCCTCATGATTGGTCAAATGGTTATTCCGAGGACATCTGCGACATGACGGCGAGGAGATCTGCTAGAAACAGTGCCATCAGTCCGATGAATTATCAACAAATATGCTTTTCTCCTCCTCATCATAATTTGTAGAGGACGCGGCCTACTGCAGAATGTTTTCCAGAATTCCGTCCAGTTCGTCGGGCGAAAAATAATGGATTACGATCCTGCCTCCTCGGCGTCCATTCTGAATGGTCACTTTGGTGCCAAACCGTTTTTGAAGCCGTCCCTCTACGTCGGACAGTGGAGATCGTCTGATCTCCCGACCGCGCCGTTTTCGATCCGGCACGGCCTGCTCGATGATTTTTTCCGTTTCCCTCACGGATAGGTTTTTGGAGACGACCAACTGAGCTACCCTGAGCTGCTCATCGGCGCTTGAAAGGCCAAGGATGACCTTCGCGTGTCCGGATGAAAGTTGATTTGTTTCTATCAACTGCTGGACGTCGACGGGTAGCTGTAACAATCGAACGAGGTTCGCTATCGAAGATCGATCGCACCCGACCCGCTTGGCGATCACATCCTGAGTCAATCCAAACTCCGTCATCATGCGGTGATACGCCTTGGCCATTTCCATCGGGTTGAGGTCCTCGCGTTGGAGATTCTCAACCAGGGCGAGAATGACAGACTCTTCATCCGCGCAATTTCGAACGACAGCTTGAATTGTTTCCAGTCCTGCATCTTTGGCCGCCCGCCATCGACGCTCCCCGGAAATCAACTCATAAATACCGTCTCCTTTACGTCGTACCAGAATGGGCTGCAACAACCCACTCTGCTTCAATGAAGATGTGAGTTCAGCAAGATCTTCCGGTGAGAAGGTGTGCCGAGGCTGAAAGCGATTGGGGACGATGGCATCGAGGCGGATGTGCTGAAGCTCGGAAGCCTCGGCTACTGACGCTGTCCTTGACGAGGGCAATAGCGCATCGAGTCCTCTACCCAGGGCCTTTTTCTCCATGACTCGAAAACTCCTTGGCTAGGGAGAGATAGGATTGCGCCCCGGCCGACGAAGCATTGTAGAGGAGAACCGGGCGCCCATAGCTCGGGGCTTCAGCCAATGTGACATTCCTTGGAATTGTGGCCTGATAAACACGGTCTCCAAAATGTTCACGAACCTGATCGGCAACTTGGCGTGCCAAAGTATTCCGAGCGTCGTACATTGTCAAGACGATTCCTTCGATTGTCAGGCCCGGATTCAACGCCTGTTGTATGCGCTCAATACTTCCAATAAGACGGCTCAACCCTTCCATCGCATAATACTCACATTGAACTGGGATCAGCACTGATCTGGCTGCCACTAGGGCATTCACTGTCAGAATACCGAGTGCTGGAGGGCAATCGATGAACACTGCATCGAACAATGAATCGACGTTTCGAAGGAAGTTTCGAAGGAGTTTTTCTCGCTCTTCCACGTTAACCAACTCAATTTCGGCACCTGCCAAATCATGGTTTGATGGCAATAAGGATAGCCCGGAAATTTCAGTCTGCCTTACGGCATCTTCAAATTTTATATACTTTATCAAACAGTTATACACTGTCATATCTAACGATCTAGGGTCAACTCCAAGGCCGCTGGTGGCGTTCCCCTGAGGATCCATATCAACCAAGAGAACTTTATTACCATGTACAGCAAGCGCCGCTGCCAAATTTACAGAAGTTGTGGTCTTGCCAACGCCGCCCTTTTGATTGGCAACTGCTACGATTCGCGCCATTGTCAGTCTTTCTCCATAATCGACGTTCCACGTGGAACACTGTCTTGATGTCGCAAGACTGATATGACTCTTTCCCCATATCCGAATGGCAAAGAAAAACTTGTTTCTGCTTCAACGGATAAAGATCCAGTTGAGGCTCGTTTCAACCTTTCCGTTCTATATAAAATGACCAGACCAGACTTATGGAGTATCGAAGATACGTGTTTCACAATTGGCTCGAATTTCAAAGCTCGAAATACAACGATGTCTCCGAGTTTATGATCAGGATTGGCTATGTAATCTTCAATATTTCCGACAAAAACAGAAACATTTGAGAGCTTAAGCGATCCTATGATCGAGGTAAGAAATGAGACTTTCTTACGATTGGGCTCAATCAACTCACAGGTCAGATCAGGTCTCACTATTTTTAACGGAATGGATGGAAATCCAGCCCCAGTGCCTATGTCTATAAGTACTGCGCCATGCTGAATTGATACTGATACAAGGGCAGTAAGTGAGTCCGTAAAGTGTTTAACTATTATTTCCTTGGAGTCCTCTATGGCCGTCAGGTTGATTGCCTTATTCCATAAAGTCAGATGCTCGAGATATTTGTAAAAACAGTATGCGTGTTCATCAGTGAGCACGACTCCAACTGCCTGTGCGGACCTTTTTACGCATTCTCGTATCTCTGACTGTTCCACGTGGAACAATTACGCGAATCGGAAGAAGAGGTCAAGGCGGTAGAAACGCTGCGGTTAGATGGGCACTGTCGGATGGAGATTACTTTTTTCGAGGCTGACGAGAAGAAGTGAAATGGCGGCTGGCGTCACCCCTGATATTCTTGATGCTTGACCAACAGACGCAGGCCTAACTTTATTAAGCTTGTCCCTGACCTCACGTGAGAAACCAGATATCTTGTCATATGAAAACCCTGCTGGGATTGGCTTTTCTTCAAACTTCTTAAAACGACCCACTTGTTGGAGCTGGCGTTTGATATAACCTTCGTATTTAATCTGAATTTCAATTTCCTCAATATTTTCCTTATCGTATATACGTTCAAGATCCAAACTATCGAGAAGTATTTCATAACTCACGTTCTGCCTGCGCAACAATTGGGCTACAGTACAGGGTCCTGTCGCATCTTTAATTTGTGAAGCTATCAAACGGCGCTTCACTTCTTCATTGATGCTCGGTCTTACTTGCCCAAGCCTTTCAACCTCAGAAGCGATCTGTTCTTGTTTGCGATGAAATCGTGTATACAGGTCGTCATCGATCAGACCCATATCACGACCAATCTGAGTCAATCGCAGGTCAGCGTTCCCATGACGCAGTAATAGCCGATATTCTGCTCTGGACGTGAACATTCGGTATGGTTCTCTTGCATCCTTTGTGATGAGATCGTCTATTAGCACCGCAATGTACGCTTGCGATCGATCGAGGACCAGAGAAGATCTTTCTTGAATCTGCAATGCCGCATTGATGCCTGCCATCAAACCCTGCGCAGCCGCTTCCTCGTAGCCGGACGTTCCGTTTATTTGACCGGCATGATACAGCCCTTTGACTAGCTTAGTCTCAAGGGTCGGGTGCAGCTGTCGAGGCGGGAAATAATCGTATTCGATTGCATATCCTGGCTTGAGTATCGCCGCCGTTTCCAACCCTGGAATTGTCCGTAGGATGCCAGCTTGAACGTCCACGGGAAGGCTCGTCGAAATACCGTTAGGATAAAATTCTCGAGTATCCAAACCTTCTGGTTCTATGAATACTTGATGCCGTTGCTTGTCGGCAAATCGAACAACTTTATCCTCAATAGACGGGCAGTACCTCGGGCCGACGGCATCAATGATTCCGCTATATAGTGGCGAGCGGTCGAGATTGCTTCTGATGATGTCGTGCGTAGCCTCGTTCGTATGGGTCAAAAAACAATCACGTTGAGGCATCCTGACCCTATCTGTTCGATAAGAAAAGGGTAGAGGTGGATCATCTCCAGGCTGTCGAAGCATAACAGAGAAATCGATTGTGTCACGATCTAACCGCGGAGGGGTACCGGTTTTTAGCCGGCCGATCTCGAAACCAAAATCCCGCATGCAGTCCGAAAGGTGTTCGGCTGAGGATTCACCGGCACGTCCGGCGGGAAAATGATTGAGTCCAATATGGATAAGTCCCCTAAGGAATGTACCCGATGTGAGGATCACGGCCCGCGCGTTGATCCGGTCGCCGCGATTCGTGACGACTCCAGTGACCCTTCCATCGCTGGAAAGCACCCGATCGACGGTTCCCTCGCCGATAGACAGCCCATACTGTTCAGAAAGCGTCTTCTGCATTGCTTCGCAATAGAGCCGCTTGTCACACTGGGCCCGCAAGGCTCTAACGGCCGGCCCCTTGCTCGTATTGATCAGCCGGAATTGAATGCCGGCTCGATCGGTATTTCTTGCCATTTCGCCGCCTAGAGCATCAATCTCCTTTACCAGATGCCCTTTGGCAATGCCCCCGATGGCAGGGTTACACGACATCTGGGCAATTCGGTCGCGCTCCATCGTCAAAAGCAGAGTTGTTGCTCCCATCCGTGCGGCTGCCAAAGCGGCTTCGCATCCCGCATGTCCCCCGCCCACTACGAGCACGTCAACGGACAGACTCATGTGTATTCCTTCACTCCCTATTTGCCGATGCAAAACTCGGCAAATATCTTTTCCAGGATCTCATCACTGGTTATCTCGCCCGTGATCTCTCCCAACGCATCGGCCGCTGTCTGCACGTCAAGCGCGATCAACTCTGCCGGCAACCCCATCAAAACCGAGTTTCCTGCATGATCCAGCGCACCGGCGGCTCGAAGCAGAGCCGTTTGATGGCGAATGTTCGTCACCATAACCCCTTCCGTTGCGTCTCCACCACCTGAAACCAACTGATTGTGCACCATGCCCCTGAGCCGATCGATACCTTCTCCTGTCACAGCGGAAACGTGACAAGTGTTCCAGCCCCTCGCACGGTTGGCAAAATCAGCCTGTGCGGGCAGATCGGACTTGCTCAGAACAACAATGTGCTTCCTACTCTGGACCTCATCTAGGAGACTCAGGTCTTCAGCGGTCGGACCCGTGCTCCCATCAATCACAAGAAGTTCGAGGTCCGCCTGCTCCCGCGCAAGACTTGTCCGGCGAATGCCCTCCTGCTCAACTGGATCGACCGATTCATGAATACCCGCCGTGTCTACGAGATGCACGCATAACCCCTGAATGTCGACGGCTTCCTCGATCACATCTCTCGTCGTCCCGGGAATCGCGGTGACGATCGCGCGATTTTCTTTGAGAAGGGCATTCAGCAGGCTGGATTTACCCACGTTTGGGCGACCCACGATGACTACGCGAGCCCCCTCTCGCATCATGCGCCCCTGCTGCGCCGTGTCCAGCAGGCGGCGAACGGTGGCTGAGGCCTGTTGAACTGAGGCGCTCAGTTCCTCTCGTCCGACAAATGCAATGTCTTCTTCCACAAAATCGATTCCCGCTTCAACATGTGCCAGAATGTTGACGAGGATGGCTCGGGTCACAGCCACCTGCTCCGCCAATTCTCCTCTTAGCTGACGTTGTGCCACAGACAGACTGGCAGCCGAATTCGCACGGATCGTATCAAGGACCGCTTCAGCTTGAGACAGATCCAACCGGCCGTGGAGAAATGCGCGCTTCGTAAATTCACCGGGCTCGGCAAGCCTTGCCCCGGCCTCCACGCATCCCTTGCAGACAAGCGACAATACGAGCCCGCCTCCATGCGATTGAATTTCAACGACATCTTCGCCTGTGAACGAGCGAGGAGACCGCATGTAGACAATCATCGCTTCATCAAGCACATCGGCCGCTTCCGTCTCCGCCTCAAGCGGGTGAGTACGACGCATGGAGCGCGGCAGCAGCACATCGGCCAAGTACATGAAATGGGACGTGATCGACTCGAGGGGTCGTCGGCATCGCAAGCGGACAAGACTGTCCGCAATGGCAAGGCAGCGAGGACCACTCAGACGAATGATTCCGACTCCACCCTGGCCTGCAGGAGTCGCAACTGCGCAGATTGTGTCTTCCAATCCTCCGCGCATGGCCATGTCAGAGATTACTTCGCTGGTTCAACCACCAATGGTTTGTTGGCAAAGAGCACGCGATCGGTAACGACCTGCTGGGTGATGGTCAGCACGTTGTTCGTCAGCCAATATAGGACCAGCCCTGCCGGAAAGTTGATAAACAAGAATGTCATGAAGGCCGGCAGCATCAACATGATCTTGGCCTGGGTGGGATCCATAGTAGTCGGAGTGATTTTCTGCTGGATGATCATGGTCGCACCCATGATAATCGGCAAAACGTAGTAGGGATCCTGCACTGACAGATCTGTAATCCAGCCCATGAAGGGGGCCTGCCTGAGATCGATCGTCATATACAGAATATTGAATAGGGCTACGAAAACAGGCATCTGGAGCACCATCGGCAAACAACCGCCGACGGGATTCACTTTGTAATCACGGTAAAGTTTGATCAGCTCCTTGTTCAACCGATCACGATCGTCCTTGAATTTCTCTTGCAGCGCCAACACCTTAGGTTGAATGCCCTGCATCTGTTTCATGGATTTATAGCTCTTGTACTGCAGGGGAACAAAAAGCAGTTTGATGAACATGGTCAAAACAATGATGGTCACACCATAGTTGTACGTGTACTCATTAATAAATCTCAGGACGTAAAAGATCGGTTTGGCGACCGCTTTCACGACGCTCCAGCTGCCGAAGACGAACCACCCGAAATCGATGGTGTCTTCCAGTCCGACATTGAGGGCACGTAGGGTATCGTATTCCTTGGGGCCGGCATACAGTTGGAGCCGGCTTGATATCCGCCCTCCAGACGCAGGCATCCGCACACCTGCGGACACCAGTTTATCGGCTTCTTTCTTGACGTGGACGGCCATTCCCCCGGCAGGCATCAGGACTGACATGAAATATTTGTCCTGGAGCGCCACCCATTGCACCGCTCCCTTTCGCTCGAGTTCGGAGTCCGGCGTTTCTTTTTCCACCTTTCCATCTACCAGCGATGCCGAACCGATCAGGCCGATGAACCCGTCACCCCATTCCACGATACCGAAATTCGTTCCGAGCACGACCTCGTAGGGATCGGTGACACCCGTAAGCGTAATTGCAACATCCACCACATAACTTCCCTGATGGAACGTGAGCACTTTTTCAGCGGCCAAACCCGTTCTGGCATCCTGGAATCGCAACGTCATATGCCCGACAGGATGGGAAGCGTCAAGGCTTGCGAAATCCGCATCGACCGAAAACATCCCTTCGTGCAATGCTTTCTCGGCCGTGCCATTCCCGGTGATGATGGAGAGCGGTCCCCTGAATTTTCCACCCTGATGGATTAATTGAACGGGCTCTTGTTCTTGAGAGCTGCTGCGATACTGTTTGAGCTCCCAGCTTGATATGACTCCTCCCCGCGACGAGACTCCGACCCTGACAAGATCGGTTTCAACCGTGACGACCTGCTCTGACAGCGGGGCCGTGCGCTCAGTGACGTCGTTCGAAGATGGCGCATCTCGCTTCACAGAGAGGTCGGGCCGAGGCTCTACCTTTCGTTCCGCATTTGCAGGATGGGCCTCCTCAGCTGTGGATCCAAGTTCGCTCTTGACGGGTTCCTCTTGAACGGTCGGCGATTGCGGCAGCAGTCCGAACTGTTTAAGGAGAAAGTCATACCCCAGGATCACAGCCAACGAAAGAACCAAAAAAATAACGACTCGTTTTTCCATCATCGTGATCCGCGCACACAGAAATTCTTCATCTGGCCTCTTTCACCGGATCGCATCCTCCGGGATGGAACGGATGGCATTTCAGCAGGCGACGGCAGGCATACCAGATTCCACGCCCCACCCCGAATCGCTCGATAGCCTCGCTCGCATATTCGGAACACGTAGGTTCAAACCGGCACGCTCGGCCAAGAAACGGTGAAATCAGGTATCGATAGCCGGCCAAGCCGTAGAGCAGTAGCGCACGCATTTAGCAGCATTCTCCGTGAATGATGATGCCATGCCGCCTTAGAGTGAAGCGCCATGTTTGGGCGAGCGCCTTGAAGGGAAGCGTCAATGCATCCCTCTTCGGAAAGACCACCAGCAAATGGCCGGAAACAAGCTCCGTGTGTATGTGTCGAACGAGTTCGCGGAAGAGACGTTTGGCTCTGTTCCGACGTACGGCCGTGCCGAACTTTCTGCCGACAATGATCGCCACACGCGTATTCCCATCACCGATTTTGCAGATGAGCATGTTGAAAACCGTGTTCGACACCCGCCGTCCATGTTGCTTGACGTATTCGATCTCGCGGCTGGTTCGAAGAAATAAATTCTTGTCTGCCCCGGTCCCTCGCAACGCCATGGCGATTAACTCATGCCTACGGGCCGAGGTCGACCACAACTACACCGCATCATGCTGGAAAAAAGACTTCCGATCAGGGAGATGCAAGGAGGGCAAGAATCCTCGCGAATGTCTGCGGTTCCGTGAATGGACCTAGACCGTCAAACGAGCGCGCCCTTTGGCCCGGCGGCGAGCCAGCACCTTTCGGCCGTTCTTGGTGCTCATACGTTTACGGAATCCATGCTCACGCTTCTTCTTGAGATTTGATGGCTGTTGAAAGGTAAACGACATACCCATAGCTCCTTGTCAGAACGTTACAAGCGAACGGGCATTATAGGGTTGAGGGTATTTCCTGTCAAACCGCAACGAGTCACAGCAAACGCAGTTTTACCTCATATAATCTTTCGAGACGAAGAAGTCACCTTTAGCTGGCCTAAGATATTGATAACGCTTTCATAATGTGACGCTTTTGTAGAGTTTTCTGTTTAACTGAGCTAAACTGCTACACAAGAAGAAGCAGCACTGCAGATCCCGTCAGCATATCTCATTGTTTCATTAATAGGCTCCGAGAATTTCCGGCAACCGATCCGGGCATCGTGTTTGCGAAGTCCAACAGTTGGGTGTGGAGCCTAATCGAACCTCGTTAGAAAGAATTCGGGAGGAACGCTTCATGAGACTCCAGTTGCGGCCATTATCTATTGTTGCCTTGGTACTGTGCGTCACTGCCTGCGCGCAACCGCCCACCGAGGACATCAATGCGGCCGATCAGGCCGTCAAGGAAGCGCAGCAGAGCGGGGCAGCCGCTTATTTACCAGACGAGAATGCGAAGCTTGAGGCAACCATGGCCGCCATCCAAAGGGAAGTCTCTGAGCAGCAAAGTAAATTCGCGCTTTTCCGTGATTACGGCAAGGTCGATCAGATGGCCGCCATAGCGAAGTCCGAGGCCTCGCGGGTGAAGACTGAGTCGGCCCGAATCATGGAAGATGCAAAAACTGCCGCCGTGCAGGCACATCATGATGCTCAAGATTCGGTCAATAGGACAATGGACCTTGTGATGAAAGCCCCAACGGGGAAGGATCGTGCGGCGCTCGAATCGATCAAAGCCGACGCGGATGCATTGAAAGCTTCGGCGAATGACGTTCAGATGATGATTGACAAGGGTGACTACCTGACAGCACAGACAAAGGCCAAAGCCGTAAGAGAGAAAAGCCAAGCGGTTTCGGCGGAAATCGAGTCGGCTCTGGCAAAAATTGGAAAAGTAAAGGCCTCTTCACCAAAACGGAAGGTGAAATAAGCCCTATCATTCATGAAATCTCTGCTGGTATCTCGAATGGGTCGTGCAGTTGTTCTGGGAGGCCTGGCTTATTCAGTCAGCCAGATCGGCTGTGTTCAAGTGGCTCCGCCCGAGGCGGTGGAGGCGGTCAAATCCATCGACAGAGATCTGGTCAATTTACGGGCGGTGGAATATTCTCCCGATGAGTATGCGCACTTCGTGGACAGATGGATCGTCCTCAAAGCCAGAGTGGATGCAGAAGACGACGCCATTCGCTGGCCATGGGAATCTAATGATGTCGGGGATGCGCTTCGCCTGCTTCATGAAGATGGTCAAGCCACCGTCGCCCGGATCAACATGCAGCGCGAATCCCTCAAACGATCAGCACTGGACCAACTCGCTCGCGTGGAGGATCGACATAATTTAACGACTCTCCAAATCCATGCAATTGACGGCCGCCTCATATTGGGTCGTAAACCGGTTGAAACCGATCTGCTTATCAAACAAGCTCGCAGTTTTCTACAGCAAGGACTGTATGGCCAATCTTTGGAAGCTGCTCGGCTCGCGTCCGAGAATCTTGTCTCGCAGGCAGCCCTCCTAAACCGCGAACTCGGCCGCTATGCCGACCGCGACCATATCGGCCAGTGGAAGGAAATGGCTCGGCACACCGTACACTGGTCCCGCACCCATCGGACGACGGCCATCGTCGTCAGCAAGGCCGATCGTCTGCTCACGCTGTACCGCAGCGGAGAGAAGGTGGCGACATATTCCATCCGCCTTGGTTACAACGGCATCAAGGAAAAGCGCTATCAGGGCGATGGGGCAACGCCGGAAGGTCTCTATCGCATCGCCGACAAACGCGGTCAGGGCCAGACTCAATTCTTTCGGGCGTTGGTGCTCGACTATCCGAATGGAGAAGACCGCCGACGCTTTCAGTCCAGCCGTAAAGCCGGTCGCGTCCCTTCGGCCCGATCGATCGGAGGACAAATCGAAATCCATGGTGGAGAGAACCGTCCCATGCAGCAAACGTTGGGCTGCGTGATGCTCGACAATCCACACATGGCGCTGCTCTTCAACCGCGTAGACAAGGGGACGCCGGTGACAATCGTGGGCGCTCTCCACGAGGAGAATTCTATTGCCAGGGCTCTGACGAATCTCGATGCCCCGGCTGGTCAGATTTGATCGGAATGCATCATGCGCACAAGCTCCGCACTCTTATCGTGTCTTATCGGCATAGTCCTCGTGTCCGGAACCCAAAGTACCGGATCGCCAACAACCGGCACATCACATGAGCGCGTAGTTGAATCCGACCCCTTGGAGTTGCGAACGCAACAAAAACGCTATCAATCGTTGACGAGACAACTGTCCCAATTGGCCCCTGCCCGCCCCTATATTCTTGTCGACACCGCGAGAAACCATCTGTACATCAAGCAACGGGATCGGGTGCTTCTCGATGCGCTCGCCTCCACCGGTAGTGGCGGTATCTTGGACAAGCCGGGGGAACGTGAAGGGCAATGGGTCTTTGATACACCTCGTGGAGAGTTTGTGGTTCAATCCAAGCTCGTCAATCCCGTCTGGGTCAAACCCGACTGGGCATTCGTGGAAGAGGGCCTCGAAATCCCCGCGCGGCAGGCCAATCGGATCGAACTCGGCGTTCTCGGTGAATATGCACTCGGTTTCGGAAAAGGTTATTTCATCCATGGCACCCTCTACACTCGCCTGCTCGGCAAAAACGTGACGCATGGCTGCATCAGATTAAACGATACGGACTTGAAAAGCGTCTATCAGTTGGCGCGCGTCGGAACCCCCATCATGATTTTCTGATCTGCGTCATGTCGGCGCAGCCCATGACGGCCTTCGTCCTACTTCTTGCCTTGCTTGGCGCCATCGCATCGGATGGCGGTGCCGCGGACTCGCCCTTCTCTCTCCCCGTAGACCCCGATGATCCTGCATCTCTGATCGAAACCAACCGAGTATTGGCCGAAGAGGTTCGGTTGGCGACAACAGCCCAGATGTATGTGCTGATCGATCTTAGGACGAATATGATCTTTCTGAGGGGGCGCGCCGTCGATCTCTATCGTATTCCAATTGTCCGCTGGTCGCTTGATCAGTCTGCTAGCCTGATTGGAATCTTTCGTTTATCCACACGCCCGTCTATCGACCGCCGCAAGATCGATCCAGCAGGTCCCATCGCTCAGGAACCGGTTTCGCTGGCAGATATGCCCGCTGAATATTCCTTACTTTTCCAACCGGCGCTGACAGTTGACATTGTGGCGTCCACTGCCGGCCGTCCGCTCTTGTGGTTGTGGCATCAGGCACAAATAGTTCGGCGGTGGGCTTACAAATGGTGGACGATCTTGTTGACCGGGCAAGATTTCCAAGAGAAGCCACGACTGGAACTCACGCTTTCAACTGTCGATGCCCAGTCGCTGGCATGGTCAGTCATCGATGGCACTCCGTTTCTGATCCGGAGAGCCGGAGACGAAGAAAAAGCGCACATTGCCTTTTGACGCTCGGCTCCATAAGATGATCGATATCCTCCCTTGCCTTGAGATATGAGGATCCTGTACCAATCGACAACGTGCCGCCATGACCGTGAGATCACCGCGGCGACCGTTCATTACCACTATGCCTGATATCCCAGAGATACGCGTCGCGGCCGACAGCCGCCAATGGGCCCAGGATGGCGCCCGACTAGTCCTCGAAGCGACCACCCGAGCCATTGAGACAAACGGCCGCTGCCTCATGGCTCTTTCAGGCGGCTCCACGCCAAAAACTCTGTACGAACGTTTGGCCACACCAGAATGGAGCGACGCTGTTCGCTGGTCCCAGATCGAACTGTTCTTTGGAGATGAGCGCTGTGTTCCCCCCGATCATCCTGACAGCAATTACCATACGGCTCTTATCACGCTTGTTCGCCCGCTCAGGCTCCGGGCGGATCGCATCCATCGAATGGAGGGAGAGCTCCCGGACGCCACAGTCGCGGCGCGTCGTTACGAGGATAGAATCCGCAGCGTCGCCGGTAGCTCTGCTCCAGCCGTTCCATGCCTGGACCTGGTTCTTCTCGGCCTCGGAGACGACGGACATACCGCGTCACTATTCCCAGACACCCCGGCATTGTCAGACAACGACCGGCTGGTCACTGTGGGACAGGCGGCTCAGGGAGTAAGGACGAGGCTGACGTTGACGCTGGATATGATCAACCGCGCGAGTATGATAGTGTTTCTCGTCATGGGAGCCGGGAAGGCCCAAATCATCGGACGCCTGTTGCAACCAAAAACGGAAGCAGATCGCAAACTTCCGGCTGCCCTCGTACGTCCCCATCAGGGTCATGTGATCTGGCTGTTGGATCGGCCGGCGGCCGCCGCATTGACCACCATGAGCAATTAGTCATCTTTTGAAAGGCACCCATGATCCTCGCGGGAGACATCGGCGGGACAAAAACCCATCTGGCCTTATTTGACTGGAGTCACGAACGCACGGAACCCACCAGGCTGGAGACGTTTCAGAGCTCCGATTACACAAGCCTGGAGGAAATGCTCGAAGAATTTCTGGTTCCTCCAAAACCGCCGGTGCCGCTGGACACGATGAACCAGTCATCCACGGAGACGGAGACTCCTCCTCAAACCGTGCACGATGCCAGTCCAGTCACGATCGATGCAGCCTGTTTTGGAGTCGCTGGGCCGGTTATCGATAACCACAGCCATACAACGAACCTCCCATGGGTCGTCGACGGTTCCGCGCTGGCCAAACGTTTCAACGTTCAAACCGTGAAACTGCTGAACGACCTAGAATCCACCGCCCACGGGATTTTGCTTCTCCGGCCCGATGAGCTTCACACTCTGAACGCCGGCGCGCCTCCCCAACAGAAGCAGGCAATCGCCCTCATCGCAGCGGGTACCGGGCTTGGGGAATCTATCCTGTTTTGGGATGGTACCCGCTATCGGCCAATGCCGTCGGAGGGTGGTCATTGTGACTTTGCACCAAACAACGATACCGAGGTTGAACTGTTGCGACATGTCCGGAGCCATTATCTTCATGTGAGTTATGAGCGGGTATTGTCCGGACCCGGATTGCATGCGATTTATGAATTCCTGAGAGATACGAAAAAGAACGAGCCCACATGGCTGGCCGAAAAAATTGCGGCAGGCAATGCTCCTGCCGAGATCGCCGAGGCGGGCCTCAAAGGTCAGGCGGAAATCGCGAAGCAGGCATTGGATCTCTTTGCCTCGATCTATGGGGCAGAAGCCGGCAATCTGGTTTTAAAAGCCATGGCAATCAACGGGCTCTACCTCGGGGGCGGCATCGCTCCCAAGTTGCTTGCGAAACTGAAAGATGGAACGTTTATGAAGGCCTTCACCAACAAAGGACGCTATAAACGGTTGATGAGCAATATCCCCGTTCATGTCGTCCTGAATGAATACACCGCTCTCCTCGGGGCGGCCGGCACAGCCGCCCAACTTGCCCGTCCATGACTGCGACCGATCTCGACGCATGCAAGCGAACTGCCGCTCTCAAGGCGGTCGAGTATGTGAGGGACGGCATGGTTCTCGGTCTCGGGACTGGATCGACGGCAAAACACCTGCTGATGGCCCTGGGAGTAAAAGTCCGTAACGGCATGAAATTGCGCGGCGTACCGACGTCGCAGGAAACCGCCGATCTCGCCGCACAATCCGGCATCGCACTGCTCCAGACCGATGAGCCTTGGGTGATTGATCTCGCCATCGACGGGGCTGACCAAGCTGATCCCGCATTCAATTTGATCAAGGGGGGGGGCGGTGCCCTCTTGAAAGAAAAGATCGTTGCTGCGGCGGCCAAACAGTTTATCGTGATGGTGGACTATACCAAGCAGGTTTCTGTGCTCGGCGGCTCATTTCCTTTGCCAGTGGAAATCGTACCCTTCGGCTGGAGAAGCACGGTCCGCCAGATCGAGAACGTGACACAGAGTCGTGCACTCGTTCGCGAAAGAGGTCGCGCCCCGTTCAGAACGGAAACCGGCAACATGATCGTCGACGTGCATCTGGCGGCCATCGAGCATCCTCGCCAGATGGAGACCGCGCTCAATCAGATTCCAGGAGTGGTCGAAACCGGACTCTTCGTTGGACGCACGGACCTGCTCATTGTTGGAAAACCAGCGGGAGCCGAAGTCCTGACTGCTTCGAGGACATGAGCCGCTCTCCGGCGACCGGAAGACGCCCCATTCTTAAGATGCTGGGGTGGCTGACAGGGGCGTTGGTCGCTATTCCGCTCGACAGGTTATTGGTCTCCGCCATTCGGCCTGCCGCGGCTCAGACATTCCCAATCCAATTGAAAGGTACTCATATGACTCATGACTCATCAGCTGAGGTCGATCCGTACCGCTTGCCACGGCATGTCGTTCCGACGAGATACGAACTCCGCCTCGAACCGGATCTGGCCAAGGCCACCTTTCAAGGAACTGAACGGATCGCATTGCAGATTGCGCAGCCGACTCACACGATTGTCCTCAATGCGGTCGATCTGACGATTGCACAGGCCGCGATCCATGAGGGCCTGGGTCGGCAAGAACAAACCGCCACGGTCGACCTTGAACCCGACTTGCAACGGTGCCGTCTGACATTTGACCCGATCATTCCTCCAGGAGAATGGTGGTTGAGCCTCTCATTCGGCGGAATTCTCAACGACAAGCTGCGAGGATTTTATCGCAGCACCTACAAGGATCCTCGCGGCGTCAGCCACACGATTGCCGCCACCCAATTCGAAGCCACCGACGCACGTCGAGCCTTTCCCTGTTGGGACGAACCGGATTTCAAAGCTGTGTTTTCCACCACTCTCGTGGTGGACAGGAATGTCACGGCCCTGTCCAACAGTTCGGTTCTTTCCAAAACAGCTCAAGGAGACAAGACCGTCGTCCGATTTGCGGATACCATGAAGATGTCGACTTACCTGGTCGCATTCGTCGTCGGCCCATTGGAAGGCAGTGCGCCAACTCTGATCGGGGCGACGTCATTGCGACTCTGGGCCGTGCCAGGCAAGCAGTCGCTGATGTCCTTTGGACAGGATATTGCCGCCGCATCGCTCAGATTTTTTGAATCCTACTACGGCATTCCCTACCCGGGCGACAAATTGGACCTGATTGCTCTTCCAGACTTCGCATCGGGTGCGATGGAAAATCTCGGGGCCATTACATTCCGAGAAACCGCGCTCTTGGTCGACCAGCATCGCGG
The DNA here is from genome assembly GCF_011405515.1 of Nitrospira sp. KM1. Classification (NCBI taxonomy): domain Bacteria; kingdom Pseudomonadati; phylum Nitrospirota; class Nitrospiria; order Nitrospirales; family Nitrospiraceae; genus Nitrospira; species Nitrospira sp. KM1. Next base: position 2,736,098 of record NZ_AP022671.1, on the reverse strand, counting down.
CACGCATGGGGAATTGGAGCGAGTGGCGGACGTCGTGGCACACGAGAATGCCCACATGTGGTTTGGCGATCTCGTCACGATGTCCTGGTGGAACGGACTATGGCTCAACGAGGCATTCGCCACATTCATGGAAATGCTGGCCGTGGATGCCTGGAAGCCGGAATGGAAGCGATGGGACACGTTCAGTGTCTCTCGCGCGGCGGCATTCGCAGTCGACGGTCTCCACAGCACCAGACCAATCGAATTCCCCGTGCGCGCTCCCAAGGATGCCGAAGCCATGTTCGATGTGCTGACCTATGAAAAAGGGGCGTCGGTCCTCCGCATGCTCGAACAATACATCGGTCCGGCTGTCTTCAGAGACGGCGTTCGCGATTATCTCAAGACCCATGCCTATGGAAACGCCGATACCAAGGATCTCTGGATCTCACTGGGAAAAGCCGCCAGCCAGCCGGTCCCCGAACTGATGGACGGCTGGATTTTCCAGGAGGGCTACCCGCTTGTCTCGGCGGAGCTTGCCGACAACGGAGAACTGACTCTGACCCAGCAGCGCTTTACCTATCTTCCCTCTTCAGCGAGTCAAGCCAAAGGATTACAACCGAGCTGGCATGTGCCGGTTCAGATCCGTCTGCGAGCTGGCGCTATGTCCGGGACCCGCCGGGTGCTGCTTGTCGACCGCAGCACTCGCGTGACGGTGCCATCTGAAACCGAATCCCTCGTCGTGAATGAGGGTGGACACGGGTTTTTCAGAGTGCGGTATGGTCCTTCGCTGTTCGCCCGCCTGCTCGACGGCGGCCTCAATCACCTTGCGGCCATCGAGCGGTTCAATGTTCTGAATGATGCGTGGGCGACCACCGTTGCGGGATTATTCCCTCTGTCGGACTATTTGGCATTGACCGGACGTTTCACCTCCGAGCGCGATAAAAACGTATGGGCTGTAATGATCGACTCGTTTTCCTTTCTTAATCGCATAATCGAAACGTCAGACCGTCCCGCGCTCGAAACGTTTGTCCGCCACCGGCTCGGACCTGCCGTCAGCGAAATAGGCTGGACGCCGCACGCCGATGAAAATGATCTGACTAGACAATTGCGCAGCGAACTCGTCGGTGCATTGGGCAGACTCGGGAACGACTCATCGGCTCAGACCAAGGCAGAAGAACTGTACGGTCAATCAAGACGCGAGGCGGATTCGGTCGACCCGAACCTTGTTCCAGCTCTTGTATCGATCTTGGCGTTTACCGGCGATGCGGCCCGGTATGAGGAGTTTACCGAACGGTTCAAGACTGCCGCCACTCCGCAGGAGGAACGCCGCTATCTGTTTGCCCTGACGGCCTTTCGACATCCATCGTTACTGGAGCAAACCCTGGCGAAGACACTCAATGGCGAGATTCGTGTACAGGACGCGCCCTTCATCGTCAGCGCGGTCATGGGTAATGTATATGGACGTCATCTCGGCTGGAATTTCGTCAAGGCCAATTGGGACCTGATGGACCGCCAGTTTCCGAAGCAAGGGCTTCGGCGACTGTGCGGCGGCATCACCGGGCTGGCCACCCCCGAACTCGAGGAGGATGTCAGGACGTTCTTTTCAAGCCGTCACATCGATCTTGGAGGAAGAACGCTTGAGCAATATCTCGAACAGCTCCGCATCGTCGTCACATTTCGACAGACTCAATCGGCGGCTCTGCCCGGGTACCTACAGGCTGCTTGGAAATGAGGAGCGTTTCGATGGTGAAATTCACCGCACTGACCATGTATCCGGCACGTGACCAGGCAAGAGCCAGAAGACAGTCGGTTGCCGGACTTCGAACCCAGGGCGTCCGTATCAAATTGGACTCAGCCGACACCCGTCTGTCGAATGGCGTCATCCTCGGTCCGAGGTATGCGCTGACACTTCATCAGGCAACCGGTTCCGGTTCCTGGCATCCCGCCGATCCCTCTCACTCGTGACGCAGAATGGCGAGTGGTCTCTGTCCCAGGATGCGATACGTACTGATGGACCCGATCAGAAGCGTCACGAGAATCGTGAGGCCAAGGCCACTCAGCAGCACGGCAGGGTGGAACGACCATGACAGTTCGAACAGATAGGTCAAGACGAGCCATGACAGCGCGCTCGCCAACCCCACCGCCATGGCCCCCCCCATCATTCCGATCATCATATATTCCAGGGCAAAGGTTCGGGCAATCATCGCCCGCGTCGCGCCGAGCGACTTGAGAATGACGGATTCATAGAGGCGTTGATATCTTGTGGCGGCAAGGGCAGAAGCCATGACGGCTCCCCCTGCGATCAGACAGAACAAGGCCACTGCCCGGATGGCGAGTGCCAGCCGGTCCAACACACGACCGAAATTTTCCAGGACGTCGCCCACATGGATCGCGCTCACGTTAGGAAACGCGGCCACGACCGCCTGTTGAATCGGGAGCTCCTGTGAGGAAGGCACGTGGATCGTTCCAACATATGTATGCGGGGCTCCCTCCAGCAATCCCGGTGAAAAGATCATATAGAAATTCGTGGAGAAGTTTCCCCAGTCGACCTTTCGAACACTGGACACCTGCGCGGCAACCGTTGTTCCTTGTATGTCGAATTCGAGCGTAGAGCCGATGGTCACTCCCAACGCCTTCGCCGCTTCCTCTTCAACCGAGACAGTCGGTGTGGTGGGCGACCGGTCCGACGTCCACCAGCGTCCATGCACAATTTCGTTCCCCTTCGGAAGTTCGTCCATATACGTAAGGACATATTCACGCGAGAGGTACCACTGTTTTCGGCGTTCTTCCTTGTCTTCATCCCTCCTTTCCTCCGGCTCATGATCGTCTTCAATTTTGACGATCCGGCCATCAACGGCATGGAGTCGGGAGCGCACAAGCGGGGTCAATTCAGGAAGCCGCCCACCTGTCTGATCGCGGATCAGCGCTGCAAAATGCTCCCGCTGATCCGGCTGAATGTCGATGAAGAAAAACGTGGGGGCGTCCACTGGACGCGTTTCCCCGACCTGCCTGAGAAGTGCCCGTTCGACAAGTGACACGGTCACGATGATCGTCACGCTGACGCCGATGGCAATCATAATCCCGATGGACTGGCTGCCGGGGCGTATCACGTTGCCGAACGCATAGCGCAGTGTCAGTGCCCCCGGCCGCGGAAGCCTCCTGAGCCATCCGACCGCGGACGTTGCGGCAACCAACAACACACTGACGCCAGCCCCCAGTCCGCCAAAAAATAATCCACCGACTTTCCAGTTTCCAGCCTGCCACATTGACAGACCGGCGAGACCCGTCAGCAAGGCGACCATGGTGATGACTTTTGGCGCGTCATTCAGCCCCCATCTGGTCCTCCAAGACAGGGGCGTTGTATCGGCATAACCGTCAGTCACTCCCACTTCGCGGCGGAAAATCGATCCCGGCCTTATCTCCCTGATCGCGAGTAACGGCCACATCGTGAATAACAATGTGGCAAGGAGTCCGAGCATGGCCCCTTTGATCAACGGCCCGATCGACACGACGGACAAGTCAGCGGACATACCTAGTTGCTGCAGAATCTCCGTGGCGAACACATCGGTCAGCAGCGGGGGCAGCACTCTCTGGATGAGCACTCCGGCTGCCATGCCAGTGAGACTTCCAATGGCCCCGAGTGCGAGCGACTGCACCACATACATGCCGATAATCGTCGAGGACTCCGCGCCGACGCTCTTGAGAATGGCGATGGTCTTGAGCTTCTCCCGCAGGAAGGCGTGAATCGACATCGCCACACCCATGCCTCCGATGAAAAGAGCGGTGAGGCCAATGAGGCCCAGATACCGTGAGAGCTGGTCGAGAAACTGCTTGAGTTGTGGCTGGGCATCTCGATATCCAGAGATGTGAACCTTTTCCGATACGAGCCGTCCCCTCAGTTCGCTGCGCAACGGGTCGAGCGGTATCGCAGGAGGAGTCTTGAGAAGATACCGTTCTCGCACCCTGCTGCCGGGCTTGACCAAATCTGCTGCCCGCAAACCTTCTTGTGACACGATCACGCGCGGCCCCAGGCTAAAGGCGTTAGCCGACCGGTCCGGCTCGGTTCGAACCATACCGGCCAAGATAAAGACCGCTTGTCCGATCTTGATCTTGTCTCCAAGCTGGAGTCCCAGGCGGAGGAAGAGCGCCTCTTGTGCCACCGCTCCGTGACAGGGCTGAGCACACATTCCGACTCCTGGATACAACAGCCCGGTCAATGGCTCATGGGGCTCAAGTCGTAGGGTGCCATACAGGGGATAGGCAGGCTCCACGGCCTTCAATTCAATGATCTGGGTCAGCTGACCACTCGCTTTGGCCGTAGAGGATGAGCGATCCTCACGAGCCGCCATAGCCACCAATTCGCTTGCATGCGAGATGACGATCCCGCGACGGCCAACATCCTCCAGTACCCGTCGTCCCTCGGTCGAGAGGGCGCGGGAGGACCGGATTTCCATGTCTCCGCCAAGCAATCCACGAGCCTCCCTGCTGATCGCTCGGTCGACATGAGCAGCGAACAACGAAACGGCAACGACGGCACCGACACCGACTGCGATACAGATAAAGAAGTACGAAAAATGACGCCACGCTCCGCGGGTTTCTCTCCAGGCCATGTGCCGGACGAAACGAGAAAGGAATGTCATGGCTTATCAACCCGCTTCTGGCTTGTACTCATCCGATTCGACACGCCCGTCGCGCAAGGTGACGACCCGTTGCATCGAAGAAGCCAGGGAACGGTCGTGCGTCACCAGGACCAACGTGGACCCGTAATCACGATGGAGGGAGAGAAGTAGGTCGAGCACCTGATACCCTGTGTGGGAATCCAGATTCCCCGTCGGTTCATCTGCCAAGAGAATCGAGGGACGACAGGCAAAAGCTCTCGCAACCGCCACGCGTTGCTGCTCGCCGCCCGACAATTGCACTGGGTAGTGATGCAATCGATGGCTCAGCCCCACGGCGCCCATCAATTCCACCCCCCGTTCGCCGGCTGAGGTGATACCGGACAGTTCGAGCGGCACCAACACGTTTTCCAATGCCGTCAATGTGGGAATGAGATGAAACGATTGAAAAATATAACCGATATGGTTGCGGCGGAATTTCGCCAGCAATCCTTCGGACATGTTGGTGATCTCCATGCCGTTGAGGCGGATCGATCCGCTTGAGGGACGATCCAATCCGGCAATCAGTCCGAGCAAGGTCGATTTTCCACTTCCGGAAGCCCCCACGACCGCCACCGTTTGCTTTTCCGGGACCTCCAGACAGATATCGTCCAAGATTGTGATCGTGCGGCCGGCAGCGGTCAGCCGCATCGAGAGATGAGCGATACTGATCACTCTGGTACCTCCTGCAGAAATTCGTTTTGGATTGTTATTATACTGAATTCTATGAAGGCCTTGGATTATTTCAGGATCCTAGTACCTGCGGTCACAATAGCCATGGCGTCGCATCTGACCGGCGAATCGTCGTGGCCGTCCGCCTCGGCGGAAACGCTCACCAATCCGGCTCACGAGCGGCCACGCATCGTCGCCTTCGGAGACAGTCTCACGTCAGGACTGGGAGTGGCCCCGGAAGAGGCATATCCGGCACAGCTCCAGCGTCGGCTCGACGCAGCAGGTTTATCGTACCGTGTCATCAATGCGGGTGTGAGCGGCGATACGACCGCGGGAGGACTTCGTCGTGTGGATTGGGCTCTGAACAGCAAACCGAAATTTGCCATTCTCGAACTCGGAGGCAATGATGGATTGCGCGGGTTGAGCCTTAAAGAAACCAGGGCCAATCTCGAACGTATCATCGAACGATTTCAACAGGCCTCGGTCACAGTGATCCTTGCCGGGATGAAGCTTCCTCCTAATTACGGATCGGAATATACGGCCGGCTTCGAGGCCATGTACCCTACATTGGCCAAGCAATATGGCCTCGCATTGATCCCATTTTTTCTCGATCGCGTTGCAGGATCATCAATCTTGAATCAAGCGGACGGAATCCATCCCACGGCAGAAGGTTACCGAATCGTGACAGACAAGGTATATGAAACATTGAAGCCCGTGCTCGAACAGAATCGGGCGAGGAAGGATAAGAAAGGAAAACAAAAAGGCACCGAGTAGGGTCCCGGTGCCTCATCGAGTCATTCGGTGACCGAAATCAGTCCTTCTTTAAAAATGAATCATACACGCCGTATGCGAGCACAATACCGATCAGGGTGTAATACATCCAGCTGATGCCGCTGTAGTCCGGCGGTCCCTCACCCTTCGGCTCGTTGGCTAGCACCTGTGACGCACCGATCAGGAGAGCGGTGCCGGCGATCGCGCTTATCTGTGAACACATCTTCTTCATCCTGAATCCTCCCTTGATCGGATGACTAAAAGAAGTGCGCATTGTACTGAATCAGCCAGGTTCGGCGCAAGAGGTGATCGTGGAAACAGGTCGGCAAGGGAGGACGAACGGTTGACCGCTATTCAGAGGATCCCGTCCTGCTGGCTGCTTTGAGAGCAGCGGCCACTTCTCTAAATGAATTCGCCAATTTGTCCAATTGCGCTCCCTTGGAGAGCAACTCACCGGAAATGGATTTTATCTGGCTGTCGTAGCCGCCGATTTCTGAGGCAATATCAGAAATTTTGCCCATGACGTCCTTGTAAGAAGACAAATCTTGTTGAAGCTGCTGGCTGCTGGCCTGTGCCGTCTTGGTTTCAGCCATGGCGACCTGGAGCTGCTCGGACATTTTAGCCAGAAAAGCCTCACGATCCCGTCGTTCAGACTCAAGCGTGAGTTGAATTTCCTCACTTTCACGTCTGCGAAGGTCCAGATTTCGAATGATGTGAGCCCAGACGCTTACATCACCGGCGAGCCGAGAAGCATCCGGCAAGACGGCCCCTTTTTCGACGGCTTTCATGGCAGGTTGAAGCCATTCAATGAATGCCATCACTTCGCCCAACCTGACATCGATTCCTTGTTCTCCTGTCGACGGTGGAGGAGTACTCTCTCCATTGGTGGTTGGAGCAGCCGGAGCTACTGGAGCAGGAGGCTTCGCTTTTTTCGCATTCGTCCTGGGCTGGACCCATCGGTGATATTCCAGCAAGACAGCGATGCAATGCCGGCACATCGGCTCCTCGGGGAGAGAGCAGCTACACCGAGAGACGAGGTGTCCATCTTTCAACTTGATCGTCTGTTCATACAGGCCGGAATTGCCGATGACAGCAGAAGAAATTTGCGCATCATCAGCTTCGACGATGCGAACTCTGTTCTCGGAGAGATATTGGTTTCCGATATGGAATGCATTGCGATCCACGACTCCCTGAATCATGGGAGGATCCAGGAGACTGAGCCGTTCAGCCGAGCAAGGAATCTTGTTGCGCATAGACCGGATACCCGAACTCAGACGCGACCGCTGAAACCGATTCATCCCGGCTCAGTCTGAGGTGGCTCGTTTCGAGTGTCAAGGATTCATCATCCTTTCCCCACTCACGGCGATGAGACAGGTTCATTGTAGGATCCTCCAGTCCGCATCGCAACATCTTCCTAACGGCAGCGCCGGGGAGGCCCCTGGCTTCCTATCGGAGTCAGCCAGACATAATCGGCGATGTTTTCGCCAATCATTTCCAGCACTTCGTTGCGACGCGTCGTATCGTAGGAGGTCATATAAATAGTGAGCTGCCGTACGGAACCGGCTGTGCGGCGGGCAACCCGCTTGGGAACCGGCAGATTATATTGAATATGACCTCCGCCTGTATAACTCACGACCGGGCCCGCGAGTCGATCATGAGCGTTTCTTATGCGCTGGACCTGTTCGGTCACGGTTCTGGCCATGCCTTCGTCCCGTACCATCGATGCTTCGTACATAGCCTGATACATGGCATCAGGACCCCCATCATGACAGGCCCGGAGCTGCCCAAGGATTCGCGACCGATATTCCGCATCATCGACAACGGTTTCGTCATCCATGTGCCATCGAATCATCTCATTGTCACGACGGGCCTGCTCTATTCCCTGTTTCGCGACCGCCCTGACCAATCCTTTGGGTGGGTTCATCGCAATAAGCGCAAGATGCTGGTCACGCGCAAAGAGCGCGAGCGCCTCGTAATCCTCAAATGGTCCTCCCCAATTCTGCCGCCAACGAAGCTTGTCCAATAATTCGGATTTCGGCAATCCGATGGGCGAGACATACTGATCGAGAGCAGTCTGGGAATCCCATCCGAACATTTCCATCGCGAGCACCGGCCGCCTTGACATAGCAATCAAGTGCCGCAAGATCGTAAGAGCGATTTCGATATGAAACCGATTGTGGTGTTCTTCACCCAGATAGACAACGTCCTGCTCATTCACGCGCGCCATCAGCTCGTTCTGAGACACAATTCGTCGCGTGGACGTCTCGATAATCTGATTTCCGTGAAAAGATACTGTGCCGGGAGCATCCGACATCGGTGGTGTCACACGCACTGACTCCGCACAGCCTCCAAACAACAAGAGAACAAACAAGCCGGCGCAAGGCCAGGACAATGTCACTTGATAATGTGCATCACGAGCTCTGGGCATCCGCCTCCTTTCCCTAACACACGTTTTTCATTGTGGCAACCGTCGGCCTTGACCCTCAGCCGTCAGGTCGCTATGCTGCAAATAGCATCATCGCCAACGGTACATCCCCTCGTCATACCATCCATTTAACAACCATGTCCGCCCACGCACACATACTCGCAGATTTTCGTTCACAGGTCAGTCGGCTGCTTCAAGAACGCGAAGAACAATGGGAAGCCTCTCGTCGCCTTGTGGGGGCGGGACAGCTTCCCGTGACGCTCAAGAGATTGATCGAGGAGGTCCGGCGCGTCGAACTGCCCGCGGCAGTGAGAGACACGATCACCACGGCGCTCACAGCCGGCCATATTGAGCGGGCACAAGATCTTCCAGGTCCACGGTTGAAGGAATTGACCGGTCTTCCTCCGACCAAAGCCGTACGCGCCCTCTGCGTCTGGTTCGACCTCGTCGAACGGCCGTCCTTCGCATGGCATCGTACGGCGCTCCCCGCCAACGCCGTGGACTTTTTGCACCAACCGAATGCAAATCCGTTCGAGCTCCTTCTCACTTTGGAAGCTCCTTCACTATTCGAAGTCGGGGCGGGAGACCTATCGCTCGCGACCGAAACGGTCGAACGCTATGCACCCGCGATCCGCCGACGAGGCAAGACCCTCATCGTGCACAGCCTCGATCGTCTCCACCCCGAATCGAAGCTCGGCGGTCCGCTGCATCCCGATCGCCTGTGTCTGGAGTCGCTGCGCTCCAGACCGGATTTGTCTTTTCAGTTCTTCGGCAATCAGGATATGTTCGCGCTCGATCGTCTGGACCGTTCCGGAAAGCTTGCTCCTCAATATTCGATCGCAGCCTGCTGGGCTCCGGCCACACCCACATTCGCCTATGAACCGGCACGGCTCAATGCAGCGGTCATCGAACACGATCTCAACCGCACCCGAGGCGCTTCCCACCGTATTGACTATGGCGGTGAACCGGCGCTGGAAGTTCTACACGGCGATCGCGCCCTGATCTTTCCGCCGTGGAAATTCGAAATACGCGGTCCGCTCGCGCTCCTGGAGTTGCTTTCCAGACGCGGCCAGGTCTGTGTGTTGGGCGCCGTTGACACACAGGTGTTCTGGGAAATTCTGGCACAACTCATAGAAGACGACCGCTATCGACCAGTTGACCAGCCGTTTACATTCGACAATATTCGACCTATCTTCGGAAACATTTACGAACTGCTCAACAAGCTGACGGCCCATGATTCCGTCAATCTCCAGGACCATGTGCCCCTTCGCCGACAATTGCCTCGAGTGCTGGGACTCGATGGAGTCTCCACTGACCATTTCGGTTTTCACTCGGTTCAAATCCGGCGCGGCGCAGAATTTCCCGACATGCCTGCAAGCAGCACCGCGAGGCGATTCCGGGACATGGTCGAAGAAACCTCGCCTTGGATGCTGACACTCATTCCCGACATCTGATGGATGAGACGGTTGGTCCGCGTCGGGAACGAAAATCAACCGATAAATTGACCGTTCCGAAACCCTTTGTTAGACTCCATCGGTGTCAGAGCACCGGTCATTTCCGCGCCGTCCAAGCCGATCATTTCCATGAACCCGTCACAACCCATTCGCGCCATTCAGGACAATATTGCCCGTGTCATCAAGGGAAAGGCATCTGTCATCGAGATGGCGGTCGTCTGCCTTCTCGCCCGCGGTCATCTGTTGTTGGAAGACGTTCCCGGGGTAGGCAAAACGACGTTGGCCCATAGTCTGGCGCAGTCACTCGCCTGCTCCTTCAAACGTATTCAATTCACGAGCGACCTTCTGCCGTCTGACATCGTCGGCGTTTCGATGTTCAATCGACAGAAGCAAGCATTTGAATTCATGCCGGGCCCTATCTTCGCCAATATTGTCCTGGCCGATGAGATCAATCGCACCACGCCAAAAACGCAGAGCAGTTTGCTGGAAGCCATGAGCGAGGCGCAGATCTCGGTCGACAATCAGACCTATCCGCTTCACCAACCGTTCATGGTCATCGCCACGCAAAATCCTGCCGAATACCACGGAACATTTCCGTTACCGGAATCCCAGCTAGATCGGTTTCTGATGCGCTTGCGGATTGGGTATCCTTCTCTGGACGACGAGCGGCAAGTCCTTGAACGAGCCTATGCGCTTCATCCTGCCGAGAATCTACAGGCCGTCTTGTCGACGGATGGTGTTCTGGAACTCCAGCAACAAGCCAACCATGTCCACATGGATGAGAGCCTGACTGACTATCTGTTGGCCATCGTCAAGGCCACGAGACACAGTGAGTTACTCTCGTTGGGCGTCAGCACAAGGGGGGCATTGGCTCTCAACAAATCGGCAAAGGCTCTGGCGTTGGTTCGTGGGCGTTCATACTGTCTTCCGGAGGATATCAAACAACTGGCTCCGGTCGTGCTCCCTCATCGCGTAATGCTGAACCGGACCCAAGGCCTCCGTGCGCAGAGCTTTGAACAGGCGGAACAAATCATCTCCGACATCCTTGACACCATTCCCGTTCCCGTCTGAGCCGACGAGACCCGGCAAGCCTGTGACTCCATAAGTCAGGCCTATGACCCCCAGTTCAATCACTTCCCGCGTCTGGCAGCTTCTAACCAGGCGGTCCATTCGGCTGACGCCGGAAGGCACCCGCTTTCTTCTCTTTACCGTAGCTATCGGTGTCGCGGCCATCAACACGGGGAATAACCTGTTTTACCTTTTGCTAGCCATGATGCTGAGTCTTGTCATCATCTCGGGGTTGCTCTCAGAGCAATGTGTACGCCGCCTTGAGTTCCACAGGCACTTGCCGGACTTGATCATAGCCGAAGAGCCTGCAACGATGTCGGTGGTCGTCATCAACCGCAATGCACATCTGCCGGTCTTTTCGGTCAACATTCTCGACGTCTCGGCCAATCAGGATCTCGAACGCGGGTTGTTTGTTCCGCAGCTACCGGCTCAGCGATCGATCGTGCTTTCCTATCCACTTCTTGCGTCTGCCAGAGGCTGGCTTCACATCGATGGGATTCGGGCAGAAACTCTTTTCCCATTTGGGTTATTTCTCAAACGAGCGTTCTATCGCGTCGATGCGCATGTTCTTGTCGGCCCTCCGATCAAACCGCTCTCTTTGCGCTTCGTCGAGGAACTCGTCAGTGACGGACAGGGCCTCTCCCTCCCGCGTCGTGGTCACGGAACGCAACTCTATAACCTGCGACTGTACAGGCCCGGAGATGATTCACGCGCCATTCACTGGATGACAACGGCGCGTACATCCCAGTTAATGGTGCGAGAAACTGAAGCTGAAGACCAGCTGCGAGTTACGATTGTTCTATCGACCGTGGCTCCGGATGAATCGGATCGATTATTCGAACGAAGCGTCACCCTCGTCGCCTCGATTCTCTGGCACTTGTCCAGAAACTCATACCCCCTGCGGCTCATCGTGAACGACCAAGACTCCAGCCTGGGAACCGGTTCGGATCATCTCTTGTCGATGCTGCGTCTCCTCGCGCTGTGCACGCGTCGAAAACCAGGGCGAGCCGAGGATCATACATCCGCTCGTATGTTCGACCCGGCGGTGGATGCCGAATGCGGATACACCATCGCCGTCATGCCCTGGTCTGATGCCGCATGGCAAGGGCAGATGGCCGGCATCGATCGCATACTACGCCGGGCTCAGATCGAGGAATTGACTCATGCCTTTTGAACGGGCATTGAAACTTAGTTCTATCCTGTTGGCTGCAACGGCCTTTCTCGGATTGTTGCTTGCGGGAAGTATCCCCGTCCTACTCGCGATCCCCACCGCACTTATCGTGATCATGATCCTGCTTCATACGACTGGATGGCCTCAGGCGACTCACCTGCCACAATTAGTGCCAGCGTCTCCAGCACTGTTGAACGGCTTACTGATTTTGGCGTTTGCGCTCTTTGTCATCGATTTCTGGGTCGTGTCTCAGGAATTGCTGCCATCCGGCGTTCATTTTCTTGTGCTCTTGATGTGCATCAAAGTCGTCTCGCTGCATCAGCGCCGCGACTATCGGCATCTGTACGCCCTCTGCTTGATGGCCATCCTGGCTTCGGCCGCACAGACTGCGGACCTTTGGTATGTGCCCATTTTTATTCTTTATCTTCTCACCGCCATCTGGACGTTGTTGCTCTACCACCTGACCGGACGAGACGCCTTGTCCACGGGAGACGGAACCGACTCAGGACGGACAAACGCCTTTTCCGTGCAGGCAGTCATCACCGGCCGCTTTTTCTGGCTGACCAATGGAATTGCGGTCCTGACGTTTGTGCTGACCCTGACAATTTTCTTCCTTCTTCCGCGCATCAGTGCCGGATTTCTCCCGCAGCCAAAAGGCGACGGGCTCAAGACAACTGGCTTCTCCGAACGCGTCGATCTCGGGATGATCGGTTCCGTGAAGGAAGATCCTCAAATCGTCATGCGGGTCGGATTGCCAGACGATCCTGCAGCGGGAAAAGACCGCCTTTATCTCCGAGGATTAGCGTACGAACATTATTCCGGCCGAGCATGGAGTTCCGGCAGCCGATTCCGTCGGCAGCTGGGGCTGATCGGCGATGGCATGTTCACCGTACGAGCGGTCGGAACCCAACCGCCTGATCGGTTTTCACGGCAGCTCCGCCAGGACATCTTGCTAGAAGCACTCGACACAGCCGTCCTGTTCGCCGCTCCGTTTGCCGAATTGGTCAGCGGAGATTTCGGAAGTTTGCAAGCCGATAGGATGAACGGGATTCATCTGCCCTTTCCGTCTGCGTCCAGAATCCGATATTCCGTGACCTCTCGTGAACGCCAAATCATGTCCGACGAACGCATGAGCTCTCGCGAAGAATATGCCGATTCTATTCGTGGGCAATACCTGCAATTGCCGAATGTCTCACACGATGTCATCGCATTGGCACGGCAGGTAACAGCCACCCTCCACACTCCGTATGAAATGACCGTTGCCGTTCAGCAACATCTATTGACCAGCTATCGGTACAGCTTGGAGACAGAGACATCGGCCTCAGTGAGCCCGCTCGAGGATTTTCTTTTTACGCGCAAAACCGGCTATTGCGAGCATTATGCGACCGCAATGGTTGTGATGCTTCGGACGCTGGGAATCCCCGCTCGTCTGATCACTGGGTTTCTTGCGACCGAATGGAACGACTTCGGGAACTACTATACCGTTCGCCAACGGGATGCCCATGCCTGGGTGGAAGTCTACCTCCCTCGTTCCGGATGGATCATGATGGACCCGACGCCCGCGAGTGCCGCCCCAGCCGCGACAGGTTGGGAAACGTTCCGGCGCTTCGGTGAATCCGTGAAACTACAGTGGGACCGAGTCTTCATCCGATATGACATCCGCGATCAAATAGCGGTCGTCCATGGACTGCGGGACAGCGGTGAAGTCGTCCGGACCTTCGTCACCCACTGGTTCAGGAACCTCGCAAACACAGGGTCTCATATGCTCGCAGTCCTCTTGGGTCATGCTCACATTGCCAATGGCACGGTCTACTGGCTCCTCGGATTTTCTGTCTTCGCAGGCCTTGCACTGCTGATCGCATTCACCTGGCATCGGAGATATGCCAGACAGATGCGTCATTATCCCGCAACGCGCATGCAAGAACACATCACGCAGCTGTACAAGAACATGCTGAGCATCGCTGCAGGTCAAGGCATGACCCTCCATCCGGCGACGACATCAACCGAGTTCCTCCAGTTGATCGGTGATGAATGGCAGGAGGCAAGAGGTCCGGTGAAGCAGATCACTGAACTCTATTGCCGAGGACGCTTTGGTGGAACACCGCTCACTCACGAAGAACTCGCCAGGGCCGCCGAGCAACTCATTGCGCTACGACGCCTCGCTCGTACGACGTGATGCAGTGCATTAGCCCGCTTTGAACAGCAGTGCAGCCTACCGGCAGAAACAAATGATCGTGCCATGAGACGTTCGTCTTAGGAGGCTGACGCCTCCAACGTATTCTGACCTTACCGTGAAAGTCGAGGGGTTTACGCGAACGTGACAGGTCACGTCGAAATCAGACGGAAGAAAAAGAATGGAGCGGGAAAAGGGATTTGAACCCTCGACCCTCGCCTTGGCAAGGCGATGCTCTACCACTGAGCTATTCCCGCTCGAAGGAAGTCTGCCAGGAAGGTCAGGATTCTACTGACCGGTTATGGCACTGTCAAGCAACCGAAAACACCCAGCAGCGAATTGACGAGTCTACAAACGACTCGTACGGTTATGCATTCTAATTTGAAGATTCATCTCACTCACGACGTTTCTGCTTAGACGAAAGGCCTCGGCGATCTCCGATTATCTCCTATATTCTCTACAAAGCAGCCTCTAGCTCGAACACGCTATATGCGAAGCGATTGGCTCCTTCCCAATGATCTATCAGTCTTTTGGCTCAGTCGAACTGCTCCTTCTTCGCACTTGACGGCTTAAAACACCTCCAGTAAAGTTGTCGGAGTGGTTTAGATCCGCCATTTCCCGTGAGGTACCTCCAGCGTGACTTCCTCTCAGCAGCAGGGTCCCTTCGCGGCTCAAGCGATTCCATTTGATGAATTCCTCACCGCAGGCAAATTGCCTGACGGATACCTCAGCACCGAATATATTGCGCAACAGTTCGTCGAACGTCTGGTTCACTACATTCTCAGCGTTCCGGCCGGCAGCTACAGCATGGCCCAACTCAGCCATTTGCTTGAACAACTGGATCCGCGCACGCAAGTATTTTTTTTCAAACGCCTGAAAGAAACCAGCCCCGACAGCTTGAAAGACTTCGCTCCGCTTTACTACGGTTTCATGAACGAATTCCATTCACTGCTGTTTACGTAACTGGTATTCACCTAAAAATTTTCCTTGTTGCGATTTCAATCTCATGTATAATTGGGGGGTTAACATATTCTCTCGGTCCATAAAGGAGTTCTATGAACCCGACCCTACAGCGAGCTGTGACCAGTTTCTACAATCTCGTCTATGAAGCCCAGACATTTGCAACCGCGATGGCCCGCATTGATACGGCGGAACAGGAGCACTACGCCGGAAGAATCGAGGGACTGAACTGGGTGCTTGATCGGTGCCAAGAGCTAGAGGACATGGATGCAAATCTCACTCCTTCATCCCTTCAGCGGGTCCTCACGGAGGTGAAGTCGGATCTGGATCACGAATTGTCTGTTCAGCGCAGAGAAAAAGGACGGCGTGCCGATGGGAGAGAAGAAGCACTGAATTTTGTAGCCGATTACCTCTCCAGTCTGATCACGGCTACAGAGATTGAATCCGCAAAGGCGTCGGCAATCTAAGCGATCCTTCTTGTCGGTCGTCCACTTACGCGCTGCAATCATCCAGAGGCAGGAACCCACCGTGATGCGCGAATGGATCATTTTCGCCCTGTGCCTCGGAGTAGGTGGTCACATCGCCCTCGGCGTAATGCTCCACGCCCCGCACCTCTGGCCCTGGAGCACGGCAGGTTTTTATGGTCTCCTGAGTGGAGTGCTCCTCTACGGAATAGTTCAGACTGGAAGGGTGATCTGGAAGATGCTCAGGCCCGCTGTCGATGCGACTGCTAATCCCCGAACGGGGCCGTTCTGGTAAATCAACCTCTGTCTTGAACCGACGTTGACCGTCCAATCTATACCCGCGTAGAATCTGCCATGGCTTCTCCTCCGCGTCGTCCGCCCGGAACATCATGGCCACCAGGAATGTCCCCTCGTTCCAACAGGTCCCCTAGGCCAGGGGGAGCCGACCAACCTGATCAGTTTGAATCGCTCAACGCGTCTCTCCTCTATTGCCCTCGTTGCCGTACCGCTACACCGACGAGAGAGCGGTTGCTTCTTGTCTTGCCAACAGGAAACCTCTATGAGTACTTCTGTCGGCAGTGCGGCACATCAACCGGCTCGAAGACAGATAATCAATAAGTTGGACTCGTAATTCGGCAAAGTTGGGGAGCAGAACACCATGGTGGTAGGTGCTTGTTCCGAGGCTAGATGCTGTCGTCGAGAGGAATCCCTTCCTCAATGAGCATGACCGGAATGTCTTCCCTGACCGGATAGAGAACTTTTCTGTCTGCACGGATGAGTCCACCGTCCAGTGGTTCCATCACGAGTTTCTTGGCTTTGTTTTTAAGGGTCCCTCGGCTGATGGCCTGGTTGAGTTTGTCGACCAACGCGCTATCTGCAAGACTGACTTCAAGTTTTGTCTCCGGGCAACAGAGAATCGCCAGCAGATCTTTGTCAACTCGGGCCGGGCGTTTCAATCCAGGTTCTTCAACCATCTCATGACTCCTTGATTCTAGGAAATCACTCAAGGCGCACCAGAATAGAGTACTCATTCCCAGAGATCAAGTCGAATTCCCAGGGATCAAGTCGAATTCCTCGCTCCATTCAGGACACAAATTCTGTTAGACTGACTGCTCACACAACACGTAATATGGCGCACCCGTGAATGTGTTCTGGCGGAAATTCCTCACAGGTCTGCTGATCCTAGTCCCTGGATGGGCCACATTGATCATCCTCGCGACTCTGGTCTCAACCGTCAATTCAGCCATTGCAGACCTTCTGAACAATCTGGGCATATCGGCCAAACCGATGATCGGTCTGGGCATCTTTTTCATTTTGGTCATGGTGACCGGAATGATCGCCACGCATATGCTTGGACGCAGGCTGCTGGACTCGACTGAACGCTGGATCGACAATATTCCTTTCGTTAGGAGCATTTATCTCACCCTCAAAGGCATGGCCGACCTATTTCAATTCCGATCTCGATTCGGACGCAGCACAGTGGTGGCCTTCCCATTTCCCCGCGACGGCGTCTGGGCTCTCGGTTTTGTGATGGGGACTGCTCCAGCCCCTCTCCAAGTCGACCAGGCAGATAACCTCATGATGATATTCGTCCCAACCGCCATCCACCCGTTTACGGGATTTCTCGCCTTCGTGCCGCACCGCCAGCTTCACCCGCTCAACCTTCTGCCTGAAGATGCCATGAAGATGGAATTTTCAGCCGGCTTTTATCAACCGGGCGCCGATTGGTTGGGCGCGCCAAGGATGTCCGCCTGACACCTATGCCGCCGTCAGACAGCCTCATCATCCGAACGGCTAGACCGGAAGATGAAGACTCAATCGTCACCTTCAGCATGGCCATGTCGCTTGAGACCGAGGGCCGAACGCTTGACCGTCCACGCCTTCTGGACGGCACGCGAGCCGTGCTCAACGCTCCCGATCGAGGATTTTTCATGGTTGCGGAGAATCAAGGCAGTCCGCAGCCCCGCCTGGTTGGACAATTGATGATCACATTCGAATGGAGCGACTGGCGCAACGCCGTCTTCTGGTGGATTCAAAGTGTCTATGTCGATCCCGCCTATCGCCGGCGTGGCGTCTATCGTCGGATGCACGAAAGGATCATCGAGATGGTCAGAGCAGATGCCCGTGTCTGCGGCGTCAGGCTCTACGTCGAACGTGACAACCAGACCGCCCAAACCGTTTACCGCCGCGTCGGTCTCCTGTGTTCGAAGTACATCGTCTATGAACAAGATTTCGTCCTTCCACCTCATTCATTGACATCCCAACGCGATACACAAGAGGAATCCGTATGATTGCACGAACACTCCTGCTTTTCTTGGTCCTGATAGGGTCGAGTCACGGCTGTGCGCTCAATCGTGGAACGATTGGAGACGACATTAAACCCGAATCCATCGCAGCCATTCAAAAGGGAGTCAGTCGGACCGCAGATGTGCTCGCTTACCTTGGGGCTCCGGACCGCATCCTCCAAGTCAACGGACGGGATGTATTTCAGTACTACCGATACGATGCGAAAGCGGGAAGCCTACTTCTCATTTTAATCAATTTTTCTCGCGTCTCCGTGAAGAGTGATGACGTCTTCGTCCTTCTCAACCGTGAAGGGGTCGTCGAGGATGTTATTTCATCGCGTCGAACCCAGGGAATGGAATTTCGATTCTGGCCCTTCGGAGATTAAGGATGCACCGATTCCTGCGTACGACTTTGTTCGGCCCCCTCTTGTTCGCCGCTCTTGTCTGCGCCAGTGGGTGCAACATCGCCCGCATCACCATCAACCATCCCTTGACGCCGAACGATGTGGCATTCATTGAGCCCGGCAAGACCACGTTTGGTGATGTCCTCGCGACATTGGGAACGCCCGATGCCCTGTCCGATTCCAATGAAGGGATCGTCGCCACGTACCGGTTCATGGACCTCAAATATTCACGCGTCAACTTCGGCTGGGTGTTCAGATTCTGGTCCCCGGTTGATCCGGATCTCGTCATTTCTCGCACCGGGTTGGGTGCGGATGCCTTTGAGGTGTTCTACGATCCGCAGGGCATAGTCAGCCATCACGCATTTCTTCACCGAGATGCCGGGCCACGCTTCAATCCGATCCCTTTTTGACCCAACAGGCAGTCCGAATTGCCGCACGTCACCCCTCCGGCTATACTACGCACCGTATGGAGCCTTCTTCCGCCCACAGTTCATCGACCGACCCACCGTTCTCTTCGTCATCTTTTATCCCTGCCGACCACGATACCGAATTCCTTCAGCGCGGAGAACTCCGATCAGTTCGCCTTGGACTCGAACTGCTAAAACCCGAGCTGGAATTGGGGGAGCAAGGCATCCGCTCCACTATTGTGGTCTTCGGAAGCGCTCGGCTTCAAGAGACGTCCATCGCGCAGAGTGCACTGCAAGACGTCGAACGCCTTATCGCCAACGGCCCAGGCAATCCATCAGACATCCAGGAACTTGAGAAGGCCAAACGTCAAGTCGCGCTGTCGAAGTATTATGAAATCGCCCGCGATTTTGCCCGCATGGTCTCTTCCGTCTGCCAGATAAGCGGCCGTTGCGATTACGTTATTGTGACCGGCGGTGGCCCCGGCATCATGGAGGCCGCGAACCGCGGTGCCTCTGACGTAAACGCCAAATCCATAGGACTCAACATTACCCTGCCCCATGAGCAACACCCCAATCCGTACATCACTCCCGAGTTGAGCTTTCAGTTCCGATACTTCGGCATTCGAAAGATGCACTTCCTCATCAGAGCCAAAGCCTTGGTGGCATTTCCAGGTGGATTCGGCACGCTTGATGAACTCTTCGAAACCCTGACGCTCCTCCAGACCGGCAAGATCAGCAATATTCTCGTCGTACTGGTCGGAAGGGATTTCTGGGATCGACTCATCAATTGGCAATTGCTCGTGCAGGATGGGCTCATTGCCCAACAAGACCTTGGATTGTTCCATTACGCAGAAACCGCACAGGAGGCATGGGAACTGATTGCCCGGCACCATGGTATTTCTTCGTCATAAACACGCTTCAAGAGGACGTTCCCGTGTGATGACGCGAGTCGTGATCGCGGCACTTACATACGCCGCGCTCGGCTGCAGCCTTGAAGGAGCGCCTCTTGTTGCCGCTCAGGATGCCGACGCAATACGCCATCGAATACGGGATTTGGGGATTGTCGTTGGGTCCTACCCCCCAGGCCCCCTGAATGCCATTACCGATGTCGGAGGAGTGAAGGTCGGACATACCACCCTTATTTCTGGAGAGGGTCCTCTTAACCCCGGAATCGGGCCGGTGAGAACTGGCGTGACCGTCATCATCCCGCGCGAGGACGTGTGGCATAACAAAGTCCCCGCCGGTTCGTTCGTACTCAACGGCACCGGTGAGATGACCGGATTGGCATGGGTGGCCGAATCCGGCTTCCTCGAGTATCCAGTGGCCCTGACCAACACATTGAACGTGCCGCGTGTCGCGAACGGCATCATGGACTGGATGATCGCACGCTACCCCGATATCGGCATCACCGACGACACGCTGACACCGGTCGTGGCGGAATGTGACGACGGCCGGTTGAACGATATCCAAGGGCGTCACGTCTCCGAGCGCGATGTCGTCCGGGCTCTTGATCAAGCATCCAGCGGAGCGGTCATCGAAGGATCGGTGGGTGCCGGAACGGGAATGGTCTCTTATGGTTTCAAAGGAGGGATCGGATCGGCCTCGCGACGCCTTTCAGAAAAAGAGAATGGCTATACCATCGGCGTATTGGTCAATGCCAACCATGGCCGCCGTCCTGAATTGGTCGTCTCGGGAGTTCCCGTCGGAAAACTGTATGACACCGACACCCCGGTGGCTCAGTCCGTTCATCCTGGAATGAGCGAGGGGTCCATCATCATTGTCATCGCCACCGATGCACCCCTCGACGGGCGCCAATTGAGCAGATTAGCTAAACGTGCAGCTCTTGGATTGGCCCGCACCGGTTCCACGGCCAGACATGGAAGCGGGGATTTCATCCTGGCATTCTCTACTGCCAACGTCATTCCGCACTACCCTCAGACGCCTACGTTCGCACTGACTCATCTGGCCGACACGCATCTCAACCCATTGATTGCGGCGACCGTTGAAGCGACGGAGGAAGCCGTTCTGAATGCCCTGACCATGGCCACCACGGTGGTAGGTCGGGACGACCGGCGGGTGGAAGCCATCTCACTGACACGTTTGCGTGCACTCATCGAACCAAGGACGGAACAGCGATGAGGCGGCGGCTTGCAATTTGTTGCACACGCTCGTTATCCTTTTGCGGCGCCTGGTGACCACGGAGTCTCCGTATGAACGAGTATCAAATCGGCGGCGGGTTGCGTCTCCTGACGGCGGTGGAAAAGACCGAGGCCTTTGGCGAATTCTTGAAGACCCGCATGGTGCGGGCATTGGAAACAGAAGACCCGACTGAACTACATTATCTGCTGGCACAACTGGACGACTATTACCACTACGTCTGGCGTTATTACCGAAAACTCGCGCAAGATCGCGCCGAACGCATGAACCCAGGCGTATAACGCACATCCTTAATAAGCGCTGTGTAACCATGACTGCTCACACAACCCGGACGACTACGTCCGCCACACTGCAGTTCGCCTCTGCCCTCTCCCGCAAGACCGACACGGAAGCCGCCGTGCGGGATCTGGCCGATGCTATCCGGTCGCAAATCGGCCACGAGCCGATGGACCTCGCATGTATCTTTTTTTCTCCTCATCATGTGGAGAAGGCTGGGCTGATTTCCGCCATGCTCAAAGAAGAGCTTCGCGTCGGCGCCTGCCTCGGCTGCTCAGGAACCGGCATCATCGCTGGCACGGAAGAAGTGGAAACAGCTGCGGCGCTGACGCTGTGGACAGCGCGATTGCCGAAAGTCCACGTGAAACCGCTGCGCCTGACGTTCACCGCTGAGCAGGATCACATTCAGCTCAAAGGATGGCCGGAACCGAGCGTCCTCGAGTCCACCTTTCTTCTCTTGGCCGATCCGTTTTCTACCCCAGTGGATGACGTGTTGACGCTTATGGCGGAGCGGTATCCGAACGGAAAGGCAATCGGAGGTCTCGCTGGAGGCGGACACGGATCCGGAGAAAATAGATTACTACTGGACGAGACGGTATATGAAGCAGGCCTCGTCGGTGTCCAGCTCACCGGACCCGTCGTGATTCGCTCGATCATTTCACAAGGATGCTGCCCGATCGGCGAACGATTCGTCGTGACTAAGGCCGAAGGGAATCTTGTTTATGAGCTCGGTGGACTTCCCGCCTTGCGCCGTCTGCAGGATGTCTTCGAATCTCTTGAAAGCCCTGAGCGTCGGATTGCTCATCGTGCGCTCCATGTGGGCATTGTCATCGACGAGCATAAAAGTCATTTTGATCGGGGTGACTTTCTCGTGCGCAATCTGATGGGCGCAGACCAAGAGGCCGGCGCAATTGCCATCGGCGATGTCGTTCGGGAGGGTCAAACACTGCAATTTCATCTTCGAGATGCCAGATCCGCAAGTGAAGACCTGCATTTTCTGCTTGCGGCGGACCGGTCGAAGTATTCCAACCCACCACTTGGCGCCCTGCTATTCAGCTGTTGCGGGCGGGGAGAGGGATTGTTCGGCAGGCCGCATCACGACACCGGAGTCGTCCGTGAGCGGTTGGGGGACCTCCCGCTTGCCGGGTTCTTCGCGCAGGGAGAAATCGGTCCGGTCGGAGGGAAGAACTTCCTGCATGGTTATACGGCGAGCCTTGCCGTATTTTCAGAGCCCGACGCGTCACAGATTTGAGTCAGAGACGTCACCTCAACACCGTCGCAAAGGGGGGACTCAGCTATGAGCGAACACGATGCCACTGGAAAGGAAATTACCACTTCTTCAGGCCTTCAGTACATCGATCAGGCCGTCGGGAGCGGAGACGTGGCGGTGGCGGGGAAAACCGTGATCGTGCACTATGCCGGCAGGCTGGAAAACGGGAAACAGTTCGACAGCTCCGTCGACCGAGGCCAGCCATTTTCTTTTCCTCTCGGGGCAGGACGAGTCATCAAGGGCTGGGATGAAGGCGTACAGGGTATGAAGGTGGGAGGCAAGCGCCAATTGATTATTCCACCGCAACTAGGGTACGGCGCGCGCGGAGCCGGAGGGGCGATTCCCCCGCATGCCACGCTGATTTTCGACGTTGAATTGCTTAAAGTCGTCTAATCTCTTACCAATGCTGCACACCCCACTCATCGAACAACACCGCCAGGGAGGAGCCAAACTCGTCGATTTTGCCGGGTGGGAGATGCCGATTCAATATACCGGCGTCGTCGATGAATACCATTCCGTCAGAACACATGCCGGTCTCTTCGACGTCAGCCATATGGGCCGCGTGGTCGTCTCCGGAGCTTCAAGCGCCTCATACCTTCAGTATGTCACCACCAATAATGTGACCCGTCTCTCCGTAGGACAGGCTCACTATTCAATGATCTGCAACGATCGCGGCGGAATTAAGGATGACGTGTTTGTCTATCGAACCAATGAGACCGAATTCCTCGTATGCGTCAATGCTTCGAATCTCCGGAAGATCGTGGATTGGATGCAACAGAACCGTCGCCAGGAAGATGCGTGCACGATCGACAATCGCTCGACCGACCTGGCTCAAATCGCCCTGCAGGGACCAACTTCCCGAGCAATTCTGGCATCGCTTGGTGCGGCGGACATCGAAACCCTCAAACTCCACCATTGCTGCGACAGTACCGTGTCCGGAATTCCGTGCTTCATCGCCAGAACCGGATACACAGGGGAGCTGGGATACGAGCTCAACGTGGTGGCGGAGAAAGCCTCGCTCCTCTGGAATCGGTTGCTCGAGGCTGGGCGCGGGTTCGGTCTCAAAGCCGCCGGATTGGGCGCTCGTGATCTCCTGAGGCTTGAGATGGCATACCTGCTCTACGGGAACGACATGAACGAGGACATCACCCCTTTAGAGGCAGCGGCCGAATGGACCGTGGATCTCGAGAAGGGAACGTTCATCGGACGGGATGCCCTTCACCGACAAAAACAAACCGGTACCTCACGACGATTTGTGGCCTTCGAACTGCTGGAAAAAGGAGTGCCCCGGCACGGCTTCCGCATTCTCGATCCGTCTTCCTCACATGTCATCGGGGAGGTCACGAGCGGCAATCTTTCCCCGCTCCTGCAGAAAGGCATCGGCCTCGGATACGTGGAGATTGCTCATACGAAGCCGGGAACACAGGTTACGATAGATATTCGAGGGAAATTGTTTCCGGCACACATCGTCAAACCGCCGTTCTACCAGAGACTCAAAGCCGGACCAAAGACCACATCTTCATAAGAACGTACCGGCGATCCGCTTTATTGGAGCCTGACCCGCTGTGGTGAGCAAGAATATCTTCAACGGAAAAGTGATCACCGTGAATATCGACTCGGTTGCGCTGCCGAACGGAGTAACCGTGGACCTCGAAGTCGTACGACACCCCGGCGCAGCGGCCGTTGTTCCGCTAAAGCCAGATGGAACCGTCATGCTCGTCCGCCAATTTCGGCACGCGGCTGGCGGTTTTATTTATGAAATCCCGGCAGGAAAGCTCTATCCAGGTGAAGATCCTCAAGCCTGCGCCTCGCGTGAACTTGAGGAGGAAATCGGCTATAGGGCGGGGACTCTCGAACTCCTGTCGAGCGTCTTCACCGCCCCGGGCTTTACCGACGAAGTCATTCACATTTATCGCGCAACTGATCTCACGAAAGGCCATCAGCACCTCGATAAGGACGAGGTACTGGATGTCGTCGAATTGTCCCTTCAAGAAGCCGTCGCTATGATCCGTTCGGGCGCAATTCGAGACGCAAAAACGATGGTGGGCTTACTGTCGATCTATGTTGAGGGGATCGGTAGGGAAGGTGCTTGAGGGACCGACCGCTCTTGGCGGGCGGCCCCTCAAGCCGACTTGCTCGCCAAAAAGGATCAGTGACCCTTCTTTTCGTCCTTCTTCGCGTCCTTCTTCTCGTCCGCGTGGCCGCCCTTCTTCTCGTCCTTCTTGTCCTTCTTTTCTTCACCATAGACGAGAACGTGGCCGCCCTTCTTTTCATCCTTCTTGTCCTTCTTCTCTTCGCCGGCGAAAGAAGGAGCGCTGAAGGAAATTGCAACCGCAACTGCCATGATTGCCATCAACATGCGCTTCATAGTAAGTAACCTCCCTTGAATTTGAGTTGTGTGCCTGTCAATCGGCACTGCCTATCCAGTTGTTCAGCAAAGTCGGTGCCGACACTTCTCACGCACTATATTTTGAAATAACAATGTGTTGCAAAACCGTACCAGAGAACTAATGCCTTCCAAAGTCAAGTGGGTGGGGCAATATAGCAAGACGACAACCAAACCGCCTCAACACCCAATTGGCCGTTCACTGCCCATACCAAAACGCGTCCTTCCCGATTACCTGACCCATGGCCTTCGTGTACTCTTTGTCGGTATCAATCCAGGAATGCGCTCGGCCTCAGTCGGGCATCACTTCGCCGGCTATTCGAACCGCTTTTGGAAACTCCTCTTCGACTCCGCACTCGTCCCGGAACGTCTGTCGTATGAGGATGACCGACGATTGCTTGAATGGCAGCTTGGCATTACGAATATCATCCCGCGCGCAACGTCCGGAATTGATGGGTTGTCACAACACGAGTATATTATCGGCACCAGACGTCTTCACGACGTTGTCGGGCAGTATCGCCCGCGTCTTGTTGCCTTGCTTGGAGTGACGATCTATCGTTCTCTCTTTCCAGATTCCTCACGCCGGCGTTTTCGGTTGGGATATCAGCCGCAGACTCTCGGCGAAACACCAATTTTTCTCCTTCCGAACCCCAGCGGTAGGAATGCCCACTATTCCTATGCGGTGATGCTGGCCGCGTTCCAGGAACTTCGACGCGCAATCGATGCAAGGGACTGATCATTCATGCTATCTTGGCCATTCAGTGACCGTCCAATTTGAACATGCATAACTGAATTAGAGGAGCGCTATGCTACTAGAGGGGAAAACCGGTCTCGTGATCGGCGTCGCCAACAAACACAGCATTGCCTGGGCCATTGCGCAGTCCTCGGCTGCCCAAGGAGCAAAACTTCTATTTAACTACCAAAACGAGCGTTTGAAGGACAACGTGGAAGAACTGGCCGCCACGGTGTCGGGAGCGAAGGCCTTCCCCTGCGACGTGGGAAATGATAACGACATTGCGGCCCTGATGCAGCATGTTCAGCAAGAGGCCGGCACGATCGATTTCCTTGTGCACTCGGTTGCCTTCGCGCCTCGGGAGGAACTGACAGGACAATTCGTCAATACCACGCGCAAGGGATTTGCTACCGCCCTTGATGTGAGCGCCTACTCTCTCGTCGCCGTCACGAAGGCTGCGCTTCCATTGATGCCCAACGGCGGGTCGGTGGTCACACTGACTTATCTCGGCGCGGAGCGCGTCGTGCAGCATTACAATGTCATGGGTGTTGCCAAGGCTGCATTAGAGGCCACGGTGAGGTACTTGGCCCATGACCTCGGTCCCAAGAACATTCGAGTCAATGCGATATCTGCCGGTCCCATCAAGACACTCGCAGCGCGAGGCGTCTCCGGGATCAGCAAGATGGTGGATCATCATAAGGAGTGTGCCCCTCTCCGGCGCGCAACGGAACAGGGCGAGGTCGGAGACACGGCCATGTTTCTTATCAGTGCGTTAGGGCGGGGCATTACCGGAGAAGTCATCTACGTGGATGGGGGATATCACATTTTGGGATCTCTCGTCCCAATGGAATAGGCGACTATTAAACCACCTCGTCACCTGCGTTTTCACACCGTAAACAGCCTATGCAGGTGGACCTATAGGCATTGCAGCGGCTTTGCACAGTCCGTTGAAGCGCCTGCAATGTTCACTCAACGGATCGACGCAACGCTTTCAATCGTCCCGCCTTTTTCTTACTCTCAAGCCTTCTATTCTGGGAATTCTTGGTTGGTTTGGTCGGCCTGCGCTTCTTTCGTGGAATCGTGACGCTTTGAATCAATGCCTTCAACCGTTCGAGCGCATCCTCGCGGTTTTGCTCTTGGCTCCGATACTGTTGCGCTTTGATGGTGATCATGCCATCGGTTGAGATTCTGTGATCATTCAGTTTCAGCAATGCTTCTTTATAGAACGCAGGCAAGGAGGAGGCCCCAATATTGAACCGCAAATGCACAGCTGATGACACTTTATTGACGTGCTGCCCTCCGGCCCCCTGCGACCGGATGGCATGGATGTCTATTTCGGAGTCCGGAATGGCAATCTGCAATGAAATGTGGAGCATCGCACCTAGGCTGATCAGAATCGATTAGTCACACATAGTAGATCAACATCAATGCGCAGACGTACGCCTTAACTTTTGGCTTCCACACTCGCAATGCCGACAAATGAATTGCAGATCCGGCGTAGGATGATTACTGTAACTCGGGAAGGCGGTCGATGATTCTGATCCGCACTTCATCTCCCACCTGCATTTGAACCATCTTTGTCGTCAGGCTGGATCTGACCCGCTGGGCATCCTCAAGTTTGAACTGTACTTGGCCCCCGCAACGCTCGACAAGATGAAAAAGAAGAAGCGTCGTGAGTCGCTGAAGCTCCTCATCGGTCGTATGTTCACTCAGGTTTAGAATCTGGGACATAGGACGACAACCTCATTTCTGTCATTCAGATCTCATTTTATCGCCGAAACTCGCAGTGCGGTTCAATGCCCCGAAGGAGGGGGAAAACATAATTCCTTGTATTCACAGATTTTTCATTGCACCGAGCACGTGATCGATTTCTGCGGGGTCATTGAGGACCCCGGGAGCCAGTCGAACGTATCGATTCGCATAGGGTGTGACGCTTCCGACAATCTTCATTTGACGCAGCCTGTCAACGACACGCTCGGGAGGCCTCCCATCGACCTCGAAGCACACGATTCCCGCAGACAATTCCTGGGACATCGGTGTATGGAGGAGGATCTGCGGCATGCGCGCCAATCCCTGCTTTAATTGCTGATTTAGCTGATAGATCCGCTCCGTCACACGACCCTTTCCAATAGATTGGTGCAGTGAGAAAGCCGCGTCAAGCGCCCATCGGTGCTCAAACGAGTGAAACCCTCCTGGAGTCATATACACCGACATAGGCAACGGTCTAGGAGGAATGGAATTCATCCACATGTCATAGGCTTCGGTATTAAATGTCGGAATAATCGCATTCGCCACTGGCCAGGCGCTTTCGCGCCCCCATACCAGGCCCGTTCCTCGTGGACCGAACATCCATTTATGAGTTCCTGCAATCAGAAAATCGCATTGCAAATCGGTGACGCGGAAATTCTCCACGCCAAGCGCATGCACCCCGTCGACACATAACAGAACCCGCTCTCTCTCATCTCGTGACTCATTCAGCCTCCGCAGTGCCTGCCCAAACTCCGCAATCGGAAGCTTGAGTCCAGTGCTCGAATGCACCCAGGTCACTGCGACGATCCTGGTTGATTGATGAATGTTTGACATCAATGCATCCACTAATGCCTCACGCGACACACTCCGTATATCTTGATAAAGCGAAATCCTGCGCACCGTAGCCCCGGTCCGTTCAGCCCGAAGGCGTAGGGAGGTTTCCGTTGAATAATGATCGTGTGTCGTCGTGAGAATCTCTTGTCCTGGCAGCAGGCGGAGCCCCCCGTAAAGAAGCCCCAGGCCCATGGTTGTACTATCGGTCAAGGCAATCTCGGTGGGGTCGCACCCCAGATATGACCCGGCCGCCTGAAGTACTGCCGCCTCTTGCTTCGTTTCATGTCCAAACCAATAACCGATGGGGTCGGCATCCAGCCCTTGGCGGTGTCGCTCAATAGCCTCTCTCACAGGTTTCGGATGCGATGCGAGAAAAAATCCTGCCAGGTGGATCACATCCGGCGCCAGGCTGAATTGCGCCCTTAGGGTACGCCAATCCTCGAACGAAGATGCTGGCGATACCGCGGACGCCGGAGCAGCCGGGAGCGCTCCGGACAGGGCTGCGGAGCCGATTGCGAGCCCGGTTCGGATGAGAAAACTGCGTCGATCAATGGAAGACATGAGTCTCTCTTCTCCAGAGCTTGGACCAGAAGTCTCAAAAGAGACTTTACTGTGAGCTTGAATCGAGGAGCAAGTCTGACGGTGCGACCCTGAACGAATGAGGGCCGCGCCGGAGCTTATTGGTAGGTATCCATCGGCGGACAGGTGCACATGAGATTGCGGTCGCCGAAGGCCTCATCGATCCGGCCAACATGAGGCCAGAACTTACGGTCTTTCACCCAGGGCGCCGGATATACGGCTTGTTCACGGGTATACGGACGGTCCCATTGCGTGGCCGTCGCTGTTTCAGCGGTATGGGGAGCATTCTTGAGCAAGTTGCCTGCCCGTGGCTGTCGGTTGTCGATGACGTCTTGAATCTCGGCACGAATTAAGATCATGGCCTCACAGAACCGGTCGAGTTCGGCCTTTGATTCACTCTCCGTCGGTTCGATCATCAGAGTACCGGCAACGGGAAACGAGACCGTCGGGGCATGGAATCCGTAATCCATCAGGCGTTTTGCCACATCCATCACCTCAATGCCGGCACTGTCTTTGAACTCACGCAGATCGAGGATGAACTCATGGGCGACAAACCCTTGAGCACCCGTATACAAGATGGAATAGTGCTTCTCCAACCGTTTCGCCATGTAGTTCGCGTTGAGAATGGCTACCTGTGTGGCCTTGGTGAGTCCGTCCCGTCCCATCAAGGCGATATACACCCAGGGAATCGTCAGAATACTCGGGCTCCCATAGGGAGCCGCGGATACGGGTCCGATCGCATCCTGATTGCTCGATCCTGCAACCGGGTGGCCGGGAAGGAACGGCGCGAGGTGCCGAGCGACTGCAATCGGTCCCATGCCTGGACCGCCGCCACCATGAGGGATGCAGAACGTCTTATGCAAATTGAGATGGCACACGTCGGCCCCAATATCACCCGGACGACATAGTCCGACCTGCGCATTCATATTCGCCCCATCCATGTACACCTGTCCGCCATGCGTGTGCACGATCTGACAGATCCGACGCACGCCAGGTTCAAACACCCCATGCGTGGAGGGATACGTCAGCATCAGCGCCGCCAGCCGCTCGCGATGCTGCGCCGCTTTAGCCTCCAGGTCGATCAGATCCACATTCCCCTGCTTA
This sequence comes from Nitrospira sp. KM1, assembly GCF_011405515.1. Lineage (NCBI taxonomy): Bacteria > Pseudomonadati > Nitrospirota > Nitrospiria > Nitrospirales > Nitrospiraceae > Nitrospira > Nitrospira sp. KM1. The sequence goes on along the minus strand of NZ_AP022671.1, from coordinate 2,706,122 downwards.
TCGCATGCCACGGGCACCACGGTCATCCCCACCATGGCCGCACTCGCCGGATTCGTCCCATGCGCCGAGACGGGAATCAGACAGATATCACGATGGAATTCTCCGTGGTTCCGATGAAAAGCGCGAATGACCATTAGGCCGGCGTACTCTCCTTGAGAACCGGCGTTCGGTTGCAGGGACACGGCTGCGAATCCTGTAATCTCGGCCAGCCAGCCCTCCAACTGCCTGAACAATTCCAAATAACCTTTTGTTTGTTCGACAGGCGCGAATGGATGAAGGCGTGAAAATTCCGGCCACGTGATCGGCAGCATCTCAGTCGTCGCGTTCAGTTTCATCGTGCAAGAACCAAGCGGGATCATGGAATGGGTAAGAGAAAGGTCCCGTGATTGAAGCCGATGAAGATATCGGAGCATCTCATGTTCAGCGTGATATCGGTTGAAGACCTCGTGCGTCAAATAGGGGCTCGTCCTGGCGACGCCTTCCGTGAATGTCTGTTGTCCCGTCTCGGCAAGGTCGCTCAGCGCAAAGGGCAGCCGATTGTGTCCGACAAAGACCTCCAAAATGGACCGGACCTCCTTTTCACTGCTCACTTCATCCAATGCCACGCCGATGGAATCGTCACCAAACCGTCTCAAATTCATTCCCTGCTCATCAGCTCGAACCAGTACTTGGTCAGCCTGGTATTTCGTCAATGTCACCCTCAGGGTGTCGAAAAATACTTCATTCCGGATCTCGAATCCTAATTGACGGAGCCCTGCAGCCAACACCATGGCCAATCCGTGAATCCGGCGGGCAATTCGCTGCAACCCCTCCGGGCCATGGTAGATCGCATACATGCTTGCCATGATCGCCAGCAGCACTTGAGCGGTACAGATATTACTTGTCGCTTTCTCCCGCCGGATATGCTGCTCGCGAGTCTGAAGGGACAGTCGATACGCCCTGCGTCCGGTCTTATCCTTGGAAACGCCGACGATCCGGCCCGGTAACTGCCTCTTATATTCTTCTTTGCAAGCGATAAATGCCGCGTGAGGACCGCCGAATCCGAGTGGCACACCAAATCGCTGGCTGGATCCGATCGCAATATCCGCTCCGAATTCACCGGGAGGACGCAGCAACGTCAACGCCAACAGGTCCGTCGCGACCACTACGATGACTCCGGCCTCATGGGCGCGGCTCACCAGAGAACTGTAATCTCCGACATACCCGTCGGTGGCCGGATACTGCAACATGATTCCGCTCAATTTTGGATTGCCGAAGTCGATCGCCGCCGTCCTCCCGACATGCACAGTCAGGCCGAGTGGTTCGGCTCTGGTCTGCATAACCCCCACTGTCTGGGGGTGACAATCTTGTGAGATGAAAAATTCCGTTCGTTCCTGTCCCAGGCTCCGGGCCACGGACAGACACATCGCCATGGCTTCCGCCGCCGCCGTGGCTTCATCGAGAAGCGAGGAGTTGGCCAGTGGCAGCCCGGTCAACTCCGCCACCATGGTTTGGAAATTCACGAGGGCTTCAAGCCGGCCTTGGGCGATCTCAGCCTGATACGGCGTGTACTGGGTGTACCATCCTGGGTTTTCCAGAATATTCCGTTGTATGACAGCGGGAGTGACGCATTGGTAATAGCCCATGCCGATCAGGGACCGATAGACTCGGTTCTCCGCAGCTAACGCCTGTAAATCGTGCAGCACCGTTTGTTCACTTCGATGCGGTGGCAGATCCAGCTCACGCTTCAATTGAATGTCGGCTGGTATCGTGGCATCACTCAGAGCCTGAAGAGATTGTGCCCCGAGAATGGCCAGCATTTCGCGTTGGTCGGCATCGGTCACCCCGAGATGTCGGTTGATAAAAGAATCCGTCGAATTCATGAATTCGGGAATGGCCATGGCAGGTAATCAGGTTATGAATGTGTGATCAGCGCTCGTCCTTGAACGACAGAAGATTACCATGTCAGCCCTCAATTCTCCAAGCAAAGTTCGTCATGCCCAGAGGGAGCGGCATCCGATCGTCGGGGCACAATTTACTCTGGAACTACGGACCAGAGGGTTTGCTATAATCATGCATTCCTAATGCGTATTCTGGTCATTGAAGACGAAACCAAGGTCGGCTGCTTTATCAAGCGAGCGCTTGAGGAGGAGAGCTACGCGGTGGACCTGTGCGAAGACGGGGCCAAGGGCTTGGAGATGGCCCTGGCCACCAACTATGATTCGGTTATCGTGGATCTGATGCTCCCATCCCTGTCCGGTCTTGAGATCGTAAAAAACATTCGCCGCGAACGAATTCAGACTCCTATCCTGATTCTCACCGCCCAGTCACAGGTCGACCAGCGAGTCAAAGGTCTTGACGCTGGGGCGGATGACTATCTGACCAAACCGTTCGCGATCGATGAACTGCTGGCTCGCATTCGCGCACTTCTGCGCCGTGGCGCAACCGACAGCCCGGGCGTCCTGCAGATTGACGATCTCGTTTTGAACCCGGCCACGCGTGAAGTGGCTCGCGGAGGGCAACGCATCGATCTGACGCTGAAGGAATATGCGCTCTTGGAATACCTGATGCGTCATTCAGGAAGGGTTCTGACCCGCCCCATGATCTCGGAGCATGTCTGGAATCAAGATTTTGATACGTTTACCAACGTCATAGACGTCTATGTGAATTATCTCAGAAACAAGATCGACCGAGGTCACACGAAGAAGCTTATCCATACGATTCGTGGAAGCGGCTATATGTTGAAAGCCGACTAGCGCATGCGGCACATCCTTCCCGGTATCTCCCTGCCCCCCTTTCATCGGGTGTTCGTTTCATCTGCCTGCAGATTCCAGACCCTTCATCAGAGCGGTCTCCCAGGCCCGTCCCTCACGGGCACGGAAAGCAGAGTGTTCCCGCCCGAGGATCGCTGATGCCGCTGCGTCTTCGGCTCACGCTGTGGTACGGCAGCGCGCTCGCGCTGATTCTCGTCACCTTTTCTACCGTGCTCTACCTTATCACCTCTCGAGATCTCCGCGATGAGTTGGATCAATCGTTGGGAGACACCGCGGCGGCAGCCGTCCGGTCTCTCGAACAACGAGGGTTCCTGCCGTTGATCGACGAAAATGAATTGATGTCACAATTTCCAGAGCTCGCCCGCATCGACAAATTTTTTCAGATCTTCAGCCCGTCCGGCACCATCACCATCCGGTCCCCCAACGTTAAACAGCATGAACTCCCCTTGAGCCGTCAGGCGCTGGAAGTGGCCTTTTCCGGTCGAACGATCTTCGAATCGGCCAAATATCCCAAGGAGCCCCCCCTAAGGTTGATATCCGTGCCGATCATATATCGGGGAAATCTGCTGTATATCGTTCAGGTCGGCACCTCCATGGAATCCGTCGAGCATACACTCAACCGTCTCTTGCTCGTCCTGTTGGTCGCCATTCCGCTGGCAGTGGCCGTATCCCTCGCGGGGGGATGGTTTCTTGCGGGGCGCGCATTGCGCCCCGTCGACGCGATTACGTTGGCGGCCCAACGGATCGCCGGAGGCGATCTGACGCAGCGATTGAATGCTCCGGCTTCTGCAGACGAAATCGGCCGCCTCGCGGAAACGTTCAATAACATGATCGCCCGGCTTGAGATCTCCTTTCGTCAAATCCGGCAATTCAGCAGCGATGCGTCGCACGAGCTGCGAACTCCGCTGACGGTCATGAAGGGCGAAACGGAATTGGCCCTGAGACGTCCTCGTGAAGCGGGGGATTACACGACCGTGCTGGAAAGCAATCTCGAAGAGATCGACCGCATGACACGGATCGTCGATGAGCTTCTCTTTCTTTCCCGGGCGGACATGGGGGAGGTCAAGATGGAGCATCTCCCGGTCAAGCTTGAGAGCCTCCTCGAAGATATTCACCGGCAGGCGGCATTGCTCGGGCAGGAGCGGGGCATTCAAGTCGTCGTGGGTCTCATGTCGCCGGCGACCGTGCTCGGCGATGAACTGCGCCTGCGGGAATTGTTTCTCAACCTCGTCGATAACGCCGTGAAGTATTCGAGGCCGGGCGGCTCGGTCCATATTGCACTGGCAACGAGTTCCACTCAGGCCAAGATCTCCGTCGCCGATCAGGGAATCGGGATCTCGCCCGAAGAACAGCCAAGAATCTTTGACCGCTTCTACCGAACGGACGACGCGCGAGCGCACACCAAGAAAGGGACGGGTCTGGGTCTCGCCATCTGCAGCTGGATCGCCGATTCTCACCATGGCCGCATCGAGGTGCACAGCGAGATCGGAAAAGGTTCGACCTTCACGGTGACGCTCCCGCTTTCCCCGCGCCAGTCTTAAGATCTTTTAATTCCTCCCTAATGGTCCTCTCATCGCTCGTTGTTACGCTCTCCTCTATCGCCAGTCTGATTCTCACACGTCGTTTTTCAAGGAGGGCATCATGAATCACGTCGTTCGTCGAACCGTTGGCCCGGTTATCGGGATGGCTGCACTGAGCGCGGTCCTGCTGTGGGGTGGCCGATCGCTGACTCCGTCTCACGCTTCGAACACGCAGACAGCGGAGAGTCCGGCCGTCCTGGCCCCTCTGGCTGCCGCGTCATCGCAGGGATTTACCGAAGTGGCGAAGGCCGTGACTCCTGCGGTCGTCAATATTACAACCGTCGCTGCCGACAAAGTGTCGGAAGACCGTAGCGGCCGGGGCGACATGCGCGACCGTATGGAGGAGTTTTTCGGCGGGCCCAACGGGCCGTTCGGTCCGAAAGGATTCCGCGGGCCGCAGGGCCCCGGGGAACCGCGCGGACACCGCGGTGGCGGACAGGGATCCGGCGTGATCATCTCTTCGGACGGATATATTCTGACCAACAATCATGTGATCGACGGGGCCAAAGATGTGTCTGTTACCCTTCCGGACAAGCGCGAGTTCACAGGCAAGATCGTGGGAACCGATCCGAAGACCGATCTGGCCGTGGTCAAGATCGAAGGAGATCGTCTGCCGAGCGTGGCTTGGGGTGATGCATCGAAGCTTCAGGTTGGAGAGTACGTCCTTGCCGTGGGAAATCCGTTCGGTTTGAATTCGACCGTGACGCTCGGCATCGTGAGCGCTCTCGGACGAGGCCGCATGGGCATTACCCAATACGAGGATTTCATACAGACCGACGCCGCCATCAATCCGGGAAACTCCGGCGGAGCGCTCGTGAACACCAAAGGGGAATTGGTCGGCATCAATACGGCCATCTTTTCTCAGACCGGTGGGTACCAAGGCGTGGGATTCGCTGTCCCCACGAGTATGAGCAGACCGATTTATGAGAGCCTGGTGAAGAACGGCAAGGTGGTTCGCGGGTTCCTCGGTATCGGGATCCAGGATCTCAACCAGGATTTGGCGAAGTCCTTCGGCATGAAGCAAACCAAGGGCGCCTTGGTCAGCGATGTGAGGGAGGATAGCCCGGCCGAGCGAGGAGGTCTCAAGCAGGGAGACATCATCGTTTCCTATCAGGGATCCTCCGTTGAAGACGCGGTCGCCTTGCAGCGGATGGTCACACGCACCGCCGTAGGAGCTCACGTGCCGGTCAAGGTGATGCGCGACGGTCATGAAAAAGATTTCACGATCACGATCGGCGAACAGCCGGATACCACCAAAGTGGCCAAGGTCGACAGCGGCGAAAAGGATTTCGCGTTCGCCGGTGTCGCGGTTCAGGATCTCGATCGGGAAACCGCGAAGGAGTTGGGCATGAACGCCAAGTCCGCTGGTGTGG